>CAXTMV010000141.1:0-14034 GCA_964245425.1 uncultured Flavihumibacter sp. | reverse complement strand
ATTTATTGTATTATTCTGTCGTAATCTTCATTTACTATCGAAATCAATTTACACGCTTCTTCAAAGGAAATTTTTTTAAACAATGTCTCAATAATAATATAGGGTATAATAAAGCGGATAAGAATAATCAGGATAAACTTTTTTTAAGCGCAACAGAATTGAGGGATGCTTTAAAACTTCTTTTTATTGATGCATCCAGACAACAGGTTCCTAAGGAAGAACTAATAATGGCGCTTAATATAACGCTCCGCGGCTACACGCAACTAAAAGGAACAGCCTATGAATCTGCTATTGACAATCTCGTGCGATCAGAAAGCAGCAGTCAATGCCAGATAGAACTGGGCGACACTGAAATACAACGGATTTGGAAAATAGATTCGCACGGTGGGAAATAGCAGGTGATGAAGAATGGTAAGTGTCTCCGCCCGTGCGGATAACCTGTGGTTCGGCAAGCTGAAACTCAGTACCCGGTAACAGCCCCGGCTACAGGTTATTATAAATAATTTCTGTACCCTAAAAAGAATAAATGTGAAAACGATTTGTGGTGTGCTCCTCGCGGCACTTTTATTAAGTGGATGCGAAAAGAATATTTCTTCTTCTGATCCTGAAGGTTTCAGACATATTCGGCCATTGTTACCAAAACCTGGTTGGCCGCTGCTGCCACGGCCTGTATTACCTCTGGCCAGGTGCATCGATTCATACGACGACTTCCTCCAGGCATTGGGAACGAATCATTTCTCAGCAAAAGCGCTGATATTGTCAAACGGGGTTACACTTGTTCCCGGTCCGAACTTAAATTCAATTACATACGATGCCATACGGCAGGATTTACCAAACTCTCTCTTTGGGTCGCGGTTGACGGTCGAATGGCGTTTTCCGGATGGTAACTGGCAGGATAACACCAGCGATGTATGGTCCTTGGGTTGCATCGATACCCAGAACGCCGAACCGCCATTTACCAATATCATGCGGGGCACCGATATTTTTTTAATCAATACCTGTTTTTTCTGGTGCGGAGATACCTATACGGGTGAACAGATCAGCTATGTGGTCATAGAATAACGATACAATTTTCTTAAAAGTAAAAGCAGTGTGAAGTATGAAATTGAAGAGTGTGAATTGCTTTTTAAGCAAAAGAGAATTACTAGGGCTATTTGTTAGTATGATAGCCTTATTAGAGACTTTAAATGCCAGCGCACAGGATGGTAACGCGGGCATCAATGAAGCCAATACCAAAGTGAGAAGCTATTTCGATTCAGGGACCAACCTGATGTATGCGGTGGGAGCAGTAGTCGGCCTCATAGGGGCGGTGAAAGTTTATCAAAAGTGGAATAGCGGTGAACCGGATACCGGCCGGGTCGCGGCTGCGTGGTTTGGCTCCTGTGTTTTCCTGGTTATCGTCGCCACCGTGATCAAGAGTTTTTTCGGCGTGTAAAAAATTGCTTCACTGCAGGGAGGCAATCTATTATTAGCTGGTCGCGTCAATTTTCTCCAGTCAACCTTTATTCATTTTAAAAGCAATAATATGCAAAAATCTTTATATGTCATTTTATTTTGTTCTTTATTTTATTTGTCGTGCAAAAAACAGGATGTTCATCCTGTCCTCCAACAACCATTTTCTAACGGCTATCTCGCTACCGTTCAAAAGCAGTTACGGCAACAGGTAGGTAGTGGTCAATTTGATCAGATAAACGTAAATCAATTATACGTTAGTAAACAAAAAGAAAGGTGGTATCTACGTGTGGGTATCAGGCAAAAGAAATTTTCAAATGATTTTATTTTGCTGCAAACTGACAGCCTGGGTAATGTATTTGCCGGCAAATACATTCACCTGGAAAGAAAGGATTCGATTAAAGGAAAATATAACGGCATGATTGAAATAAGTTCGCTTGATCAGAAATCCAAAATACGGTCGACCATTGACAATGGTTTTGTAACCGCAGTGCATTCAGCATAAGTAAAATCATAGTAAATGGAGGAAATATTCCCGGTGCCATACGATGAACTGCCGGAAGTGATCGTTACTGCGTACAGTCCGGCAGCCGGCGAAGAAGGAATACACTTCAATGATTACATGTTGCTTCAAAGTATGTTTTCAGGAGGGGGTGGTGACGGTGGCGGCGGAAGTAGTAAAGGGGGAGGCGGCGGCTACAGCGGTGGTTACGGCGGTGGGAGTTCTGCAGGAGATTATGGTTACTCACCTATTGGTGGCGGCAATGGCAGTATTCCAAATGATCCCAACAATACGGACGGTCAGGACATCACTGTGCATTTTGATGAAAGTGCGTACCGACCCGGAATAGATCTGAATGCATGGCTAAACTGTTTCTCGCAGATCCCGGACGTTGGTGCTTCTTATACCGTTACGCTGTACGCTGACCTGCCAATAGATGATGATCCCAGCTATAATGTAAATCTATTTACAGGTGCGACCGGGCATTGTTTCCTGGAACTAACTAAGACGAATGGTAGTCAATCGGTTTCGCAGGTACTCGGCTTCACCGCGCAGGCTCCTTTTAAAGCCTTGTTTAGCCCTGATCAATTCCTGCCATCTAAAATGGTCGACAATGCGGCTCATAAATATGATGCATCGATAACGCTGCATGTAAATGGCCCCGCCTTTACTACCATGACCAATAAGATGAAAGAGCTCGCCACTTTGCCGTATAGCATCACTCGTTTTGATTGCCTGGATTATGACTTATCGGTTATCAATTCGATCAGACCGTACAATGCAATTGTTTTGCCCGCCAATCCTAACAGCACCAATGTCTTCGATATGATAAGCACCGGGGAACGTCTTTACAATTTGCTGGAGCAAATGAAATACAGTGGAAGCCAGGAATCCGCCAATATCATGATAGGCAACGGCGCACAATATTTTGCCGGATTAAGTCACGGACCTTGTAATTAAAAAATATGAGAAACAGTGTTTATCGGATTAACAAAGGCATTAATAAAAGCATTGAGTTTAAGGGTTTGAAAGCCCAATATATCTGGTGGCTCGGGGGTGCCTTGGTTACCCTGCTGATTTTGTTTGCCACCATGTATTTCGTCGGCATCAATGCATTTATCTGCCTCGGGGTGGTCCTGGCCGCCGGGACAGCCATGTTCATCTACATCTACCGGCTTAGTAATACGTACGGTGAACACGGGATGATGAAAAAAATGGCGAGGCATAAAGTGCCCCGAATCATTAAATCCAACAGCAGAAGGATATTCAGGAAGGCGTTTTGAGCTTACCATTAGTGAAACTGAAAATAGTGAGCATGGAAAAGTGGTTACAGGATATACTACCTATCATGGGCGTTGAACATGATTGCATCCTATCCAAGATGGGAGACATCACGCTTGTTTATGAAGCGATGTTGCCGGAGATATTTACTTTATCCGACCAGGAATATGAAACGTTTCACCAGGCATGGGTCAAAGCGATTAAGATCCTACCAAAGCATTTAGTGTTTCATAAGCAGGATTGGTTTGTCGACAGTAAGTATGCGCCTGATTTCAGTAAAACAGACAGCAGTTTTTTGTCGCGTAGCAGCGATCAGTTTTTTAACGAACGCCCATTTTTGGATCATCATTGCTATATCCTGCTCACCAAAAAGCCTGCGAACCGCAAAGCATCGAGCTCAATGTTCTCAACCTTACTTCGATCCTCTATCGTCCCGGGAGAGGCGCTCAAAGCACAGGCGCTACAGGATTTCATCGACGGTTGCGGGCAGTTTAAAAGAATCCTGGAGGACAGCGGCTTTGTACAGTTAAGAAGATTAAAAGAACCCGAGCTGCAGAGCCAGGCAGGTCAGGCAGGTCTCATAGAACGGTATTGCTATTTGAACGAAAGCCATACAGAAAGAATTGTAAAGGATATTGACTATAAGGATGGCATCCGAATCGGAAATCAGTCCTGCCAGTTGTATACTTTATCGGACGCTGCGGACCTGCCGGCTTATTGCGGCTCCCGAATCAACTATGATAAATATTCGACCGACAGATCAAAATTCAGTGTAGGGTTTGCATCCACCATCGGACAATTGCTACCCTGCAATCATATCTATAATCAATACATTTTCATTGATGATGTACAAAAGACCATCCAGGCACTGGAGGCAAAGCGACTTCGGCTCCACTCACTTAGTGCTTATTCGAGAGAGAATGCCATCAGCCGCGACGCCGTCAATGACTTTTTGAATGAAGCCGTAGGCGAACAACGGTTATCAGTCAAAGCTCATTTCAATATCCTTGTATGGACAGACGAGCGGAACAAATTAAAGGATATTAAAAACCTCGTGTCAAGTGCCTTAGCCCAGATGGACGCGGCTCCGAAACAAGAGTTGTCGGGCGCGCCGCAAATCCATTGGGCGGGCATACCGGGGAACGCCGCGGATTTTCCAATGAATGACACGTTCGACACATTCGCGGAACAGGCGACCTGCTTCCTCAACCTGGAAACGAACTACCGGTCATCTATCAGTGCGATCGGCTTACGGCTGGGAGATCGGCTTACTGGAAAACCTGTTCATGTAGACATCAGTGATGAACCAGTCAGGAAAGGAATCTGCACCAACAGAAATAAGTTCGTGTTGGGACCCAGCGGATCAGGTAAATCTTTTCTGACCAACCACCTTTGCCGTTCCTATTACGAACAGGGTACGCACATCGTAATTGTAGACGTTGGACACAGTTACAAAGGCCTATGTGATATGGTGCAGGGATATTATTTCACATACGCCGAAAAAGATCCGATCAAGTTCAATCCTTTTTTCATCGGGCAAGGGGACGAGCTTGATACAGAGAAAAAAGAGAGTATAAAGACCCTGTTACTAGCACTCTGGAAAAAGGAAAATGAAAGTTTTGGCCGGTCAGAGTATGTAGCGCTTTCCAATGCATTGCAGGCTTACTACGAGCACCTCGCTAATGACAGGTCGCTTTTCCCTGGATTCAACTCATTTTACGAGTTCCTTCAAAAAGAGTTTGTTGCTATCCTGGCAATCGATAAGGTAAAAGATAAAGATTTCGACATCACCAATTTTTTATACGTCCTGCGGCCTTATTATAAAGGAGGGGAATTCGATTATTTGCTGAATGCAACCGAAAACCTGGACCTCCTGCAAAAACGTTTCATCGTATTTGAGCTCGATAACATCAAGGACCACCCGATATTATTTCCCGTAGTGACCCTCATTATCATGGAGGTGTTCATTTCTAAAATGCGGAAACTAAAGGGCATTAGAAAGATGATTCTAATTGAAGAAGCCTGGAAAGCCATTGCCAAGGAAGGCATGGCGGAATATATCAAGTATTTGTTCAAAACCGTCCGCAAGTTCTTTGGGGAAGCGATTGTTGTGACCCAGGAGGTAGAAGATATTATTTCTTCACCTGTTGTAAAGCAGGCAATCATCAATAACAGTGACTGTAAGATTTTGCTGGATCAATCCAAGCACCAGAACAAATTCGATCAAATTCAGGAATTGCTGGGATTAACGGAAAAAGAGAAAGCCCTGGTGTTATCTGTTAATAAGGCCAACGATCCTACAAAGAAGTACAAGGAAGTATTCATATCACTCGGGGGCGTATTATCCAGGGTATACCGGACAGAGGTATCACCGGAAGAATATCTGGCTTATACTACGGAAGAAACAGAGAAAATTAAAGTGATGCAATACGCGAAACGATATGGAACCATCCAAAAGGGGATAGCCGTCTTGGCGGCAGAATTGAAAAATCAATAACCGCATCATGACAGAACTATTATTTTTTGGATCTCTCGCGGCAGGCTTTTTCATCAGCTGCCAGGACATAATAAGAAAAGAAGCAGTCAGGAGTTTCATCCAGGGAACCTATGTAACGGAGTGGCAAAATGAATTCAGCAAAGCCCGCGACACGTTAATAATATCATCGCAAAATGGTGAAGGCAGCGAATCCTATACCATTACGCGCCGGATAGCTTACGTATACAACGGACAACCGGGATACAAATTAGTCCGCTGGATGGGTATTTACAATGAAAGTAACAATACGATTGTGATCAACAACATTGGAAGGGTGCTATCCTTTGATCCAAACAAAAAGGAGTGTAAAACCGGAACAACTACCTATAAAAAAATATAGAATGAAAAATGCAGGATGGATACTAATTCTGGTTACTATGTTGGCAATTGCTCCCACGCAAAAAACCAATGCAGGAATATGGGTAGTCGTACAGGCGGCATTAAAGAAAGCCATTAAGGCGATTGATTTGGCCATACAGAAACAGCAAAATAAGGTCATCTGGTTACAAAATGCCCAGAAAGAATTGGAAAACGAAATGTCAAAACTGAAACTGGACGAGATTACCGACTGGGTGGACAAACAGCGCAACCTTTATAAAGATTACTTCGACGAATTGCAAAAAGTAAAAAGCATCATCGCTTATTACTATCGGGTAAAAGAAATAACTGCAACGGAAGAACGAATCGTGTCTGAATATAAGCATGCGTATGATCTCTTTAAGGCAGATACGCATTTCAGTGCCGGGGAAATCATTTACATGGGCCAGGTCTACGACGGAATTTTATCCACCAGTGCAAAGAACCTGGATCAGCTCGGGCTGGTCGTAAATTCTTTTATCACCCAGATGACGGATGCGAAACGGCTTGCTATCATCAACGAGGCCGGGAAGCAAATCAATGATAACTATAACGATTTACGGGCTTTTAATTCGGAAAATATTTTGGTCAGTTTGCAGCGGTCGAAAGATGAAAATGATATTATCACAGTAAAATCATTATACGGCATCAAATGAAAAACGGAATAATCATATGGGTGGTCATTTTAAGCATGTGTAGTCAAAAATGCCATGCGCAGGGTTTTTTCAACCAAAAAGGTGCGCAGATAAAAAACCTTATCCAGCAAATGGCACTGCTGCAGGTTTATATTGTCGATTTGGAAAAGGGGTATTCCATTGCGAAGAATGGGTTAAAAAAAATTGTCGATATCAAAGACAGTGATTTTCACTTACACATGGATTATTTCGATAAACTGAAATCAGTGAATCCATCGATAAGGGATTATTCTAAAGGAATGGCTGTGGTAACCATGCAATCTGATATCAGATCGCTTTACAATGCAGGGACAGCCTTGGCCGAAAAAGGATTATTGCCGGGCAATCAAACCACATACATCAAAAAAGTATGGAGTCAATTGGTTGAAGCAACAGATCTGGATGTTAATGAATTGGATTTCCTGTTATCGGAGGGGGACTACGAAATGACAGATGATCAGCGGCTGGTACGCATCGACAAGCTATATGCCGACGTATGGGATAAATTTTCTTTTGCCCAGCATTTTGCAGCTGAGATACGGATCATGATGCTACAAAGTAAAAGAGAATTAAATGACGTTTATTCCGGTCGACAGCTTTATAATCTTCAAAATCCTTAATCATGAAGTTGATCAAATACCTGCTCCTGTTCGGTATGATAATGTTATTAATTAATCAAAATGCCAATTGCCAGGCCCAGGAATTGGAAGAATTGGCGCTCGATATTGAAAAACTGGCGCAGTTCAAGCAAATACTTACGGATCTAAAGAAAGGATATGAAATTATCTCTGGTGGTTACAACACCATAAAGGACTTGTCGGTAGGAAATTTCAATTTGCACAAGACATTCCTGGATGGGCTACTGGCTGTCAGCCCAACCGTAAAAAAGTATTGGAAGGTGGAAGCTATTGCTGAGCAGCAGCTTGCGCTGATGAAGGAATACAAAGCAGCGTACAAACGATTCAATAACGGAGCAATATTTAATACAACTGAATTGGACTATATCAGTAAGGTGTACAGTAACCTGGTCGCGGAAAGTTTGAAGAACCTGGATGCTTTGCTTGATATTATTACAGCTGAAAAATTGCGCATGTCAGATGATGAGCGGGTGAAGGCGATTGATGGCATATTTGAAGGAATGGAAGACAAACTTTCATTTCTTCGGTCCTTTAATAATAATACGACAGTGTTGGCGGTACAGCGAATGAAGGAAAAGGCAGACGTTAAAGCGATGGAGATTATCCATGGCGTAGAGAAATAAAATTTTGTGTCACCGGTAAAAAAGCAAAATGGGAAAGAGGATAAAAGTTTTCTTTGTGAGTGGCTTATTCATAGCTATTTGTCAAACTGTCCATTCACAGGGCCTTGCCAATGAGATGAATGGCCTGCATGGCGTACTTGAACAGTTATACGAGGAAATGATCCCGTTGTGCGGCCAGCTGATAGGAGTTGCCAGGGGGCTGGCTGGGTTTGCCGCACTTTGGTACATCTCTTCCCGCGTGTGGAGAAGTATTGCTAATGCAGAACCGGTAGATTTCTACCCGTTGTTCAGGCCCTTTGTCCTGGGATTTGCAATTATCATTTTCCCGGCGGTACTGGATCTAATAAACGGGATCATGAAGCCTACCGTGACGGCTACCGCTGCCATGGTTACTGACTCAGACAAAGCCATAACCGTTTTGTTGAAAGCTAAAGAAGATGCAATTAAGAATACGACGGTTTGGCAGATGTACGTGGGGGAAAATGGAATTGGCGATCGTGATAAATGGTATAAGTATACCCACCCGCAAGATCCCAGTGGTGAGGACGAGGGTATGCTGGAAAGTGTAGGGAACGACATCAAATTTGCGATGTCCAAGGCATCCTACAATTTTCGCAATTCCATCAAGGAATGGATGTCAGAGGTGTTGAAAGTACTGTATGAAGCTGCTTCGCTTTGCGTTGACACCATAAGAACATTTAACTTGGTTGTGCTCGCAATTTTGGGTCCGTTGGTTTTCGGGATAGCTGTGTTCGACGGCTTTCAGCATACACTTACTATTTGGATTGCACGGTATATTAATACATTCCTTTGGCTGCCCGTCGCGAATATTTTCGGGAGTATCATTGGTAAAATACAGGAGAAAATGATCGCACTGGACATTAAACAGGTACAGGATGCCGGGGACACATTTTTCGCTTCTACAGATACGGCGTATTTAATATTCATGGTCATTGGCATCGTCGGTTATTTCACGGTTCCATCTATCGCAAACTATATCGTTCATGCGGGTGGGGGCAATGCCTTATTGCACAAAGTAACTAATATCATGAGTAGCACCGGGAGATCCGTTATGCAGGCAGGCAGCGGTGCCTCAGGCATGAGCAGTGAAGCATACGGCAATAAGGCGGGTGCTATGAGCAATAGCATGGCGGAACAGGGAAAGAATGTGGGCTGGTTTGGTAAATATGAAAGCAGTTCAACCGACGGTTCGAAACAATCAGCCACTGGTTTTCTGGCCAATAGGCTAAGGGGAGAAAATAAAGACTAAGGCAGTAAATAAATAGACGATGTTTAGAGCAGCAAAGGATATTGATACGGCATTCAGGCAGGTAAGGTTGATCGCTATGGTCGTTATGTTTCTTTGTACAGCAATATGTATGTATGGCTTATACGAAAGCAATAAGACCCTACGGCAATCACAACAGAAAATTTTCATATTGGCCAATGGTAAAGCATTGGAGGCTTATGCCGCTGACCGGAAGGATAATATACCTGTAGAGGCAAGGGATCATGTTAAAACATTTCATCAATACTTTTTTTCCCTGGATCCAGACGAGAAAGTTATTCAGGGTAATATAATGAAAGCTCTGTACCTGGCCGATGCTACTGCGAAAAAGCAGTATGAAGATCTAAAAGAAAATAATTACTACGCAAGTATTATTTCAGGGAATATCAGCCAGGAAATATCGATTGACAGTATTCAGATTAATATAAATGAGTATCCTTATTATTTCCGTTGCCTGGCACGGGAAAAAATTATTCGGCCGACAGCTATAGTAACCAGAAGCCTGACTACAGAAGGGTATCTGCGGAACGTAACCCGTAGTGATAATAACCCGCATGGATTTTTAATTGAAAAATGGAGAACGCTTGAAAACAAAGATTTGAAAACGGAAGCAAGGTAATGATGGTAAAAAAAGTAAAGGAGACGATGAATCGCGGGACTGATAAAATAGCCACAACGATTGCCCGAAAAGTGCTTTTAGTTCAATCGAGATCTGCAATTTATATGAATCGAAAAACGAGCGCATTCAGTCGTCGTCGATGGGCAATACTGATTATTCTGTTTGCTGTTGGCTGGTCTTTGTTATTAATATCTATAACGATTGACTATGGTTTTACAATTCGGCCTCGTGTGCCTACCATTTCACATTTTAAATCCACTATCTCTGCGCCGTCTCCCCAAACATATGTTGAGCCGGAAGCTATTTCCAATGCCGAATTCCTCAAAATCCATCGTGTGCATACATGGCTTGACAGCTTGGTTATAGGTAGTAAAAATCACTTCGACAGTATCATGAAGAATCGGCCGGGCCTTTTAGACAGTATAATAAAGGTCGAACGAATATATTACGAACAACAAAATAAATTAAAATGAATGATGGCCACAAACACGAGTCGTTTATTCGAAAACGTAAAATGATGGCGGTATTACCCTTGTTGGTACTGCCCTTTATTACCATGGTATTCTGGGCAATGGGCGGAGGTAAAGCAAAGAATAAAAAATCGGAAGTTGACCATCTTAATGGACTCAATTTACAATTACCGCAAGCAAAGCTGAAAGAAGATAAGCATTTGAGTAAGCTTGACTATTATGAAATAGCCGAACAGGATTCTGCAAAATGGCGTAAAAAGATGCGCAATGATCCTTATTTTAAATTAAAAGGACTTTCTCAGAAGGAGGATGCGTTATATGATTCAATCGACAATGATTTACATACTAATCTTTCAGACCAGCATTCTTCAGCACTTGATAATGGCCATGTTGATGCGGCTGTTAGCGAAGAGCAGATTTACCGTAAGCTAAAGGAATTGAACTCTACACTGGAGAATAGCCAGGTGTCAAAAGCACAAGAGAGCGCTGATCCCACATCTTCAAGATTTGCTGAACCGCAACAAAATGGACATATGAAAAAAGAACCTGGCGCAAAACCCAGTGGCGGGTATCCAAAACAAGTAGAAAAGGGGCCAGTCGATACTGAAATGGTTCAAATCAACGGTATGCTGGATAAGATTCTGGACATCCAGCATCCCGAAAGGTTGGAAAAACCAACTCTCAACCATGGTAGTTCTGGCTTGACGAAGATCTATAAATTAAGTGACGGTAAAGGCATCGCCGCAGGCTTTTATTCCATTGAGGGAGCAGAGAGTAGCATCGGTGGTTATGCCTCAATAGAAGCGGTTATCCATTCTGACCAGAAACTGATGAATGGAGGTACCGTTCAATTACGCCTGATAAATAACGTCTGGCTTGATAGCATTGAGTTGCCCGCCGGTCAGTTTGTATACGGAAAGGCTATATTAAACGGGGAACGCTTATCCATTTCGATAACCACAATACAGTATCATAAGGCCCTCCTTCCTGTAAGTCTTTCTGTATATGATTTGTACGGAATGGAAGGTATCGATATTCCAGGTGCAACTACCCAGGAGGCTATCAAGCAATCTGCAGGGAATTCAATAGAATCAATTGGGCTGGCCAACTTCGATCCTTCAGTAGGCGCGCAGGCGGCCAGTGCCGGTATAGAAACCGCAAAAAATATACTAAGTAAAAAATTAAAGCCTGTCCATGTCAATTTGAAAGCTGGATATAAAGTGCTGTTAAAAGAAAAAAATACAAAACAATGATAAAATGTTTCCGTAAACTCTGTTCGGCTAATAAAATGCTGTTGGCTTCTTTGTGCTTATGTTCTATTGCTGGTATTGCCCAAAATTGTCCGGTAAATCCTGTCAGGTTATACATCGGCCTAGACAAAAGCACTACACTTGTTTTTCCGCAAATTATTGCTGCTGCCTATTGGGGCAGCAATGATATACTTGCCCAAAAAGTTGAACATGCCGGCCAGGTGCTGGAAGTCAAAGCAGCAAGGGACAGCATCAAAGAAACTACTCTAACGGTCGTGACTGTAGATGGAAAGGTCTGGCCATTTACTATAGCTTATTCTGATTCACCCCAGGTAATACTAAGGATAGCAGGTGAGACGAATCCATATCAAAAAGTCATTATTCAAAGCCGGTCTATTCATAGTGTCTGGGACGAAAAATATGACATCATTCTTCGTCTGTATGGTATTTATATTCAAGATGATATCGTGTATTATCAACTCCAGTTGGAAAATCTTTCAAATATTCCCTATGATATGGACCTGCTGCGATTCTTTATAAAGGATAAAAAATCGGGACGCCGCATCGCCACTCAGGAAGTTGATATTAATCCAATCGCCGTAGTGGGAAATACCGGTAATGTACCAGGTCAGGCTAAGAGGACTTTTGTAGCTGCTTTTAACAAATTTACTATTCCTGATAAAAAACGATTTCTTGTACAGATCATGGAAAAAAACGGGGGCAGGCACCTGTTCATGAAAGTGAGCAATCATACCATCATTCATGCCAAGCCATTGCAAAATGAATAACAAACATGTGATTAGCGCGGAATTGCGCGCAGAATTGGACATGCACTCAATAACCGTAATAATTGGGTTGCCTATAAGACAATAGCATATTTTTTGGATAAAGGGAACGCCCATTGTTTCAAAGACGAAGGTTCCGCTATAGAATTTGCGGTCAATAATATCAGCGATTATGGTGACTTCAGCATTATTTGTGCTGGGTCTGTCGCCGAGCTATTATAACAAATTCCTTAAAGATTAAAGCTTAGAACTCAAAATCAGTTTATCAAAAACAATCATATATGGAAGAAAAAGCAATGGCCTTCAACGAAGGCCAATTAAAAAAATCCGGTTTTGCTGAGGCGTATACGCCAGAATTGCAAAAGAAGATGGAGGAAAGAGTGCCGGTAATTGAGCATCGTTTTTCCAAAGAATACGAAGGCGACAAAGTGGATGCCACCTTGCATTTGAAAAAATCTTCGACATCTGATTATTATTTTCTAAACAAGTTCGACCTTCAATTGCAAAAAGCCGGCCAGGTGAATACTGTCCGGCAAACATTTTTTATTACGCGCCGTAAAGAAAGTGAACCTGACGTCCAGGATGGACAACAACCAAAAGCTGTTCAGAAAAACCGATATACATTGAAAGAAGGTTACAACCTGCTTGCTGGCCGGCCTGTCTATAAACACATGTTTAACAAAGAAGGGGAAAGCTATGACGCCTGGATGGTGCTCAATCAAAAAAATAAACTGGCCAATGGGAACTTTGAGATGAAACCGTATACAAAAAATTATGGCTTTGAGCTCGAAAAGGTGCTGAGCAACTACACCATCAGTGAACTGGGAAATGAAAAATTTAAACAATCTTTGGTAGACTCCCTGCAAAGGGGTAATCTGCAGAAAGCCAGCTTTGTTACGAAAGATGGTCATGAAGAAAAGTTATATATCTCGCCAGATATCACCAATGGGGCATTAAAAATTTATGACCTCAATAAGCAGCGGGTACCAACGGAAAAATTGGTACAAAATGAATATATCGGGAAGGATTTGGCCAACAAATTAAAAGAACAGTTGTCTCAACTGCAAAAGCCTAAAGAGGTTGCAAATAAGTCTCAAAAACAGGCCTTTGTTCAAAATAAAGATAGTAGCCAAAAGCAGGCGAAGAAGGACACGATTAAACAGGCGGACCCGAAGCCTAAACAATCGCGAAAAAATAAGATATCATAAGAGTGGATTTCAATCATGAATTGTATGATTTTATGGATATGATCAGGAGGGACCCTTATATGGGTCCTTCCCATATAAGCTTATATCTGGCCATTCTTTATCAATACAGGATGCAAGGGTTTAAGTTACCAATTATTTCATACAGCCGCGATTTAAAAAAACAGGCAAGAATTTCATCAAAAGCGACTTATCAAAAGTGTATTAAGCATTTGGTCGACTGTCGATTAATCGAATACTTTCCTTCAAATCATCCTGGCGAAGGAAGTATTTTTTATCTCAAAATAAGTAAATAGCTAGTACGGTTTCTTAACTTTACTACATAATAATTTGATTTTCTTTATACTAAAATAC
>CAXTMV010000140.1:0-14103 GCA_964245425.1 uncultured Flavihumibacter sp. | reverse complement strand
CCGCAGGAGATGGCATGGCCCCAAATAATAATGTCGGGCTACCTGGAGCAAACAGGTTTTCCGGACCGCGGCGAGAATTTAATAAATTTATAAAAAGCGGATCAACAAATTCTGGAGCATTGCGGAATGCCTTGAAAGGATACAGCAGACAAGCTGCTGGCAACACACAAAATCTAGCAAGACGTATGCAGCCCTCTTCGTCAAGAGTTGCGGCGTTTTACGAGACAATCAATCGTGTACGCGACTCTGGAAAGAATGCGGTCCTTGCACAATTTAACCTTACAAATTACCAGGATAAACCTCTTTTTGAAATTCTTTCATCACTTACAGACATAATATTCGCAGATACTGGTAAACTTTATGAAGATACGCAGGATGACAGCATCACCAAACAAGCTTATGCGAATACAGTAGTGCGAATTTGCGAATTAGATGGAATTGATTTGGATCGCCTGAGCAATGAAGAGGTAATAACAATGACATCAATTTTTATAGAGGAAACCATCGCACAGCGCGTGATAAACGACATCGGTAACTTATTGACAGAAAAGAATACAAGTGTTACCGAGCTGATAGCGGCCGAGGATAATATTTATCAAATCGTAAGTGGATTGGTCAGGAATAGAATTATGCCTGAAATTTCTGTGTCCCAGCTTGGGGACAAAACAACTTTCAACACCAATGTAGAAAACATATACAGGATAGCATTTGATGCTATTGCTGGAATAAATTAATACTATGAGCAAGTTTGCTTTAATTGCTAACGTCGGCAAAACAGACAACTGGCAAAATATTAATCAGCAGTCTTATACAAAATTTGCAGCCCTCCCACTTTTTAAATTCGGGAATGTAAAAGATGTTTCAGTAAATGAATTCTTGAAAGCATTAAAAAGACTAAGGTTAGAACCATCGGAAATCGCCATGGATCTTTTGATCATTGCATCAACGATGTATGCGGCTGATACCCGTGTGGAAAGAGAAAAATGGGCTGAAGATTCCTGGACACGCATGATTGATTTATTCATACCAGTCAGTGATCCCCTATTCTGGGAAAGCCAGAAGGAATTACTAAGAAAAATATTCCGGTTTTTGACAGGAGATATTTGGTCGTTAAATTTTCGGCCAAGAACTGATCCTCAATTATTATTATCGCCTCGGGGAACCCTAAGCAAATATGGAATGACTTATCAGACAGATACAGTGTGCTTGTTTTCCGGTGGTATGGACAGTTTTATCGGCGCCATAGATTTGCTTGAGGATGGAACAAGGCCATTGCTTGTCAGCCATTCGAAAAGCAGTGATGTAACACCCTTCCAGGAAAATTGTTATAATGCGCTGATTCAAAGTTACCCGCAGTTCATACCAGCCAGGATCTACGCAATGGTAAGGATACCCAAAAAAGATCTTTTTGGAAGTGAAGATCATAATGAGAGAGGGCGGTCATTTATGTTTTTGACATTAGGCGCCATTTCAGCTTCAGCTCTTGCAAATTCGTCAAGATTAATTGTTCCTGAAAACGGAATGATAAGTTTAAATGTTCCTCTTACGCCTTTGCGAACTGGTTCGCATAGTACACGTACTACCCATCCTCATTATTTTTCCATGATGCAGGAATTGTTTATCAATATGCGGATAGGTGTAACAATAGAAAATCCATATCAATTTAAGACGAAAGGCGAAATGCTTTCAGGATGTGCCAATAATCAGTTAGTCGTTGCTACTGAAACAATGTCCTGCAGCCACCCTTCCGGAAGGTGGCAGGGCCAGGCAAATGGACATTGCGGGTATTGTGTACCTTGTATTATACGACAGGCCTCCTATAAGGCAGCCGGATTGACCGATCATTACAACTACCGGACTGATATTTTTGCTGCGCAGGGACTTCAAATTGAACATGCAGAAGGAAGGGATATTATGGCCTTTAAATACATGATTGAAAAAATAAATTCCAAGCCGATCTTTCTAACTGCGACAATCAGGAGTACAGGCCCATTGGGACAAGATGTGGATGGTTACATTGATGTATACAGACGATCTTTAACCGAGGTTCAATCTTTGATTAATAATGTAATATTAAGATGAGTCATTTTATAGATACACATTGTCATCTGGATTTATTTAAAAATATTCAGGAGGATAAAAATAAAGAGGATTTAACAGGCATCAAATCCATTACGGTCACCAACGCACCTTCGTTTTTTGTTCCGAATAGCAATTTATTTGTGAATGCAAAAAACATCAAGCCTGCACTCGGATTTCATCCGCAGTTGGTTGAAAGATATCAAAAAGAGGAAAACTTATTTGAGGAATTGATGGCTCAAACACGGTATATAGGTGAAATCGGGTTGGACGGCTCACCTGATCTTAAAAACTCTTACTCACTACAGAGAAAGATTTTTGAAAAGATATTGAAAACTGTAGCCGATAGTAATAAAGTCTTGACCATACACAGTAGAAATGCCGCCGGGGAAACCATTGAATTAATAACGAGACACTTGAAACGCTCAGGTTGCAAGGTTATTCTTCATTGGTACTCTGGTAATATATCTGATTTGAAATCAGCCATTATGCAAAATTATTATTTCTCGATTAATCATAAAATGACGGAAAGTAAAAAAGGCCAGGAAATAATAAGCCACATTCCCAAAGAATTGCTTTTGACAGAAACAGACAGTCCTTTTACCTTTTCTTCTTCCGTGGCAACCAGATTAGAAAGTTTAAGAATTACACTCTCGTTCCTAGAAAGTCAAAAAGAACTTGGCTTTGATGAAATTAAAAATTTAATACATAACAATTTTAGGACTGTTTTGATTAGTTAAACTCTCAGAAGATTGCGCAGGGAAAAACTTGACACTAAAAAGCTTTTATTTTGCATAGTTTTTACTAAGAACCGCTTACATGAAGAAAAACAAAAATGCAAAAATTGAAGAGATGATTGTCGACCTCTTAATTGATATATTAACTGCTAAACACGGTGAAAATTATACTTATGAAGGTTTCATAAATGAAGTAATAGAGATTTATGCGTTTTCAAAAACAGATCAGAATGATAAATATTCTATTTTAAGAATTGGCGTTCAAAATGAGGTTCAACAAATTTACATTCCCAATATTTTTATGCCTCCTTTACTTAAGCATAAAAGAGTTGGGAAAAAATTAATTAGAATATTGTACGAGATTGGACTGCTTTATAAATATGATGTTTTTGTCGTGCTGCTTACAGATAGTTTCAAAGAACGGCTTTTAAAAAGAGGCGCGCAAACGACAGATCAATTTGATACATTACAAATCGTAGAAACTACAAACTTATTAGAACCCCAAAAATAATATGGATTTCAAATATGACATGGTGTGCATTGACCGCTACGGAAACCAAAACAATTTTAACTATTCACTAGATTTTAGTGAAGAAAATGAATTCGAAAAAATTATTTTCAGAGTAATTCCTGCGGATTTAATGACAGAGGACTGGTTTGAATTGTCAGTAATCAAAATAGACGATACGAGCGGTAAGATCTCTGCTATGGTTAACAATACGATACCTGAACTTAGTGGTAAAGGAGTTCCAGACAGGTTGATTGAAATCGCGGCGTCGCAATTAAATCTAAAAATTATCTCCAGCTCAAATAAACCTTCATCTAAGAAATTGGACACCGAGTGGCGCACGCCGGATGCAGATAATGTATGGGATAGACTCGTTCTCCAAAATAAAGCTACCTATGACCCTGATTTGGACATTTATACCTATCGTTCTTAAAAGGGGGCACCATAGATTGGATACAAACTTTTTAATAACAGGACTGCAACGTACGTGTCAAGCGTTAGTAAAATGTATGCCGCACATTTATTAAATTCGATAACACCCAAAACTTGTTCATATGTTTGAATGGCTTAAAAAACTGACTGCGACCGAAGCAACATTGTTTGCAGCATGCCTGGCTGCGGTTATTACAATTGTTGTTACCTTTTTCACTTTAGTATTGAAAGAATACTTGTTTCCAATTTTAGTCGAACACAGGCAGGCACGGAAAAAAGAAACGAAACTTTTAAAACTTATGCAGGCCCACTAATACTGACCTCCATTTCTTTGCTTTACCGGTTAAAAGAAATATTATCCAACCGTGGCGATTTCCTGAAAGAAGGCCATCCGCAGAATGATTTCAACGAATACAAATACATCAGTACACTGTACCGGTTTTGCAATTTTCTCGGTTGGATAAGGGCTTCGACTATTGAACTGACATATATCGAAGTAGCAAATAGCGAGGAATATCAAAAGATTGAAAACGTAATCGTCAGTTTTCAGTCTGTGCTGGCTGACGGACAGGATGTAGAATTAGCAGTACTCGAAGATATATGCAGGCTTTGGAAAATTTATACCGGGAGTATAAGCCAACCGGTCAAAAGCAAACTTGGCTTTGAAATTGAAAAACTGATCGACGTCCATTGTTTCGCAGAAAAAAAAGACATCGTTTCACAAATTTCTTCGCAGGAGCAATTGAAGCTTGCAAGAAATATCAACCACCTTATTTGCACTGAAACAGATCATACCGCTGCTACTGATGAAGCGCTACAGCAAAGTTTGTTGGATTTTAGCAAGGAAACATCGCGGACATTGGGATTGATTTACCGTGACTGGCAGTCAGCGATTGCAGATATCGTTATTATTAAAACTAATGATCAAATCCGGAAATTCGATGTAACCAGTTACAAAGATTTTGAAAATTTGTATTTGTCCCAAGACAAAGACACCAGGAAATGGCTGGGTAGGCTGAATAAGCTTTTCAAAAATTTCGATGTAACTGTTGACGACAGGTTTGACGGAAGGACCAAACAGTTAAGAGGAATTTACCAGGCAGTTTATGCTATCCTGAAATCATTTTCAACCATAAAAACATCGAATGTTGACATTGTAAAACAAACCATAAGCAAGCTTCCCGCTACGATGTAAAAGTACTTTAAGCGAACTATTTTCTTTCTTCGACAATGCGCAGGGTTTTGTTATCCTTTTGGCCTCCGAAAAACTTCTCCAGCACCAATTGAAAGACCGGATGGGCATCCGGCACAGCGGCAAATAAAGTCATCGATGATTGCAATTTCAAATCGTCTGGGCTTCCAAATATCCTACTGGCATTGTTTTCGTCCAGTTGTTGCAGCGCCATGCAAATGGTGATCAAACGGTTACCGAGGACTGGATGTTGCACAAAAGCTATCGCTTCATTCAAATCTTTTATCGCATAATGTCTCGACGTTTCGCTTAGCCCGAGGCGCTGTATCTGTGGAAAGATATACCACATCCAATGGCTCCGTTTCCTGCCTTCCCTAATTTCCGATAGAGCCTTCGCATAATCTGTTTGTTGCGCATCTATAAAACGTTGCAGGTTTTCTTGCTCAGGTATCATACTTTATTACCATATCTAAAAATCCAGTTTACAACATCGGAATAATCTTTTAAGGTTAACTGATACTGGTGTTTTTGTTGAAATTCACGCGCGTCTTTTGTAAAACTGGAACTTGTTACCAGCATCGCGCTGTTGGCCTGCGCATCACACAGTGTTCCATATAATGTTCTCACCAAATCAACACCAATTTTTCGATCTTCCCGGTAATGCTTGGCCTCCACCAGGCAAAGCAGGCGTCCAATATCTGTATTGAGATAGGCAAGAATATCCGCTCCTCCGTCCCTTGTTTGTTTGGTTAGTTCAACTTCCCAGCCCATATCACGAAGTAATTCTGCCAGCAATTTCTCAAAATCCCTCGAAGAAAGTTGGCGCAGGTCACCTGGTTGTTTCTTCAGTGATACAACAATGTTTGCTGTTGCTGAAACGAGTATTGGTGCAACAGCAGTGACTAATTTATTTTGTGGGACGAGGATACCATTGTTTAGTTCGTACAAGGGCTTACTCAATAATGAGTTTATTGAATGCGCGCCCTTTCCTTCCAGTAACCGGCTAAGAAGTAATAATGCCAAAGGAAATCCTTGTGCTGCAGTAACGGCATCTGATAATTCCGTTTCACTAATATTGCCTGATAAAAACTTTCTCAATAAATCGGCTGATTCATTTTGATTTAACGGCGCAATTTTCAATTGTTCTGAACGATCTATTAATGGAGCATTGCGTCCGATAAATACCAGTGCCTCGACTGCTTTGAAATTAAGTATCCGGCTTGCCACCTCTTCGTATTGTCGTTCTGTCCAGTTGTCCGTGCTGTCAATTGCCACGATCAACCTATCCCTATACCTGTCTTTATATTGTTCTTTGTTTCGCTCTCCATCAATTTGACGGACGATTTCATTAATAGCATTGTTTTCCCCATTATTATTGTAATGATTAAAATCAAACCATAGAGGTGTTGAATTATATTTTCTTGTCGCTAACCAATGTTTAATCAGTGAAGTTTTTCCAATGCCTCCAATGCCTGTTATGATGATTGGGCGGAAGGAATGACGTCGCAAAATACTTTCAGTAAGCCATTCCATTTCTTTTTCACGGCCAGTAAAGTCTTTAACGTATGCTTCATCCCTGAGTAAAACTGCCATTGTGTTTGATTTAAAAACCTTTTACGTTGCAATTTTCAAATAATTGTTGTTTTGTCAAACCAGGCTGGTTGCAATAATTGATTGCCTTCCTGACTTTTTCTAATAAATCAAGATAGTCGTCTACCAGGTCGCCCTTGTATTCACTTCCGTGAACAATGGATTTTCGCAGGTTGTATAGCTTTTTAATCCTCGTATAATTCGTGCCAAATTGTTCTTTGTTTTCTGATAAGATAATAGAAAGATGTCTTGCAATGGTATGGGCTATTTGATCCTTTCCTAAGTTAAATAAACTTTCCAGGCAGGTCATTAAGGTGATAAACCTGATCCGGGCATCTGGAATATCATACACGATATTGAAATTTTTAACGGGCATTTCCGTCAGCGCATTGGCGTCGTATTTTATTTTTAGCCTGCGCGAAAGGGCTTCGGTATCATCACGAGTCAGTGTAAATGTTCCGGCAGACCCAATGGATATTTCCGTTTTCCGTAATGAAATTTGCCTGGATACCGATGTCATATGAAATAATTGAGCACACCTTATTTCGCCTGCCTTGAATAAACGAAGTTGGAGCAGTAGATCGGATACCAATGGATAAAATGCTGCAAAGGATTGGTGTTCTGTAATAATATCATTGACATCATCCTGAATCGTAAAGGTGTTTGTTTTTTTCAGCAAAATAATACCCGGAAATTCCATGTGCATAAACATTTGTCCCAATACAGAAGAATGGACAATCGCATTGTGTAATTCATGCGATATGCCATGCTGCTCCCTGCCAATGATAATTGTCAGCGGTCGTGTATCACTTTTGGGAACACCGAGTAGATCTGAAAAATTTCTTTCGAGTTCTGATGCATCTATCCAAAGAAACTGGTAACCAAAATTTGCAAGCGTTGGGTTTAAATTCAAAACAGATTTGTCAGCATTAATAATGTGCGCATACGATTCAATAATATGTTTTCCGGTGCTTACCATTCAGATCGCTTTATGTAAATTTGGTAACGGCTACAAATATGAAACAAACTATCTTATTCCTTGAAAATGAATTTGCCGATATCTGCCGGCAGGCCTCTCCGCATGAATGGGAAGAAAATCATATTTCCTTTCTATTAATGCGGTGTTTACGCAGGGTGTTCGGAGACCGTAGGATTCATTTTAATGATTGGTCCAAAATCGTTGCCTGGCGTTCGTATAAAAACAGGGGTAAAGCTGAAACAAACTATGGCGACATTGCTTTAATCGTAAATATCCAGTTTAGCAGTGGAGAATATTTACGGGGTGTGGCAGCCCTTGAAGCCAAAAGAAATTTTAATTCTGGCAACTTTGAATCCATCGAATTACCGCAGTTGGAACGAATTCAAAGTAATTTGCCTTATGCACATTTGCTTTTATACAACCAGCATCCGCAAAAACATCACTTGAAATTTCCTGATAGCAGTACATGGAGCAGTCATTTTTGGGTATCACCTATCAATACCGCGTTTCCATTACTTTCACAAACCGGAATCAGGGATAACTGGAAAATAATCAGGACCAGCTTTCCTTTTGCCATGTTTTTAACTTCCCGGATATTTTGGGGACTCGATCTGGATTACAGGGATGATATCCGCCAGGACATTATTGACGGTGTCAGCAAGGTCATCAATCCCTCTTATTTGGGAGTTGTTAATGTTTTTTACCATGGGCAGCGACCTGTGGAGATCGCTTTGTCAGATATCTGGAAAGAAATAAGCGAAAAGTAAAATAAACAAGTGTTACTTTTCTTTCTAAAAAGGTAACAATTTTTGTTACCTTTTTGCCTAAATTTGTAACATGGATTCGGTTCACACTTCTATAAAAAACTCACTTAAACTCAGTTTGCGGGGAAGCGTCATCTTTGCCAGCGATTTCAGGGGCAAGGGAACGGAGGCTTCAATAAAAATGGCACTCTCACGACTTGTGAAATCCGGAGATTTGCGGCGACTCAGTCACGGAATATACTTTGTACCTGCTTTTGACGAGAAACTGGGGGAGCTTATACCATCTGCCGAAGGTGTAGCACAGCACCTCGCAGATCGGGAAAAGGTCCGAATCCGGCCGAGTGGGGCTTTCGCATTGAACAAGCTTGGGCTCAGTACACAGGTACCGACAAAACTGGTTTATTTAACTGATGGCCATCCACGGAAGTTCAACGTTGGCAAGGCAACAGTTGAATTCAGATCCACTACGCCCAAAAAAATGTCACTAGCGGGAAATATTTCCAGCCTCTTGATCCTTGCGCTGGAAGAACTGGATATCACAGCCATTGATTCAAAGACAGAACGCCGGATAATAGAATTGTTGCGTGTCGAAAATGGTGAAGACCTGCAACATAACCTGCGCATAACAACGGGGAAAATATACGACTACCTCATAAAATTATTAAAGCAAATTGACGATGAATGGATGGCTCTCAATGACGGCACAGGAACGCAAAACAAGTCTTGAACAGGCATCTGTCAGGAGCGGCATCGGCACCAAAGCCCTTGAAAAGGATTGGTGGGTGACAGCCAGTCTCAAAGCATTGTTCAGCACCCCATATGCTGCCCACTGTATTTTTAAAGGAGGCACTTCACTAAGTAAAGGCTGGAAACTTATTCAACGTTTTTCTGAAGATGTAGATATTGCCCTGGATCCGGAAGCATTTGGCATGGCCTATCTTCCGGCTCCGAGCCACAGCTATGTAAAAAATCTAAAGCGCAAAGGCTGTGAATTCACCAGCACAGTAATGAAGGCTGCTATGGAGAAAGCTTTTGCGGAAATTGGAATACACGGTCGCGAATATTCAATCGTGGCAGAGGAAGTGCCCTTAAAACAGCCAGACAAGGATCCGCAGACTCTATTTATCCGCTATACTTCAATTTTAGATACAGACGCATATCTGGCCGATGAAGTTAAAATGGAATTTGGCGTCCGATCACTCCGGGAACCATTTTCTCCAATTATCATTCAATCACTGTTATTCGAATTTTTTCCCAATGATGCTTACCAGGAAACACCGTTTGAGATCATGGCGGTAGAACCCCGTAAAACCATGATGGAGAAATTATTTTTGCTGCACGAAAAATTCAGCGCTGGCACGGCAGGAAATGTCCGTGGTGAAAGGCAGTCCCGGCATTTATACGATATTGTTTCTCTCTTGCAAACGCCCGCGGCAAATGAAGCGCTGGAGGATGCTGAGTTATATCAGCGTTTGATCGATCATCGCAAAAACTATGTCCGGTTGCCGGGTATTAATTACGCAGATTTGCAACCGGCTACCGTCCGTTTTGTACCTGGTATTGAATGGCTGGATATGTTTCGCAAGGACTATTCTGAAATGCAAGGCTCAATGATCTACGGCGCATCACCATCATTCGAGGAAATAATACAGCAACTCAAAATATTTAATGGTCGTTTCAGGTTGACTGGATCAGGGCATAAACTGGAAGATGTTATCCACCAGTTCCTTTTTGATCACAAGGATCGCATGAAAGAGGACCGGCAACTGAACAATATTTATTCCGGTAATATTAAATTGTCGAAGTCGGATGGAAGTGCCTTTCATTATCGCGTCGTTATGCATAAAATTCGAGACGAATGGATATTTGCGGACATTGTTTTGCTGAAATAAAATTGGTTCCGGAATAATTTTGCCAGGTCGTTAATAGTTTAGTTATAAGAGATATCCACAAAGGTTTAAACCACTATATTGTGAAACCTTACAGTGAAAAATAGATCTGTAGACATAAAACGGAAAAGATTGTCTTGAGAAAACAACCTGGCGTTACTACAGGTAATTAGTAGTAATAGAAAAAGCAACCTCATAAAAAAGTGGTTTAGCATTAAGATGCATCCTCCTCCACAATTACATAACAGGTTAATAATAATAAAACCTTACAGGCAAAACCATCAAAGTAATGTTAATTAGTATTTGTTAACAGCGATCTCCGGGTATTTTTAAATTTTTTTAAACAATCTTTATGTAAAGCCTTTTAGGATCGCATCTATCATGTATGAACCGTCTTACCTACCTGCTATTTTCATTTTTTTATTTGGCTGCCTGCCAGGGGCAATTGAAGCCTTTTAAAATAATCGATAAGAAAAATACAAATGAACGATACCAGCAGTTCATCGTTACTGGCGACAATATCCTGGCACTAACGACAAGTGGCAAACTTGCTGCATTTAATATTTCGACCGGTGACGTATTACCGGAAGTTCCGTTGAATGACTCGGCCATAACGATTCTTACAAAGGACAAAACAGGAACCGTCATTATTGCCGATAAAATCCACTTGATAAAACAGCTTGATAACAAGGCCGGGTCATGGAAAACCATCGGCAACTACAAAAAAACACTATGGGCTATTGGTTTTGATAGCAAAAACGATCCTTATTATTTAACCGGGAAGGGTATTTATGATCCGAGAACAAAGCAGTATTATTTTCCTGATAGTTCACTAAATAAACAAATTACTTATAGCAAACAATGGTTTGGTAAGCCTGTATACTTTATGGATAAAGAGGATAATATGTGGGTTGGTTTTGGATATGGTGAATGGGGTGGAGACTTGTTTATCTTCAATACCAAAACAAAAAAATGGATTATTCCTGCCATGGGCAAATTTGATATTGAGTTGCGGCCCATTAAATCAATTTTTGCCGCTGGCGATGATGTAATTGTCACCGCGGGCTTAATGCATATGTCTATGACTGGCGCCATTGCGCGGTTCAATAATTTTGTCGCCACAATTATTTTTCAAAGCGAGGAACACCTGGAAAAGTCAGTTGACACTGCGAATCAAGACCATATGATACAAGGGGAGTATATTGGGCCAGGTGCATTTAATTCTAACAACAACCTTCTTTATTTCTATTCCCAAAATGGCTTTTTTGAAGGCAACTATGGTTTTGATCTTTCTACGATTGAACATTGGAAACCTTTATTCAGGCCAGTATTGCATTGGTCAAACGGTCAGCCGGACGCGGTGGGCTCGCCGATGAATGTATTACAACTAAATTATGTGAAGAATGGTACCATTATATTTTTATCACAGCTGGATGGTATCGGCATTTATAATGGGATGGAGCTGATCATGGTTCAATAAAATTATTTTGATAACCAAAATTGTGTTTAGTAAAAAAACGATTATGAAACTGCTAGTTTTGTTAGTTTTTATTCTTTTATTTCAAGGCGAGGCAGCCCTTTGTCAAGTCCCTGATAAAGCTATCTTGAAATTCAAGAGTAGTATTCAAAAGCTGCAAGTAACGGGTAACGAGCAACTGGTTATCGCAACCAGGGCTGGTGAGGTCGCATTTGCTCCATCTATCAATGATTACTGGAAAAGGATAGATGTTATTGAGAAAGGTAGGCAGGACATTCTATCAGGTTTATTATTGGATAATGCCAGTTTCTTTAATACGGACACCGGATTTGTATCCGGATTTATTAATAACGGAAAAGGGAAATATAATATCATTTACCATACCGTAAACCAGGGAAGAAATTGGAAGGCAATTGATTTTGGACAGGATGGTTGGGTAGACATTGCCACTAACCTGGATAATGGAGAAGCCTGGCTAAGCGTTTCAGGTTCCGGCATAGCATACACAAAAGATTATGGATTTACATGGCGACATTACAGTATCCCGGAAAAAAAACAAAGATTTACCAGTATTTATTTTAATACTAAAAAACAGGGCATCATTGGATCGCTTTGGAATATGCTGGCAATTACAAGTGACAACTGTGAAAGCTGGACTCTTTTACCAACTCCTCTTGACCAAAAAAAATATAATAAAACAAATACCATTAACAGGCCTGAAATAGAGAGGGTAGCAATATTTAAAAATTATTACCTGGTAAACCAAGAAGGTTTAATCTTCTATTCTGCAAAAGACAGTATCAACTGGATATTTTTGCCCAATTACGATGACTTTTACACCGATCCGCAAAGCAGCGCATTGTTTTTTAAAACCAAAAAATCGACTTTTATTAAATTAGATGAAAATTTACAGCCTTCCCTTTCTTTCGCAGATTCCATTTTCGGATACGCTGCAACCTGCAGAAATGCCGGTTTATTCATCATGAATGGGAGTAAGATATTGCATATAAAAGCAGACAATACTGTCGAAACCCAATTTATTTATACCAATAACCGATCAGACATGCAACCTGCTGAATTCGGTTTCTGCAATAAAGGAACTTATGGAATATTAGGAAATCAAATTTACCTCCAAACTGCCTACAACGGCAGCTGGGAACATCAATTTAATTTGCCTTTCAGTATGGATAGTGTAAATATTTCTATGGCAGACACTGGACGGATTTTGGTCACAAAAAATGATTCCTTATTTTATTATACCATTTCTTCCGGCAAGGTTGAAAAGACTACAAGGGCAGACCGAAAGGAAACATTTTTAAAATATGGACTTCAGAAAATTATTTTTGAGCAAGGAAGCGCCGGTTGTTTTCATCACTTTTCAGATCAGGTCGTTTATGAAAATGAAAACGGAAGTTTTACAACTCAGGGAATGGTCTCCCAAGGTTCACAACATACAGCAACATTCATTTCCAGCGAAGAATCAATAGATGGCGAGCTTGTGAAAAAATTTGTCAGGACTATCCTTCTTAATAACCCCAATGCAACAACGATCGGCGACCTGGGCTTTACAGACAAAGACTACCAGCTGTGTAAAAATGATATCATCAAGTTCAAAGAGGCTGTTGACAAGGGCAAAGCTAAAAGTACTTCTACCGCCTTCCAGTTCAATCAAAATAATCTTGACTTTGCACGATTGATTTCTTTGGTAGACAGCGTAAGAACGATTGATCCTGTTTTGCTGTCATCCTTTTTAACAAGCTTGTCTAATTTGTACAGCACTACAACCAATTGGGTCAAAGTTTCATTTATAAATGATAATGGGGATAAAGTGGAAATTGAGAACTCATTTTACGATCCAAACGCATTTTATTTTCCCTGGTGTATAAAGATTGATGGCTTGTATTCATCAAACACTGATATCAGGATCAATAATTTCATTAATTTGGTTTATCCTGGTTTTCTCGAAACGAAAAATAAGAGTGACGTATTACATACTATTGTAAAAAAGCTTTATTGATTTGGGATTTGGCAACAATAGATTGCAGTTGTACTTGCCTGGCGAATCGAGTCAGTAACGTTGTCAATCGGATTGTATTGGTAAGCTTTTACCTACTGCCATAAAATATGAAACGGAACAGCCCATAAGTCTTGCCAAAGGGCACAATGCCTCTGCCTGCATACAAAACAACAGCACCTGAAAAATCCTTCCCCGTTAACCCGGCCAATAGTTGGATGCCTTTGAAGTCCTGAATGCTCACTGATTCTGCCCGTTTTACTTCGATGGCCAAAAGGCTGCCATCGGGCCGCTCCAGGACGAAATTCACTTCTTTTCCGTCGCTTGTTCTGACATGCAGTAACTGCGCCCGGATATTGCTGAACGATAATAATTTTGCCAGTTCTGTTGCCACAAAATTTTCTACTACGTGACCAAACAGACTTGGTTTGTTTTGATATAT
>CAXTMV010000139.1:2428-14179 GCA_964245425.1 uncultured Flavihumibacter sp. | reverse complement strand
GGGTAATTGTACGGAAAGGCACGGAAATGCCTTATACCGGTGAATACACCGACAACAAGGCCACGGGGGTATACGTATGCCGCCGTTGTGAAACGCCGTTGTATGAATCTCACGATAAATTTGATTCACATTGTGGCTGGCCCTCTTTCGACGATGAGATACCGGGTGCAGTAAAAAGGGTGCCGGATGCAGATGGCAGGCGGGTCGAAATTATCTGCAGCAATTGTGAAGCACACCTGGGCCATGTGTTCGTAGGCGAGCGCATGACGGCCAAAAATACCCGGCATTGTGTTAATTCGGTATCACTGAAATTTATACCCCTAAAAACGGAGGATAACCATGGAAGCTAGAGCAATTTTTGCCTCCGGATGTTTCTGGGGCACCGAGTTTTATATGCAGAAGGCAAAAGGTGTTTTGTCAACAACCGTTGGCTATACCGGCGGAAAAAAAGACAACCCCACGTACAAAGAGGTTTGCACTGGTCTTACTGGTCACGCGGAAGCGGTTGAAGTGCTGTACGACCCCGCCCTTACCAGTTATGAAGAGCTGACGAAACTGTTCTTTGAAACACATGACCCCGGACAGAAAGACGGGCAGGGGCCTGATATTGGCACCCAATACCGGTCAGCTATTTTTTACCTCGATGAGGAGCAAAAGAAAACGGCCGAAAAATTAATAGCTGTTTTGAGAGAGAAGGGTTACCCGGTGGTTACAGAACTGACAAAAGCCGGTGTTTTCTGGAAGGGCGAAGATTACCACCAGGATTACTATGACAAGAAGAATGGTAATCCTTACTGCCATTTCTACCGGAAGAAATTTTAACTATAACTTTTGTGTCCGTGGCTGGTGTTTAACCGGCCACTTGCATTAAATACCGTTCCATTGTTAGCTTTTTGTATCCGGCTTCTTTTCAGCCTCCCCTGGTTCTTTCTTTTCCTCTTTTGATTGCGCTATTTCGTATTCCAGTTCCGGGTCTATATTCTGCTCCTCTACTTTTTTCGCTTTTTCCATCAGTTCTTCATGGTGCTCCTGCAACCAGCTGAGCTGTTTTTTACCGTAAGAAAAACGGGTAAATAATACAAACAATACCGGTACGATAAAAACGGAAATAGTAGAGGAGGCGATCATACCACCGAGCACGGTTACACCAATTGTATTACGGGACGCGCCACCGGCGCCGGATGCCAGCGCCAGCGGTAACACGCCGAGAATAAAGGCCAGCGAGGTCATAACAATGGGGCGTAAGCGCAATCGGACGGCCTCGAGCGTAGACTTGACCAATTCTTCACCGCGGTCGACCCGCAGCTTGGCAAATTCTACAATCAGGATAGCGTTTTTGGCCGACAAGCCAATCAGCGTAATCAGCCCTATCTGGGCATATACATTATTGGTGAGTGTGGGCACACAGGTAAGCGCTATGATGGCACCGAAAGCGCTGACAGGCACCGCCAGCAGTACAGACAAAGGAACCGACCAACTTTCATACAAGGCTGCCAGGAAAAGAAAAACGAAGATGATGCAAAACATGAAAATGTAAACGGTCAGCGAGCCGGCCTTTATTTCTTCGTAACTGAGCCCCGAAAAATCATAGGTATAGCCCCTGGGCAGCGATTTGATGGCCAGCGCCTTCAGGTCTTGTATGCTCTGGCCGCTGCTGTACCCCGGGGGTATGGCGCCATCCATTTCTGCAGACCTGAAAATGTTGAAATGCGATATCAGCGGCGCCGCTACCGTAGGTTTATAAGAAATCAGGGTGCTCAGCGAAACCATCTGGCCCGCGGCATTGCGTACGTAATATTTGTCCATATCGCTTATCAGTGCCCGGTAGGTTGTATCTGCCTGTATCACCACCCGGTAGGTACGGTTGTACAGGGTGAAATTATTTACAAATAAACTGCCCATATAAGCCTGCATGGTGCTGAATACATCTGAAATGTTTACGCCCAGTTTCTGGCATTTCTCCCGGTCAACCGTAAGATCATAACTGGGGGTATGCGCAGAGAAATAGCAATAGGCGGTTGATAAAGACGGGATCTTTTTTGCTTCGGCCACAAATTTCTGTACCACTTTTTCAAAAGCATGGATATCATCGGTAGAACTGCCCTGTTCAATCTGCATGCTGAAGCCCGCTGCCAGCCCGATGCCCCGGATGGGGGGTGGCTGGTTAACCACCACGTTCGCGTTTTTGATACCTGCTTTGGCAATCCTTTTTCTCAGCTCATTCATGATGCCCGGTACGCGGGTAGAATCGGTGGTCCTTTCATCCCAGGGTGCCAGCATTACAAACATAGAGCCTGCGTTGGAAGTGGCGCCCCCGTTCAATATATTAAATCCCGAGATGGCGGTATAATGCAGTATGCCGGGTGTTTTGCTCACCACCTCCATCAGCTTGTTCATTACATTTACCGATTGGGTGGTAGAAGAGGCATCCGATAACTGGAAAGACACAAACAGCCGGCCACCATCTTCAGACGGTACAAAGCCCGATGGTTTGGTTTTAAACAACATCCAGGTGCCCGCACAGATACAAACCAGTATGATGACCACCAGTTTTGAATGCTGAATGCTTCTTTTTACACCATTGGTATACCTGTCTGTAAACCGCCCGAACCATTTATCGAAGCGAACAAAAAACCGGTCAAGCAGGTTCTTTTTCTTTTCCAGGTCGGTTGGTTTTAACAGCAGGGTACAAAGCGCCGGTGTAAGCGATAAGGCGATAAATGCAGAAATGATTACAGAGATGGCAATTGTAATGGCGAACTGCTGGTACAACCTGCCTACAATGCCCGGTATAAAACCAACCGGTACAAATACGGCCGCCAGTATCAGCGCAATGGCAATTACCGGTGCCGATATTTCTTTCATGGCATGGTAGGTGGCTTCTTTTGGAGACATGTGCTGCTCATCAATATAATGTTGTACCGCCTCTACCACAATGATGGCATCATCTACCACGATGCCAATGGCCAGTACAAAGCCAAACATGGTAAGGGTGTTGATGGTAAAGCCCAGCGGTATGAAAAAACAAAAAGTGGCCAGTATCGACACCGGTATGGCCAAAATGGGAATGATGGTAGATCGCCAGTTCTGCAGGAAAAGAAATACGACCAGCGCCACCAGCCCCAGCGCTTTCAGCAGGGTGCCCACCACTTCCTGCATAGACACTTTGATGATGGTCACCGATTCAAACGGTACTGAATAGTCTACATCTGCGGGAAATGATTTCTTTAGTTCTTTCAGTGCCGCATAAACGTTTTCGGCGGTCTGCAGGGCATTGCTGCCGGGCGATTGGTAGATCATCAGCAATGAACAGCGGTTACCGTCTACAAAAGCATTGCTTGAAAAAGTAAACTTGCCCAGTTCTACCCGGGCAACATCTTTCAGGTAAACAAGCTCGCCGGTGGCGGGTATGGTTTTTATGATGATCTTTTCATATTCTTCCGGTTTATTGAGCATGCCGTTTACCAATATGCCGGTTTCATTGGTTTGTGACGACAACTGGGGAGGAGATCCGGTAGCGCCGGCCGCAACATATACGTTTTGCGCGTTCAATGCGCTTACCACATCGGAAGGGGTCAGGCTGTAAGAGGCCATTTTATCAGGGTTCATCCATATGCGCATGCTAAATTGGTCGGTCCTGGCTGTTACATCCCCTACGCCGGGCACCCGCAGAATGGCATCTTCAATAAATACATTGGTGTAATTATCAAGGAATGTAATATTATGGGTGCGTTTGGGCGAATAAATGGCCACCAGCATCAGCTGGTCGGGATTGCTGGCGCGAACGGTCAAACCAATTTTGCTGACTACCGAAGGCAGGAGGGGAGCGGCAATGCCCACGCGGTTTTGCACGTTGAGTGCTGCGATGTGTACATTGGTACCGATATTAAAAGTAACCCGGATGCTCATGCCCCCGCTGTTGGTGCTGGTGCTTTGCATGTATTCCATGCCATGGGTACCGTTTACCTGTTCTTCTATGGGGATGGCCACCGTCTGTTCTACGGTCTGCGCATCGGCGCCGGTATAGCCGCCGCTCACAGATACGCTGGGCGGTGAAATATTCGGGTACTGGTCAACCGCCAGGTTTACAATGGAAATGCCCCCCGCTATCATCAGCACCAGCGATATAACGATCGCCGTAACCGGTCTTTTAATAAATGTATTCGCAATCATCCCTGTTCAGGTTTATGAAGGTCGCGCGATTTTTGTATCTCGAACTCCAGTTCCGCATCAATATCCTGCTGTTCCACTTTTTTTGCTTTCTCCATCAAATGGTCATGGTTGGCCAGTAACCAATCGAGTTTCTTTTTGCCGTAGGATACTTTTGTAATGATCACAAACAATACCGGCACAATAAAAATGGCGATGGTAGAGGCCGCCAGCATACCGCCGAGTACGGTAAAGCCAATGGTTCTGCGGGCCACGGCGCCGGCGCCGCTGGCAAATACCAGCGGCAGCACCCCGAGTATGAACGCCAGCGATGTCATAACGATGGGGCGTAAACGCAAACTAACCGCTTCAAGGGTCGATTTGATCAGCTCTTCACCCCGGTCTACCCGCACTTTCGCAAACTCAACAATCAGGATGGCATTTTTGGCCGCCAGCCCGATCAGCGTAATCAATCCAATCTGGGCATATACGTTATTGGTGAGGCTGGGCACCAGTATCAGCGTCAGGATGGCCCCAAAAGCGCCAATGGGCACGGCCAGTAAAACGGAAAACGGCACTGACCAGCTTTCATACAAAGCAGCCAGGAAAAGAAATACAAAGACAATTGAAAAAAGGAAAATATAAATGGTGGTAGAGCCTGCGCGGATCTCTTCGTAGCTGAGCCCGGAGAATTCATAGGTATAACCCTGTGGCAATACTTTAGCGGCTACCTGTTTCAGTGCTTCCGTAGCCTGGCTGCTGCTGTAACCCGGGGCATAAGCGCCATCTATTTCTGCCGATCTGAAAATATTAAAATGCGACAGCAATGGTGCGGTCTCCGTAGGCGAATAGCTGATAAGCGTACCCAGCGGCACCATGGTGCCTGCCTGGTTGCGCACATAATACTTGTCCATATCCGTTATCATGGTGCGGAAAACCGTATCTGCCTGCACCACCACATGAAAAGTACGGTTATACGTGGTGAAATCGTTGATATACAGGCTGCCCATAAAAGCCTGGATGGTAGTAAATACATCGCCGATGTTGACACCCAGCTTCTCGCATTTTTCGCGATCCACATTTACATTGTAACTGGGCGTGCGGGCCGTAAAGAAACTGAAAGCCCCATTAATGGCAGGATTTTTATTGGCTTCTTCCACAAACTTATTGATCACTTTTTCAAAGGCGTGCACATCATCACTTGTATTGCGCTGTTCAATCTGGAAACTGAAACCAACGGTTTCACCAATGCCCGGGATGGGCGATGGCTGGATCACTTCCGCATTGGCATTTTTGATGCCGGCATCGGCAATCCTTTTTTGCATCACCTCCATTATGCCCGGCACCTGTTCATCCGATCCGCCTCTTTCATCCCAGGGTTTCAGCTGCACATAAATGGTACCAGCATTTGAATTGGTAGCATTGTTTACCACGTTCAGGCCAGACAGGGCCGCATAGTGAGCCACCCCCGGTGTGGAAGCGACTACTTTCATAAGCCTCGACATAACGTCAACCGACTGTGAAGTGGCTGCCGCCGGCGGTAACTGGAAAGTAACATAGAGGTTGCCATCGTCTTCAGACGGTATAAAACCCGAAGGTTTATGCTGGAAGAGAAACCAGGCGCCCACGCAGATACAGATCAGTAACACGATGATTAGCCTTGACGCTTTTATACTGCGCTGCACACCGTTGGTATATTTTGACGTAACCCGCTCGAACCAGTTGTTGAACCGGAAAAAGATCCGGTTGACACCCTTTGCTTCTTTTTTTACACCGGAAGGTTTTAGCAACAGGGTACAAAGCGCAGGCGTAAGGGATAGGGCAATAAAGGCAGAAATGATCACTGAGATGGCAATGGTAATGGCGAACTGCTGGTAAAGCCTGCCCACAATGCCGGGTATAAAACCAACCGGCACAAATACGGCTGCCAGTATCAGTGCAATGGCCACTACCGGTGCCGAGATATCTTTCATGGCATAATAAGTAGCTTCTTTGGCCGACATCTTTTCGTTGTCAATATAATGCTGCACTGCTTCCACCACAATGATGGCATCATCCACTACGATACCAATGGCCAGCACAAATCCGAACATGGTAAGGGTGTTGATCGTAAACCCCAGCGGAATAAAAAAGCAGAAGGTGCCGAAAATAGAAACGGGTATCGCCAGTACCGGTATCAGGGTGGAACGCCAGTTCTGTAAAAAAAGAAATACCACGATGGCCACCAGTCCCAGCGTCAGCAAAAGTGTTCTTACCACATCCGCCATGGAAACTTTTACAACGGTTACCGATTCAAAAGGCACTTTGTATTCCACATCGGCAGGGAAAGATTGTTTTAACAATTCCAGCTCCTTGTAAATGCCTTTGGCGGTCTCCAGCGCATTGCTGCCGGGGGCCTGGTAAATGATCAGGTAAGAAGCGCGCTTTCCGTCTACAAATGAATTGCTGGAGAAAGTGAACTTGCCCAGCTCTACCCTGGCCACATCTTTCAGGTACACCAGTTCCCCTGTAGCAGGAATGGTTTTTACAATGATGTTTTCAAATTCGGATACCTTGCTCAACCGTCCGTTTACGATGATGCCCAGTTCAAAGGTCTGTGTTGTTTGCTGCGGCGGCACGCCCGCCGAGCCAGCGGCTACCTGTACGTTCTGGGTATTGAGGGCCGCAATTATATCGGCCGGCGTTAAACTGTACGAAGCCATTTTCTCCGGGTTCATCCAGATACGCATACTGAAATTATCGGTGAAGCGGTTGATGCTGCCAACACCCGGTACGCGCAACAAAGCATCCTGTATAAAAATATTGGTGTAATTATCAAGAAAGGTAATATCGTGTGTGCCATTGGGCGCATATACGGCCACCATCATTAACTGGCTGGGGTTGATGGCGCGAACGGTTAAGCCCAGGCGACTGGCCACTGCCGGTACCAGCGGGGTGGCGATGCTAACCCGGTTTTGCACATCCAGCGCCGCCACGTCAATATCGGTGCCGATATTGAAGGTTACGTTGATAGACATCAGTCCGTTGTTGGTGCTGTTGCTTTGCATGTATTCCATACCGGGCGTACCATTGATCTGTCCTTCAATGGGCGTAGCCATGGTTTGCTCAACGGTTTGCGCATCTGCCCCGGTAAACTGGCCGTTTACCTGTACCACGGGTGGGGTAATATCGGGGTACTGGTCAACCGGCAGGCTGAGAATGGAAACCGTGCCCGTTAGCACCAGTACAATGGATATCACGATAGCGGTGACCGGCCTTTTAATAAATGTATTCGCTACCATAATGGATGAATCGTCTTAAACACTGAAATTTAATTTGCTGGCGGTTAATTTTTACTGCTGTCGATTTTTCGTACTTCACCGGGCGATGTGCGCGGACTGTCTGGCCCGTTGCCGGTATGGGTACTGTCGTTACCGGCGGCATGTTTACTGCTGGCATTTACAGGTGAACCTTCATGCAAGGATTGTACGCCGTCTATTACAATACGATCGCCTTCATGCAGACCGCTTTTTACAATCACTTCTGCACCGATCGTTTGCCCAATCTGTATCTTTTTCTGGAAAGCATATGGCTGGGGACCCTTTTGTGCGGCTGTATCCGTTTCCGGTTTTTTAGCAGAATCGCCTTTTTGCGCCAGCAAGGTATCTTTTACTACAAATACAAAATACTCGCCCATCTGTTCAACAACGGCCTTGCCCGGTATCACCAGCTGCGGTGCTGCATCCTGGTTATGTACGCGCACAATGCAGCTCATCCCTACTTTCAGATCATTCTCCGGGTTGGGAAATACCAGCCTTACCCGGATGGAACCGGTTTGCGGATCAACCGCCCTGTCGATGATGGATATCTTACCGGTTTGCGGATATAATGTATTGTTGGGAAGCAGTAAAGTGAAAAGAGAATCGACCCGTTTTTGTTTGCCTTTTTCGATCTGCTCAAAATCCATCAATTGTTTTTCGTTGATCAGGAAATCGACAGCCATAGGATCGTTGGTAGAGATCGTGTTCAGCGTTGTTTGACCTACCACTACCAGGTTGCCCAGTTTAACCATGCTGAAGCCAATGGTGCCGCTGAAGGGGGCATAGATGCTGGAATACGCCAGATTGGTGCGGGCGGTCTTCACCGCTTCGCCGGCGGCGGTTACCTGTGCTTTTGAATTTTCATACGTGATCATGGCATGGTCGTATAACTGTTTGGCCACGGCATGGTAACTGTTCAGGTACACATACCGATCTGCATCTTGTTTTGCCTGCGCCTGGTTGCCTTCTGCTACTTTTACATTGGCTTCTGCAGCATCCACTGCCGCCTGGTACAATCTTTTGTCTATATCATACAATAACTGTCCTTTTTTTACAAAGTCGCCTTCCTTAAAGTAGATGCCGGTAATATAACCCTGTACCTGTGGCAACAGGGCTACCTGGCTGAGCGCTGCGGTGGTAGACGGGTATTTGTCGTAATAGAGCACCGATTGCTTTTTTACCGTATACAGGTTAACGGGCGTGGGCGGAACCGGCGGCGGCTGTTTTTCTTTGCAGGAAAAGAAAACGGCGCAGCTGAATAACACCACACTCAATAAAATTCTATGCATGAGAAAATCTATTTTGCTTTACTGTTTAATAAGAAATAATACCCAATGCTTTTTGCAGGTCTATTTTACTTGATAATACCTGGTACAAAGCATTGATATAATTTGTCTGGGAGGTTATTAGATTGGATTCTGCCGTAATCACATTCAGGTAGGCCACAATACCTTGTTTGTATTGCAGTGTTACCACAAAATAGACCCGCTTTGCCAGCGACACATTGTCCTGGAGCACCTGCAGGTTATACAAATTGCTCCTGTAACTGGCCAGCGCGGTTGCGTATTCATTGCTGATCTGCAATTTCAGCGCTACCTGTCCCCAATCATACAGGTGTTCCTGCAGCCTGGATCGCTGCACGGTTTTAACGCGCGAGAAACCGGTAAATATGGGCAGGCTTACAGACAATCCGACCAGCGAATTGGGAAAGGCATTCGCATAGAGGTTTGAATAGGTATTGCTTTCAAATTCATAGTTGTAGGTATAAAAAGCGCTTACGGTTGGCAAAAAGGTATGCCGGTAATAATCCGTTAAGGTATGCTGCAGGTCTTTGGCTGTCTGCAATTGTTTGAGTTCGATGCGTTTTTCATATTTCAGCGGCTGCGTGGTATCGAAAGCGATATCGTTCATCATTTCCAGCGTATCAAAGCTCACATTGAATTGCTGGCTGGCCTGGTAACCCATCAGCTGACGGAGGGTTGCATATTCCGGTGCTACATTTTCGGTTGCCTGCCGCAACTGTGCTTTTGAATTGTTAAGGGTGATGGTAGCCTGTTCGTAATCTGTTTCATCTACGATGCCGCCTACATATTGGTGATAGGCATCCGTAACATTTTGTGAAAGCCGGACCGTGTCTTCCTTTAGTACATTAATTTGCTCCAGGGTAAGCAGCAGATTATAAAAGGCCTTGCTCACGGATGAAACAATATTGATTTTAGTACTGTCGGTAATCTGTTGTGCCTGTTGCAGGAACAGGGGTGCGCTTTTTGCGGCATACAAAAGATAAGGGCTGAAAATTGCCTGCGTTACAGACAACTGGGGTATCATCGTGTTGGAGATGCCGGTTCGCTGCTTAACAGGCGCGTTCCCGCCAGTAGTGTCGGCAAAAAAGGAGGTAGGCAATTGTATATAATGGGTAAGGTTGGCGCTTACATTTACCTGGGGATACCACCCGGAAATATTGATACCGTTGGTTAACCGCGCAATGGAAACATTGATGAGCGACTGGTTCAGGGCAGGCTGGTGCTGCAATGCATAGTCGATGCATTGTTTAAGGGTTAAAAATTGCGCAGTATCAATAGCCTTTTTATCCTGCCCATAGGTTTTTGGGATTACCTGTAGAAAAAAAACAATCAAGAAAATGCAAAGGACTATCCTGTACATGAGGGATGTCTTATTCATAACGGGTCATACTATTTTGTTGCTTGCAGGGGCTTCTATTATTAATAACCACCCTCTTCAAAAACAATGCTTGTTTGCACCACTGGCCGGTTTGTTATTGAACCGGTGGCATACCGATGGCCCATCCGCCTGGAGAATGCTGGTCAGCAAGGTAGAAGAGTCACTTGTAAATGGCATGTTAATCGGGTTAAAAAGACGCCGGATTAATCATATTTTAAGAACTGAGGAATTTAATACTCAGAATGGAAAGCAGCTGATGAGCTGTAAACTGCCCGAATAATATTAGATTGCTGCTGTAATGTATAAAACATGCGAACAATCTTTTTATCATCCATACTTCTTTATGTGTCTGTAACAGCTGTTGCACAAAAAACGGCAGTTGATACAGCGGGCCGGGTAAACACTGTCGTAAAAGAAGACTTTAGCGACGACTGGGCCGCCTTATCGCATTACAAAAAAGAAAACCAGCAACTGGGCGCAGTTCAACCCGGCGAAAAAAGAGTGGTGTTTTTAGGCAGTTCCATTTTTGAGCGCTGGAAAATACTGGTACCGGCATTTTTTAGTAAACGATCTTACCTTAACCGCGGTATCAGCGGGCAGCTATCGCCGCAATTGCTGTTGCGTTTCAGACAGGATGTGATCGACCTTCAACCGAAAGCCGTGATCATACTGGCCGGTAGCAACGATATCGCTGCCAATACCGGGCATGTAACGGAGCAAACCATCATGGATAATATTGCTTCCATGACAGAATTGGCCCTGTTGCATCATATAAAAGTTATTTTATGTGCTTACCTGCCGATCTATGATTACCCCTGGCGCAAAGGGCTTCAGCCAGCCAATAAAATCATTTCTTTGAATAACCGCATCAGGACCTACGCCGCGGACAAGGGTGTTTTTTTGCTGGATTATTTTACGCCGTTGGCTGATGAAAGGAACGGGCAGCAGGCGGCACTAACCATCGACGGCGTGCACCCCAATGTTGCGGGTTACCAGATCATGGCCACCGTTACAGAGGCGGCCATTAAGAAAGCATTGGGCGACAACTAGCGTCAATATTCAAAAATGGGTATCCGCCTGGCCGCTGGCGGAATAGGTATCTTGCGGCCTGAGCTTCCCCAAAAGTGGTATTTGCCATGCCAGCAGAACCCTTTACTTTCCGGTCTTAAAATGTAGCCATGACAAAAAATATTACCAAGTATTCCGTTGAACTGCTGGCGTCTGCCACCACCGGCCTGGTAGCCCAGATTTTATTTGCCAACGACACCCAGGTTTTTGTTGGAAGGATTGATTTTTATAAGGGCGTTACGCTGCCCAAATCATATTTATGGCATCCGGGTATCGCCACCGACGAAAACCAGACCTACCTGGTGCTGGCCATGTCTGACACTGTCTTTGCTGAAACAATCGATTTACTCCGCAATGAGGGCCCCTGGGCCATTACCTTATGGCCGTCTACCAATCCACCCAGTGGAGCAACGACTGATGGTTATGGTGGCACCTTAAACACCAGCAGCAATGAAATCATCGGCGATGGTGATTTTAATTTCAGGCTGCTGCATCCGTAAGGCAGTCAACATTGAAAAGTCAAGCGTAAAAAATGAAGCGTAAAAATCAAAAG
>CAXTMV010000139.1:0-2418 GCA_964245425.1 uncultured Flavihumibacter sp. | reverse complement strand
CCTTTGCGGGTATTTATTCCGGTAAAGGCTTTTTACTTTTTAATGCGATATCAGGGATAAGAAAAATAAAGTTGACTGATACTGGATTATGGTTGGTTTTTTTGAGGATTTGAATATTGATCTTTATAGGATACTGGATTGACCAATCAACTTCAAGGCAAATGTATGTAGCCGCAGCTTTACTGGCAATAGTGCTTTTGGTCGATTTTCAGCATTCGGTATTTAACGCAGTTCCCGTAGATGTACGAGCAGCACAACCGTATTTTCATCCGTCGGAATGATTCCGCCGATAGGGGCGATGAAATTTATTTTATATAGGTGCTGAAATAATACCGGCGTATTACAGCTTTAGGGTCACCGTATTTTTTTCAGGCATGATCCTGAAAACAGCCGGCGCGGGTAACGTGGAAAAGATACCTTTTTCAGTTGTAATCGTGTAATGCAGGCCTTCAAAACTGGCTGCCGCCTGGTGGCCACTGATCGTCGTAAAAGGCAATGCGGCTTTGCCAGCCGTTACCAGGTCCAAGAACCAATTGGCGGGCATATCTCCGGTGGTGTGCATTTGTATACCCTGTTCATCCAGGTCCATTTCAAGTGTACCGGCATACTGTTGCAGCGGCCAGGAGATATGAAGCTTTCCTGCCTGCGCATCGGTAATAACGGGATCTTTTCCTTTCAGCAATATTTCTTTGCCATCCTGAATGGTTTTGAACTGGAGGCCTGCAGGCTGTGTGGCGGTACTCCATAAATAGCCTTCTACTACCGGCAGGGTAAAAAAACTGCATTCATTAGAAGTAGCGGCCGCTGTTTCGTATACAGAAGGTAGTTTTTCATTGAAAAGATGTATATCCCTGAATCGCAGCGTACCGTCTTCCCACAAAAGATTTACGCGGTAAAAGCGGCTGTTGAACCAGACGGTTTTACGATCAGCGCCCGGCAGATCGTTGTTGATGGTAACGGCGGTGGCCGGTGTTACCTTGTAATGCTGACGGAACCAGGTGCCCGATTGCAGCAATGTTTCTACCCTTATCTTTTTTTCATCGCGCAATTTTTCTATGAGGGAAAATTGCAGTTCCAATCCCTTTTTCATGGCATCCCAGGTAAATGAATTTTCCTGGCCGGCCTGGGCATAGGCAAAAGCCATGGAGGCGCCGCTGACAAATTCTTTGAAGAACCAGTGTACCCAGGTGCTGTCGCCGCCGGCATGCGGGTATACGGGTTCCAGCGTTACGACGCTTTGCCGGGCGCCGCCGATGCGATCGTCGTATTGGCGGATGGGGTCGCTGCCCAGCATCCTGAAGATAGGTACGGGTATTTGTTGATCCTCGTGCTGGGCGGGCATATATGAATTGATCTTGCTGGGGTAGTAGGCCTGGTTCCAGTAGCCACCCCACAAGGTATAGCCATCTGTTCCGTATTGGTCTTTGCAATTGCAGGAGGCCACAATGCCGTATTTGTTGTAGAGATAGGCCAGGGTATGCGCGTCGATAAACCAGGAACCAACGGATTTGGGATAATAGCCGAAAATATTTTTGAAATCGGTCATATATACATCGGCCAGTTTCTCTCTTTCTGCGGGTGAATAGCCGGTAGAAAAGCCAATATTCGCGCGCCAGTCCCAGGGATACCTGCCGCGCCATACCAGCCCGGCTTTTTCTACCAGTGGCTGTGGAATTTCCCACCATCCACCCAGTTCAAATGAATCGACTGGCAGGCTTTTCAGCAGGGCCTGGTAACGGTTATCCATCAGCGCATCGTACTGCAGCAAAAAAGTGCCGCCCAGCCGGTGTTTCCGCATCAGCCTGATCTGCTGTACCACGGTTTGGTATAATACGTCCTGCGTAACGGCACTGTCGCGCGGCTCCAGCAGGCGGATAAAGTTTACAATGTTAACGATGCCCGGCTTTTCTGCTGCCAGGGGCAGGATCGGTTTGTTTATTTCTTTGTTATTGAAAGAGCAACATAAGCAGGCGGAGAATACAAAGAAGCCGATCTGGCTGACAGTTCGCATACAATTGACAGGTTTGCCGGGTCAATGCCCGTGGTTAAAATAAATGGTAAGGTTACAGCAATATATTCAACCTGGCGGGTAATTTTCTTCCCATCTTTTCCCAATTGAGCATTTTTTTAATCAGGGCCGGCCTTTCATCACCATGGCATAATAGCGGCATGATATTATTAAGTTATAGGATGACAAGGGAAGGATCAAAAGGTATCGATTGATCCTACCAAAATTAAAAATAAAACACAACTATATGAATAAGGTCATTTTAGCCCTCACAGCTGGTATTACCATTGGTATTTTGCTGGCACCTGATAAAGGTTCTGCCACCCGTAAAAAATTAAAAGATGGTTTTGACGATTTAAAAGACAGCCTGGATGATATGAAAGACGACTGGGATAAACTCTTTAATAAGG
>CAXTMV010000138.1:0-14258 GCA_964245425.1 uncultured Flavihumibacter sp. | reverse complement strand
TTCGGGATTTGGTGGTTTTGGGATGTGTTTTAACGGCACGCGCCGTTAAATCACGAAATCCCCAAATCCTGCCCCCCGCCATGTTAATAAATATTGCAAGCTTTCCACTTATTGTATAATATATTTATCAAATGGAGGCCCATTATAAAACCCTGCAAACCGTTTACAATATTGCCAAAGAAGATCCCCAGCCCGCCACCTACAAATGCAGGCCCCGGGAGATTATCCTGCGCCAGTTCCAGGACTGGTCTGTTATACAGCAACACCTGGAAATACTGGAAAGCGAAGGCCTGGTGAGCACCCGCCAGGAAGAAACACTGGTTATAAAAATCACCGAGACAGGCATTGAAAAAATAACGAGTGACAATTTGTTTGCCGCATCCTAACCCATGTGCGTGAAACACGCACCATGGGTAGGATGGAGGGGATAAATGTTCACAAACAAGCAGGGACAGGTCTAAGACCTGTCCCTGCAAGGATAAACAAATACTGTAGCAGGACCCGATCGGGGCGGTTTAATGATTAACAGTACCAGGCGCATCCTGTTCTCTCAAAGATATTTCAACCACAAAGGCCCTGCTCAACGGTTATTACGGTAAGGGGTACCGTAGTACTACGGCACTGCGAGCTAGATCTTGAATATGCCATTTTTTATTGCATATACGACAATGCCTGCGCCATTGCGTACTTTCATTTTTTCCTGGAAGCGTTCACGATAACCTTCAATGGTGCGTACGCTTAAAGTAAGGCGGAGCGCAATCTCTTTATTAGAAAATTCTTCGCAGATAAGCCGGATGATTTCAATCTCGCGCTGGTTAAAAATGACTTGTTTGGATTCCTTGTACGGATTATAGCGGCTTTTGGCAATCAGCTGGGTCAGTTTGGCCGAAGTATGGCGGCAATAATAAGTATCGCCTTTATGCACGGCCTTGATGGCTTCAAAGATTTCTGATTTATGGGCGTTTTTCAGTAGATAACCTTTTGCACCTGATTCCAGCATATCGATGATCAGGTGTTCATCGTCGAACATGGTAAGGGCAATAACAAATATATGCGGATGCTGCGCGATGATGGCCTTGGTGGCTTCAATACCGTTCATGCCGGGCATATTGATATCGGTCAGGATAACATCGGGGAGTAATTTGCCGGCCAGCTGAACCAATTCCTTTCCATCTTCTGCCTCGCCAATCAATTCAATATCCGGTTGTTTTTTTATAAGGGTCTTAAAACCTTCCCGGAACATTTCATGGTCATCGGCAAGGATAATGCGAACGGGCGAATAAGATTGCTGGTTCATGCTGGGGGGTTATAGGGAATTTCAATAATATACGAAGTGCCTTTGCCGCGGCCGGTTTCCACAAAAAGACTGGCCGAAAGCATTTCGGTCCGGCTGAGCAGGTTGCGCAGTCCGTGGTGGTTGGTTTCGCGGGTAGTGGCGCTGTAATCAAAGCCCTGGCCGTTGTCTATGGTATGCAGTGCCAGCAACCCGTTCTTTTTTTGAAACTCAATTTTTAATTCGGTAGCGGCGGCGTGCTTAATGGTATTGTGGATAATTTCCAGCACGATCCGGTAAATATGGATGGCCGTAAAGGGAGGTAGTTCCGGAATGTCGTGGTGTGCAAATTGTATCTGCAGCGCGCCGGGTTGGCGCATGTTATCAATAAAATAACGGAGGGCAAATACGACGCCTTTATGCACCAGCACATTTGGCATCAGGTCGTTTGAAATACCCCGCATGCGCTGTACCATGTTGTCGATGTCGAGATTGATTCTTTCTACGGTCTGTTCATCGTCGGCCGATTGGGTGTCGATACTGCCCACCCGGAGTTTGATGGCAGATAAAAGCGGACCCAGTTCATCGTGCAGGTCGGCCGCCATCCGGCTACGCTCGCGCTCCAGGGTATTAATCTCCGCTTCAATGGATAGTTTATACAAAGCATAGGAGCGGCGCTGGTGGTGAATGATGGAGATGACAAAATAAGTGATAATCACCCCCAGGATGATACTGCTGATTAATACGGCAGTGTAAATCGATGTTTGATGGGCATCCATAGTACTGCCAGGGCGAACATAAGGTTAGTAAATAAGTTGATCAGTGTAAGTATTACATACACTTTATCTTGGAAGATACTGCTTTCATTGAGACCATAGACCCAGAAAGTTTCCACCAATACCTTATAGGTGAAATACATAATGTAAGTGAGGCAGATCAGGGTAACTGGATTTTTCAGAAAGCCGCCTTTTTCCCGCACAAGCTGGCGGTTCAGCAGGCTTATGCTGAGCAGAACGGTGATAAATGAATACAATATCCGGAACCAGGAACTAAACTGCGAGATGGAAAAGAAGAAAAAATTTTCTGCCAGCCAGGTCAGTGCCAGCAGCACAAACAAGCATGGAACAATGATTTTATTTTTCCCGAATAGATCCCATAGCCTGAACTGCCACACAATCAGCAGCGATTCTATCAAGACATAGATATTGCTGTTCACCGCGTTGGTATGAAAAGCATACATCATAGGGAGACTGATCAGTTCATTCATGATGCCCAGCCAGGTGGTATAGATAAAGGGCCGGAAGACCGGGTGAATGACACGGAACCGCCAGGCGCTGATAAGGGCCGGAATACCAATGGTAATATTGATAAAAAATCCTACCCAGAAGCTCATAATAATCAATTTAATAACCGCTGTTTTATCAGGGGTTGAGCGGTGAGGGCGGCGGACAGGCAGTAGGACAGCGGTTGCCATCGTCTACAATACTGCCACCATCGTCGTCGTCATCGTCGTTGTTCAGGGCTTTGGCCGGGCCCGCAGCCGGTAAAATATCCATATTTTTTGAATCGGCCGCTACGGCAACGATCCTGATTTTTAAGTCATCGTCCATGCCCAGGTAAATACGGATATACGTACAATCGGTTTCAGACAGCAGCTTATCGAAAGAAGCGCGGTCAAAAGTTTCGCAAAGAGGGAGGATATCGGAGGCCTGGAATTCCAGGGCTAAAATATTCTCTTTTTGCTTACGATAGGTTTCGGTCATCGCAATGGCCTTGTTCAGGGTGATGAAATTGCTCATACAAGAAGTTTTAGGTTGCAGTAAATGATACAGGATGGCAAACCGGTTAAGCCGCCAAGTTTTGATCAGGGGTTACTACGGTAGGCCTACCGTAGTAACCCCTGTTCAAATGTGATGAATGCAATGAAGCTGGCAAATGTGATAAAGGTGGCAAATGAATGATAGTGCTTTGACCTACCACAGCACAGTCCATGATTCCGTTGAAGAATTTATTTTCCGGCATCTAACACGGGTGCGCGATAACAGCAGGTATAACGGATGTTCGACGCTGCGCTGTTCTGGCATGGTTTTTTAATCTTGCTTCTTTTTAACAAAATCTTTTGCCTGCCATGGCAATAATCAGGGCACGAGATGTTTAATTTGAGGCGGTATGCGTTGTATTACTACTATTCTCGTGATGCTTATCTTTCTTTCCCGGGCAGGCGCACAACAATTGCTGAAGGGAAGGATCTATGACAAACAAACGGATTCTGTACTGGTATCGGTGACCATTTTCAATGCAACCAAAAAAGCCTATGCCCTTTCCGGCCGGGAGGGCGATTATACAATAGAAGGCAAAGAAGGCGATAAAATTGTTTTTACCTCGGTTGGTTATTTACCTGATACCATTAAGGTGCTTAATTATATGATCGATGCCGGGTACGATGTAACCATGGTATTAAGAAATACGACACTCCGCAATGTTACCGTGCGGGCACCCAATTACCAGGAAGATTCGCTGGAGCGGCGGGAAGATTATGCCGGTTTCTACAACCAGCCTAAAAACAGGATGGTGTCGAAATCAGGGCCTTCCAATGGGGTGGGTATGGCGTTCAGTCCCATCGGTTTTTTTGCCGGCCGGTCAAAAAATAAGAAAATGGCTGCCAACCTGAAATACCAGGAAGAGCAGGATTTTGTTGATTACAGTTTCAGCCGGCGTTATGTAGAGAAACTGACCAGCCTGCAGGGCGATTCCCTGCTTCATTTTATGCTGCGGTACCGGCCCACCTACGAATTTTGCCGGAACGCCAGCAGTGAAGACATGCTGAATTATGTGAACGAGAAACTCATTCTTTATTTACATCCGGAAGCAGATGGGAAGAAAAAAAAACACTGAGGAATGGCTGATGTCTGATTTCGTTTGCGCAGTCTTTATGGTAAGGCCATAGTTTAATAAATTTGTCAATAGCTGGGTAGATGAGATCAGACATCATCAGATCAGGCATCCGCCATCCTAATTGTTTTCCGCAATCACCTTATCTACATAAGCAGATACCCAGCCTACCTGCCCATTCTTAACTAAAAAGAATTGTTTTTTCTCTTTAAGGGTTTCAAATTGACGCATTATTTTTAGCAGCAGCCGGCTGCCGGCCATCAATGCATGCTGGTCGAAAACCTGGTGCACTCTTTTTATTTCTTTTGCCGTGGCTGCCAGTTCGGCCGGTTTGCCCTTTATATTTTTTACCAGGCCCTCCTCGGAAAACAAATTAAAATCGGTGTACAATTTATCACAGAAGGCAGCTACTTCATCATAGGTAACGGTCACGGTTGCCTGCGCATTCAGTTCGGGATGCAGTAGCGTGGCCACCGACCAGGCGATGCCGCCGCTAAAGGCAATGTTGTCGCTTTTTGGATAAGCCCCGCTCTCATTTACGGCATAGATAATATCTTTATTTTCGGCCTCGGCGGCTACCTTAACCAGTTGTTTGTTATAATTGGGCAGGCTCTTGTCTTCACCGCACCTTTTCTCAGCGGCATTGGTAGTGCTTTTGGTGCCCCAGTTTACCTGGAACATTTTAAAATCTGTTGTATTGCCAAAAGGGAAATAACCGCCTTTTGTATTGCCGCTGCCAATATCAATCAGGAAAGTATTGTACCGATCATTATCCGCAACAATGCCCAGGTGCGACAGCCTCGCTTCATCTGCTACATCCACCACCGCTACCCGGCGCCTCGATTCATTGCTCCTGTAAAGAAAAGAATCAACCAGTTTGTCAATCCATTCTTTTTTATTTTCCTTATCAGCCTGCATTTTAACACCGCTGCTGATAACGGTAAACACCCGCCTGGAAGGAATGCCGTACTGCATGATGGCCTGGTTGTACAATCCATACAGTCCGTCAAGGGTAGCATTAAAATTGGGATGCGAAAAACTAATAAAATCAGTATTGATGGAAGTGTCTTTGAGAACGTTGAAAGCGCCGGTTTTTTTGTCTTTGCTGATTTCAAGTATGCTCATCTTTACGCCTTTGGCGCCTACTTCTATGCCGGCATAAACATTCGCATCGCTGAACTTTAATGTAGCCTGCTGCTGGGCAGGTGAGCGGTATCCTGCCGCTAACAGGCTGCAGGTGAACACCAGGTTACGGAATAAGAGGGAACATTTCATGGCAAGGGGTTTATGTTGAATTTGACGAACGAAAGCAGGATAAACAGATACACTTTTCAGGGAGCAGGAAGATGTCTTTTAAAGGATATATAAACAGCCGGGGGGAAACAAAATTAAATAAATAATCATAGCCTGCAAATTACTTTACCCAATTCTTTTAACATCTACGGAAACGGATAGCTGGTGCGGTCCGCTGTTGATGATAACGCCTTTCAGCGGGGCAATATCGGCGTAATCCCTTCCCCAGCAGGCGGTAATATGCTGTGCGCCCGGAAGTTGGTTGTTGGTAGGGTCAAAATCTACCCAGCCCCGGTAAGGTATGTACACCGAGAACCAGGCATGTGATGCATCGGCGCCTGCCAGTTTTTCCTTGCCGGGTGGCGGAATGGTTTCGAGGTACCCGCTGATATAACGGGCAGGCAATCCCATCGACCGCACACAGGCAATGGCCAGGTGTGCAAAATCCTGGCAAACGCCTTTACCGGCCTTCAATACTTCCGAGAGGGGCGTGGCAATGGTGGTAAAGCCCGGTTTAAATTCAAATTCGCAGTAGATCCTTTGCATAAGCTGCAGGGTGGCATCGAACATGGTAACGCCGTGCCTAAACGATTGCCGCGCATAAGCCCTTATTTCAGGAGAGGTGGGCGTAAAAGCAGTTTCAGGTATGTATTGGTGTACATCCAGCCAGGCCGCCGTAGAATGACGCACCAGTTCCCGTACATCCTGCCAGGAAACATTTTCATAGAGATTCATCTCCGGGTCTTCGCGCACCAGTTTTTCCACATCAGAAGAAACGGTGACCGTTAATTTTTTATGCTCCTGCTGTATGGCAAAATACATGACCTTGTTGCCAAAAAAATCTTCGTATTCATCTTTTATATCGGGTAAAGGGCTGATGGTGACAATCGATTTTCTGCACAGCTGTTTACTGAAAGATCGTGGTATCAGCCGGGCAATATTATGGCAGAGGCTAACCGGCTCAAAATAAGTGTAGGCAGTGGTATGGAGGATCTTGTATTGCAGTGATGCTGTTTTCAGATGATGATACCGGAAGCAAATAATTGTTTCTGCGATTCGGCATGTTTAAAATAGGTTTTTGATACAGCGCCAGGTATGGCCAGCAGCAGGTTATTCATGTTCAGTAAAAAAGTATGCAGGTTCTCGTACCGGGCTGTCTGGTTGTCTGCAAGGGCCAGTTCATCTTTATCGGCCAGTTTCAGCAGGGTATAGGCTTCCAGGATCAGCCGCTCATATTCTGCCAGGGTATGGCCGGGCTGCGATTTGGGTAACTGAGACAGGTAGGCTTTAAGCCGATCCAGCTGGTATACCAGTGAGCGGGGATTGTTGGGGTCCAGCAGCATCAGGTCGAGCACCAGCGGCAACTGGATATGAACCCGGTATTTATAACGGTAATTGACCAGGCTTTCATTGCTCACCAGCACCGATTCCTGCAGGTCGTATTCGGTTTGCTCGTCGTGTTTCTTTACCAATGTGGAAAGCAGCATGGTGATCAGCAGCAGGCTTTGTTCCATTTTACGACCGGTATCCAGCATTACCCAGCCCTGCTCGCGCGAAATGCTTTCCCGGTTCAAGCCGATAAAGGCAACGGTGGAGGTAATCAGGCTGTCGAGCGCGCTCAACATGCGGTGGTGACCGGTAGACGCCACCATGGCCAGCGATGTCCATTCTTCTTCAATGCTGCGCAATACCCGCCAGGTATCGGTAGACCAGTGATCCCTTACTGCATACACGGCGCGTTTGAAAACGGCGAGGTTATAGCCCAGGCTGCCCATCCGCTTTTCATTGCAAAGCACTTCCCGTAATTCTTTCCACGGGTTTTCAAATTTTTCATCATCGTCATCGGCTGTAAAGCCTGGGTAAGTAGTGCTGAAATGGGTCAGTGACATCAGCAGGTGCTGTTCGGATTGGGTGTCATTGTTATCGCTAAGCAGATTATTGCTTTCTGCAATAAACTGCATGACGGTACGAAGAAAACGTGCGTTGCCCAGCATGCGTTCTGTATAACGACCCACCCAAAAAAGATTTTCAGCAGTGTGGCTGGGCAAGGCGCCGCTTTGGCTGCTGCCATAATTTCTTTCCAGTTCTTTCCGCACATTCAGGGTGCGGCCTGGTTCAGGCGAAATGATCCAGGTGTCTTTACTGATGCCGCCCAGCTGGTTCGAAATAATAAAATTGCCCAGGTCGGCAGTGGTGCGGGTCAGTCCGCCGGTCATGGCAATATAATCACCGTTATGACTTACCAGGAAACTCCGGAACAGGGCATTGCGGGGTGCTATACTGCCATTGATCAGGGAGGGGGTGGAAGAAAAATTGATTTTTTCCTGGCCTACGTACAGGGAGGGATGCGTTTTTATTTGCTCTTTTAATTCTGCCAGTTGTTTTGCCGAGAGCGACATGCCATCTATGGATGTGCTGCGCGTGGTATCCTTGTATATTTTTTTTATCACGAGCGATTCAATATGCTCCAGTACATAAGCCAGTTGTTCGGGCTGACCGCACCACCAGGAGGCGATGGTGGGCATCAGCAGGTCTTCGCCCAGCAGGTGCCTGGCAATATTATTCAGGAAGGGCATCAGGCCGGGATTTTCCAGGATGCTGCTGCCCAGGGGGTTGGCGATGCTGACATTACCGCTTCTCAATACCTGTACCAGGCCGGGAATGCCCAGCTGTGAATCTTCCCTGAGTTCGAGCGGGTCGCAATATACATCGTCTACCCGCCGTAAAATGACATCCACTTTTTCAAGCCCGCTCAGCGTTTTCAGCCACACATAATTGTCTTTGACCATCAGGTCGTTTCCCTGCACCAGCGTGTAGCCGAGAAAGGAAGCCAGGTAAGAATGTTCAAAATAGGTTTCGTTGCTGGGGCCGGGTGTTAATATAACGATGCGGGGATTGGGATTTTTATTGGGCGCTATTTCCGTGAGCGCATTCCGTAAAGCATTGAAATAGGTGGAGAGCCTGCGTACTTTCAGTCCATTAAAAAATTCCGGCAAAACGCGCGCCATGGCCATACGGTTTTCGAGCGCATAGCCTGAACCGGAGGGAGCCTGGGTACGGTCGTTTACGATCCATATTTTGCCGTCTGCGCTGCGGGCAATATCAGCGGCATAAAAAATAAGGTTGTGGCTGCCTGGCTGGCGGATGCCGCGGCACTGGCGCAGGAAGCCGGCGTGATTATAGACCAGCTCCATAGGCAATAAGCCCAGTCGGATCAGTTCCTGGCCGCCGTAGATATCTTTCAGCACCAGGTCAAGCAAACGGGCGCGCTGAATAAGCGCCGACTCAATTTTCTGCCATTCTTCCTTATTGATGAGAAAGGGTATCAGGTCCAGTTTCCAGGGGCGGTTCAGGCCGGCAGGATCGTCATAAATATTATAGGTAACGCCGTTTTCTTTGAGCAGGCGAAGCATGTCCTGGTCGCGGTTAATAATTTCATCGTTGCCGAGCTTGCTGAACGATTGAAAAAAGGTCTTCCAGTTAGGGCGCGGATTGCCGTGGACGTCTAATAATTCATCATAGAAATGGGGCGTACTGTTATACTGTTCAAAAAGGGCATCCTGCTTGATGTCGGGCTCCATGCATGCAATTTAGGTCTGGTAAAGCTGTTTTAACCGCGCTATAAAAATAAGAAATGGAACCCAGATTCTGATGATTCTTATGCTGGTCAGGATAGCGGTGCCGCCCCGCAGCGTCTTATTTGCCGGCTGCAGGAAGCTGAGAAAAAGACCCTTATCATAACCGTGATAAGAATCTTACAAATCTGCATTCCATCGAGGCTGTAGCAGGACCATCATAAAAATCATAAAAAATCTGCGTTCCATATAGTATTTTTAAGGCACAAATTAAAAGGATGAAGAACCTTACTTATACCCTCGTATTTGCCTGTGCCTGTTTTGCGCACCTGCCGCTGCAGGCCCAGCTGCGGTTGCCTGCCATTATTTCATCGGGTATGGTGCTGCAGCAGAATGATTCCGTTGCATTGTGGGGCTGGGCAGGGCCTGGCGATAAGGTAATGGTAGTTACCAGCTGGAACAACCATACCGACTCTACGGTAACCAATAATGGCGCCCGTTGGAAACTCAAAGTAAAAACGCCGGGAGCGGGGGGACCGTTTACGGTTACGATTACCAGCCACACTTCCATTCAATTGCAAAATGTGCTGATTGGCGAAGTTTGGGTTTGCTCAGGCCAGTCGAACATGGAATGGAGTTATAACAACGGAGAAAAGGATACGCGCATGGAACTGCGCACCAGTGCCAACAGTAATATTCATTTTTTCCAGGTGCCTAAATCTACCGCAGAAACGCCGCAGGATGATGTGAAAGCACAATGGGCAAATTGTGATTCAAATACGCTGAAGGGTTTTAGCGCGGTGGGTTATTTTTTCGGGAAGAGGCTGCAACAGCAGTTAAATGTACCCATCGGGCTGATCAATACCAGCTGGGGCGGAACACCCGCCGAGGTGTGGACGCCCGAGGCATTGGTGCAAAACGACGAGCAGCTTAAAACCGCCGCCGCCAAGCTGGTGCCGGCAGCGTGGTGGCCCCAACAACCCGGCTATACCTACAACGCCATGGTGGCCCCTTTTACCGCCTACGATATTGCCGGCGCCATCTGGTACCAGGGAGAAAGCAATACCAATACAAATGATAGTTATGGCAAGCTATTCACTACCATGATAGATGCATGGCGCGCCGCCTGGAAAAAAGATCTGCCGTTTTATTATGTACAGATTGCGCCGTATAAATATGGGAACAACAATATTGGCGCCCTTTTGCAGGAGGCGCAAACCAAAACAATGACGCATCCGAACGTTGGCATGGTGGTGATCACCGACCTGGTAGACTCGGTTACAAATATTCATCCGTCTCATAAACGGGAAGTGGGTAACCGGCTGGCCAATTGGGCACTCGCTGAGACCTATAAGAAGCCGCGGATTATTTACCGCAATCCTGAATATAAAAGTGCGAAGGTAAAAGGCAATAGCCTGATAGTTAGTTTTAACAATGCGGCGGGCGGATTGCAGGTAAAAGGAAATGTAATAAAGGGATTTTATATTTCAGGCTTTACTGAAAACTGGCAGCCGGCAGATGCCAAACTGGATAAGGGGAAAATCATTTTGTCGAACAAGGATATAAAAGATCCCCTGAATATCCGTTATGGCTTCAGCAATACCAGTATCGGCACTGTTTTTTCCGCAGAAGGGTTGCCATTGATTCCATTCAGAACGGACAGCTGGCCGGTTGACCAGGCACCCATCCCTGCGCAATAATCATCCGGCTGAATGCAAGTTGCCCATGCTGTGTAAATGTAACGATCGGTCTACCGGTCTATGCCGGAACGCAATGCTATACTGTCCAACATTTATAGCACCCGGTCTAAGTGTCACTTTTGGACACGGGGCCGAGCCGGCCTTTTTAGGCCAGTTTTAATTCTTCTTCGATGACATCATTAAAAACAGCTTCGTTTTTAACTACCCATTCTGGAAGGGTTTGCTGAATTATTTTCCATACCCCGTCCTTTTTCATGCGGAACATGATGCGGTTGCCGCGGTCGTCGCTTACATCTACGGTAAATAATTCATCCTGAAAACCGGTCAGTTTCCTGAAATTAAATTCCCGCAAATGGCCATCCGCTTTTATAAGCCGGGTAAACTGAATATTTTTTATAAACTGGATCTGCATATCAATAAGTTGAAAATAAAGCTGGTTTTTTCTGTCTGCCGCTCTGCATCAAATTGCATGCTAAAACCGGCTGATTGGCAGGCTGGGCCTGTTAAAATTTTGCACATGCGAAAGTACTAAGCGGTCAGTTGTAAGTTCTTTGGTTTGTCAAATATACTTTGAAGCGATGGTTGGATGTATTACTTGCCACTCAAAGCTTATTACTTATCTGTATTTTTGCAAGGTCTTTGTTCGGCAAAAGTACTTATTACTTACAACTTAAAATAGACAACTTATCATGCGGTATTTTATTTTATTTGTTTTATTGCTGCCCTTTTTTTTGCAGGCCCAGGATTGTAACCTTAAAAAGGGGGTGGATGATATAACCAGTAAGCCCACACTGAGTACCGGTTTTATTGATTTGCCTGGTACTACGCTTTCGATTGATGTTAACAGTAAGGAAATTGATTTTTTCTTTGTGCTTGATAACCATGCCATTAAATGCCTGGACGAAGAAACAGAAATGACAGTGAATTTTGAAGGAGGAAGATTGAAATCGGAATTTAAAAACAGCGGGTCGATGAATTGTAATGGTATATTCCATATTATTTTCAAGAACTCGGCCTATACCAATTCGCAGGTAACCAGGATGTCTACCAAAAAAATAATTTCACTGCAGATAACCGGCAGCAATCCCAAGCCCTATGTTATGACCCTTAGCCCGGAACAACAGCAAAACCTGATGAACCTGATTTCCTGTGTAGCCAGGCAGGCTAAAACGGTCTTGTGAAGAATGTGCTAATGTGATAAATGTGGAATGGAACGTGCATTTTCAGGATAGTATGATGTAATGGTACAAACAGCAAACGGTCGTCTGTAAAGACAACCGTTTGCTGTTGCGGTAAAAATCATAATCATCGCAAAAATCATAACAATCATCAACATCCATGTTCTATCCGCGTTCTATCTGCCGGTTACTTTTACTACAGAAGAGTAAACAGCGGGGCCGTCTTTGCTTGTTTCTTTCAGGCGGTAGTAACTGTTTGCCACCGCGTGCAGGTCGCCATAATTATATACGTTGGGTGTTGTTCTGGTGCCAGCGGCATTCACCGTGGCCAGGTTCTTCCAGCTGTTGGCAGAGTTGCTTTTTTCAATTATAAATGTGTTGCTGTTTGATTCTTCCTGCGTTACCCAGCTAAGGATAACGTTTTTGCTGCTGCGCACACCTGCAAAATCGGTAATGATGCCTGCCAGCGGCAACGGAACAGAACAGGCAGCTGAATCTTTTGAATCGGCCAGGGTACTGTTGCTATCTGTTGTTATTGTCGCAGAAACGAAAGAAGCATCAGGCGACTGTGCGTTTAAAGGGTTGTTACTGGCGAAGGCGATTACGGCGATTAATAAGATGCAAATGTTTTTCATGGTATGGTTTATAAAAGTTTTCAATTTGATTGCTGCATCCTATTTTTCAATTTGCCTGCCACAAAATGCCAAAAAAAGCAAGCGGCTGATAACAAACTGGTTACGGAAAAAAATGGTTCCGTGAACCGGCCAACGGCCTGTTTATATTCCGTTTGCGGGAAAAAAATTATTATTCCGGGAAAAAATTACGGGTATACCAGTAGGATAGTGTAGATGTTAAGCTGGTTTAACAGTTCGGCAGCGGGCAAATAAAAAACCCGCCTTTTACAAAGCGGGTTTTTAGCCTATTAGTGCAGAGGAAAGAATTAATACCTGTAATGCTCTGGTTTAAACGGACCTGCCTTGGAAATACCGAGGTATTCAGACTGTTCGGTGGTCAGTTCGTCCAGCACTACGCCGATTTTAGCGAGGTGCAGGCGGGCCACTTTCTCGTCGAGGTGTTTGGGCAATACATATACTTTGTTCTCGTAGCTTTTGAAATTGGTCCACAGTTCAATCTGTGCAAGGGTCTGGTTGGTAAATGAGTTACTCATTACAAAGCTGGGGTGTCCGGTAGCGCAGCCCAGGTTTACCAAACGGCCTTCTGCCAGTATGATCACTTCTTTGCCTTCTATATTATAAATATCAACCTGTGGTTTGATGGTGTCTTTTGTATGTCCGTAGTTTTTATTCAGCCAGGCCATATCAATCTCAATATCGAAGTGACCGATATTACAAACAATTGCCTTGTCTTTCATCAGGCGAAAATGTTTTTCGGTAATCAAATCGCGGCAACCGCTGGCTGTTACAATTATGTCAGCTTCTTTTACGGCATCCACCATTTTCTTTACTTCAAAACCATCCATAGCGGCCTGCAGGGCGCAGATGGGGTCAATTTCAGTAACAATTACGCGGCAACCGGCGCCTTGCAGGGAAGCGGCAGAGCCCTTGCCTACATCACCATAACTACCTACTACGGCTACTTTACCAGCCATCATTACATCGGTGGCACGGCGGATGGCATCCACCAACGATTCCTTACAGCCATATTTGTTGTCAAATTTCGATTTGGTAACGGAGTCGTTTACATTGATAGCAGGAATGGGCAAAGTGCCTTTTTCCATTCTTTCGTACAAGCGGTGAACACCTGTAGTGGTTTCTTCGCTCAGGCCTTTGATGTGCTGGATGAACTCGGGGTATTTATCAAATACCATATTGGTTAAATCGCCGCCATCGTCAAGAATCATGTTCAAAGGACGGTCGGTGCTGCCAAAGAACAGTGTTTGCTCAATACACCAATCCGCTTCTTCCTGGCTTTGACCCTTCCAGGCAAATACGCCAATACCGGCAGCTGCAATGGCTGCAGCAGCCTGATCCTGCGTAGAAAATATATTGCAGGAGCTCCAGCGTACCTCGGCACCCAGTGCAATCAGCGTTTCAATTAATACAGCGGTTTGAATGGTCATGTGCAGGCAACCTGCAATGCGCGCATTTTTTAATGGCTGGGCAGCGCCATATTCTGCTCTTAAAGCCATCAAACCGGGCATTTCTGCTTCGGCCAGGCGGATTTCTTTACGTCCCCAGGCGGCAAGGCTCATGTCTTTTACCTTGTAGGGAAGCTGTAAGTCGATGGACTGCAATTTTGTTGACATACTGTTTATTTTTTAGCGTACAATTAAACGAGATAGATAACGGCCGTAAAGGTAGAATTGAAGAACAAAATATCATATAAT
>CAXTMV010000137.1:0-14260 GCA_964245425.1 uncultured Flavihumibacter sp. | reverse complement strand
CTTTAATATTTGGATGGGTTAGTAAGTACCAGGAAATAAATTTCCTTACACAATATTAAAATATATTTTGCCGATTCAAAAAAAAAATTAAACAAATTTTATGCACATTTTAAATTTCGCTGTGGATAATAGCAGCTGGCAAATAATAATTCTCCGCAGCACTAATTAAAATCCGCTTGTTCTTTTTATCAGGCAGCTCTTGATGAGTAAACGGGGTGATCGGCTGAAAGCATTGCCATTGCTGCGTTCTGTTCGATGCATGCAATAGCATGTAATGTTCAATTGCATATTTGCCGGCCGGTCAATCGCCGGAACATGGTACTCATTTCCCTGTTTCAGTTACCGAAAAAAAAATAGTTAAAACCGGTCGTGGTTGCAAAAAAATGCTGCTCATGCATCCATTACCCGTTTTAATTTTCTCCCATTTTGGGTAAATGAGCTGCTGTACATGTTTTGCCGTTTGCGGTACTGCCCTCTAACAGGGCATGCAATTGCTTGGCGCGGCCTTCTACTACGGCTTTGCTATACCTTTCCCTCTCTCTATGCACTGTTTAATGAGTAGGCAACTTATTGCAGCCGCATCATCATCTTGCTTTATTTTTGCTCAAATTCTATTGTATGCGTTTCCCTTCACCGGTATCAGTACAATGGCTGGCGGCATTTTTACCAGCTACGCTTTATGGCAATACAGACGGACAGGCCACCGGCATTAATGAACTGCACCAGGTAGAAAAAGGCGATCTCGCATTTGTTGATCATCCAAAATACTATGCTGCCTGTATCCATTCGGCGGCAGATTTTATCATTATTAACAAGCAAATAGACGATATACCTCCAGGAAAGACTTTGCTGGTTACCGAACAGCCATTTGAAGCCTACCTGAAAATTGCACGTCATTTCAGGCCTTTTGAAAAGGCCGTACAGATGATTGCCGCATCAGCGCAGGTGGGCGAAAACACTTATGTTGCACCTGGCGCATTTATCGGAAATCATGTCAGCATTGGCAGCAATTGCATTATCCAGCCCAATGTATCCATTCTTGATCATGCTGTTATTGGCAACAATGTGATTATACAATCCGGAACGGTGATCGGATCAGATGCGTTTTATTATAATACTAAAAAAGATCGCGCGGTCTGGTATAAAAGAATGGAAAGCTGTGGCCGGGTAGTCATTGCCGATGAAGTGGAGATTGGCGCCAATTGTACCATCGACCGTGGTGTAACCAGCGACACCTTTATTGGAAAAGGAACAAAGATGGACAACCTGATCCATATAGGCCATGATACTGTAATCGGTAACAATTGCCTGCTGGCGGCCCAGGTAGTCATTGCCGGCTGCGTTGTCATTGAAGACGGTGTTACCCTATGGGGGCAGGTGGTGGTAAACAAAACACTCACCATTGGCGCCAATGCGGTGCTATTGGGAAAGACAGGGGTAACAGGAAGCTTAAAAGGAAATACTACTTATTGGGGTACGCCCGCACAGGAGGCCGGCATCGCAAAAAGAGAATTGGTATGGATAAAGCGGATCCCTGAATTATGGGCTAAAGTGGTCAGTCATAAGTCTTGAGCCGGTAGTCATACGTCTTACCACCCAAAGCAGATTAGCTGCTTAATTTAGCCGCTCAGCAAAACCATCGAACCATCGAACTGAAGACTACCGACTAAAGCCTACGGACTGTAATCATACGGCAGTTCATCTGCCAGTTTTTGCCAGCTCCAGTACCCGATATTGATTACATCGTTCTGATCATAGAAATAGCCATTCTGCTGTATTACAAAACCATCTGTAATGTCGAGTATACTTATTTGTGCCCGGATAGAAGATGGCAGTTTATTTTCACGCAGGTACTGGGGGTCGGGCAGGGCATTTTTATACAGGATACGAATCCGGCCGTTATAAGTTATTTCGATGTCGTTGTTTTCTATTACCGCGTAGACAGAACTGTCATAGACATTTTCAAAGGGCGTTGTTTTCAGTGTTTTGGATGCCGAATCCACTTTTTCCAGGGCGAAACCATCCTTTTCAAGCGTATGTGCATACCAGCTGCGGGCAAAATGTAACCTCGACCCCCTGTATGCTTTTTCACGGTTTTGTTTCCAGGTTAGTTTCTGCTCATCGGTACCGGGCAACTCTTCGTAAAAGGGAAACCCGGTGTATACGCTTAAACTGGTATTGTAATCGTGTGCAAAAGAATCGAGTTGAAATTTTATCCGGTAACCCAGTGCCTGGTTCGTAATAACCAGGTCTTCTTTCGCTTTTACTTTCAACCGGTTTCTTTTCTTGCTGAAATAAAACTGCAGGGATTCAGGGTTTTCAATTTTTGACTGAAGGGCATTCGTATCGTTGCCAATGAAGTTTTCGGTAAAAAATTTTCCATATTTGACCCATCCGTCCGGCACTTCATTACTGCCGATGATGGCCACCTCTTGCAGGCTTTTGTCTTTTTGCTTCATGGAAATAAACAGGCCGGCGGCATGCGACAGACTGATGCGTACCACTTCCGTTTCATAACCCGTATAAGAGATGATCAGATCATAACCGCCATTCGGCAGGTTAAGACTAAACGCTCCCTCGCTGTTGGAAGAAGTACCCAGGGTTGTATTCTGGCAAAACACAGATGCGCCGGCCAGGGGCATATTGGTTGCAGAATCTATTATTTTGCCCGAAGCTGTAAAAGACTGCTGCGCAAAGGAAGAAAAACAGACCAGGGTGAACAATAGAAATGATAGCTTCTTCATACAATTGCTTAATTGGGTGATTGGGTGATTGGGTGATTTAAGATGTGGCCAATCCGGGAAATGGGTATTTTGACAAATCACAAAATCCCAATACCGCAAAATCAAAAATCCTGCTTCATCGAATCAAAAACGCTGCCGGATTACAGGTATTGTAAATAATGATTACAGGCGTTTTTAATGGCTGCGTCAAGGGCCGTAAAACTAAACCCCGGCAATGCGTTGCAAATCTTGCTACTGTCGAAATAGGTGGTGGTTTGGGCTATCCTGGCGCTTTCTTTTGTTAGGAGGGATGCTTTGCCGGAAAAAAATTTTTTAACTTTTTCGATCCGCCAGGCCATCGCCGCCAGGGTTGGGGTGGCTTCCATGGAAGGATGCTTTTTTCCGAAGCCATCTGCCATACTGTTAAACACCTGCCGGAAAGACCAGTTATCGGCATTTACAATAAAGCGTTCGTTCCGCACGGTTGACTCAAGCAGTAAAACAGTTGCGCGGGCCACATCCTCTACCGCTACAAAACCATTGATGCCATTGCTGTACCAGGGAAATTCATCATACACTGTTTTAAAAATGGCACAACTGGATTGCGTCCAGTCGCCATAGCCTAATATGGTGGCGGGGTTCAGGATAACGGCTTCCAACCCTTCCCCGATGCCTCTCCACACTTCCATTTCTGCATTGTATTTGCTGATGGCATACACTGTATTGGCCTTATTGTCTTCCCACTGTTTTTTTTCTGTAACGATTTCTCCGTTTGCGGTTCTGCCCAATGCTGCCACGGAACTGATGTGCAGCAGCCGCGGTATATGGTTAAGCAATGCTGCATTGACCACATTAGCGGTTCCCTCTATATTAGTAGCATACATGCACCTGTGTTGCGCTGCTTCAAAAGACACTTTGGCCGCGCAATGAATAACAGCAGAGACGCCCTGCATGGCATCTTCCAGGAAAAGCGGGTCCAGCACATCGCCTTCTATCCATTCTACAGTAGAGAAAACGGTTGCCGGAATGAAATAAGGGACTGATCGGACCCTTCGGATGGCCCTGACCCCATACCCTTTTTGCACCAGTTCTTTAATGATGTAGGCACCCAGGAAACCGGTACCGCCTGTAACAAATATTTTTGCCTCGGGATTAATGTATCAGTATTAAGAAAGGCGAAGGTACGCTGTTTTAGCTATGGGCAATGAGCCGCGAGCTATTGCCAATACAGGCAACGGCTCACGGCTATTAGTTTACAACTCATCTATACAGCGTCTGATAAAGAAGAGAACGTGAAATCCCTTATCTTCATAGGGGGCACCAGGTAACTCCTGTACGATTCAACACTAATGCTCCGTTCTGTTTTGCCCAATGATTCTACATTGTTCAATGCAATAACAGGACTTTCATTGAAGCGAAAATTCTTTATCGGGTATTTAATTTGTCCGTTCTCGATATAATAAGTTCCATCACGGGTAAGCCCCGTTAGCAGCAGGGTTTGCGGATCAAGACTGCGTATATACCATAACCTGGAAACCAATACCCCTCTTTCTGTGGATTTGATCATGTCTTCGAGCGACTGATCGCCTCCCTGCATAATAAAATTGGAACCAAAAGGAATGGCCGGCTTATTTGTTTTTTGTGCCCAGTACCGGGAGTAGGCAAGGTTTTTAACAACGCCATTTTCTATCCAGCTTATTCTGTCCAGCGCCTGCCCGTCGCGGTTCCAGGTAGAAGAAGGCAGATCTTCATTAAAGGGATCTGAATAGATGTTCACTTTGTCGTCCATCAGCTTTTCGCCCAGCCTGCTACCACCGCCGGGTTTGCTCATAAAGCTGCGACCTTCATCTGCTGAACGCGCATCAAAACCCCGGAACATGTTCTCGAGAAAATAAGCAACTGCCACTGGCTCCAGAATAACTGTATACTTGCCGGGTTCAATGGCTTTGGTATTTACAGAGCTGTTTGCTTTTTGGGCAGCGATTCTTGTTGCAGACAGGGTGTCGAGTTTTTTAATATCATTAAACCCCCTGGCAGCATAGCCTGACCCGGTACCTTGCTGGTTACGCGTGGTAACTGAAAAAGTAACGTCGGTGTCTGTATTATAGGCAAACAAGCCTTTCGAATTCAACACCGCGTTAAAGCTGGTGGTATTTTCTATAAAACCCGCCGCTTCCAGATTGGCTTCTTTGGAAGCCGTAAGGCTTTGCAATACGGCGCTGGCCCGCACATCGGGTGTTATGGCGGCTGTATCGGGTATAAATTCTTTTGATTCTTTAAAAGTCTGCGGACCCAGCAAGGGCATGTATTCCGGGTTTTCAGGGGCCAGTTGCGCCAGCTCTTCGGAGCGTCTTACCACTTTTTCAAGCGAGGCATCATCGAACTCATTGATGGTGGCGCTGCCCGATTTTTTGCCGAATGAAGAAGTAACACCCAATCCGAGTGAGCTGATTTCTCCCGAAGTAGACACACTGTTTCTGGCATAACGGATATTACCGCCTTCTGAGCCGTTCAGCGATACTTCACATTCATCGGCTTTGGAAAAGGCAATTACTTTTTTTAATAAAGCCTGCGCGTCTTCTTTATTTAAAATGGCCATAGTAATAATTAAATTTTTCTTGCTGTATTAATAACATTGATTCCATTAAAACGCGTGGTGGCGCAACCGTGAGATACGGCATTAGATTGTGCCGGTTGTCCTTTACCATCGTTAAAAGCGCCGCCCAGGCGATAGTCGTCCTGGTCGGCAATGGCCGTACAGGAGTTCCAGAATTCCTGGGTATTGGCCTGGTAGGCCACGTCGTTGAGCATACCCACGATCTTGCCATTCTTTATCTCGTAAAAGGTCTGCCCGCCAAACTGGAAATTATACCGCTGCTGATCAATCGAAAAAGAACCGTCGCCTACTATATAAATTCCTTTTTCAACATTTTTTATCATATCGTCTACCGATAATTTCTGCTTACCTGCCTGCAGGGAAACATTGGGCATGCGCTGAAACTGAACATCTCTCCAGCTTTGCGAATAGCAACAGCCCTGCGACTGGTTAAGCCCCAGGATATGCGCCTGGTCGCGGATGGCCTGGAAATTTACCAATACCCCGTCTTTGATCAGGTCCCAGCTACCACATTTAACCCCTTCATCATCGTACCCTACTGCACCCAGTGAACCCGGCTGCAGTTTATCTGCCACAATATTTACCAGTTTGCTACCGAAATGAAAATTCTTTGATTGCAGTTTTTCCAGCGAAAGAAAACTGGTTCCCGCATAATTGGCTTCATAACCCAATACCCGGTCAAGCTCGGTTGGATGGGCTACCGACTCGTGAATCGTGAGCCATAAGTGCGAGGGGTCCAGAATCAAATCGTATTTACCCGGCTCCACTGATTTTGCCTTTAATTTTTCATTCACATCGGCTGTGGGATTCCTGATATCTTCCATCATGTCGTAGCGGTTCTTATAACGGGTAACAATACCCGGCACTTTAGACGCTGCATCTGCCGTAAGGTATTCATACCCCAGGCCTACCGGTGAACTGAGCGATTTGCGTGTATGGAATTTACCCGCCGCCTTATCAATTTTTGTAACCGTAAAAGTTGGATAAAGGCGATGGATATCCTGGTCTATATAGGACCCATCGGTAGAAGCAAAATATTTTTGTTCATTTACAACAAACATCAGTGAGTTAACAAAGCTGGCGCCGGCATCCATGGCGGCGGCGTTACAGGCCAGCAAAAGATCAACCTTGTCTTTTACCGGCACTTCAAAGGCATTTTTCTGGATGGGTGTTTTCCAGCTTACTTCGCCATATCCTTTTTGCGCTGCCAGCTGTACCGGCTCAGTTAAAATTTTTGCATTGGCCTTCGCCACCGCTACCGCTTTTTCAGCTGTTCTGGCAATATCGTCTTTGGTTACGTTATTAGACGCCGCAAAACCCCAGGCACCATTGGCTATCACGCGGATGCCTACCCCAAAAGATTCCGTATTGGCAATATTCTGTACGCGCCTTTCACGCGTTACCAGGAACTGGTTCAGGTAACGCCCAATGCGTACATCTGCATAAGAAGCGCCCTTGGCACGGGCTGCATTCAGTGCAATGTCTGCCAGCTGTTTCTTTTGCGCTACATCCATATTTTCCTGCAGTGCCTGTAAAGGGTCTATGGGATTTCCCAGTAGCGATAAATCCGGCAAAACCACACCACCCAGCCCCAGGGCAGATAGTTGAAGAAAGTCTTTTCTTTTCAAAATAAAATAGTTGAAGGATGTATAAAAAAAATAGAAGTGCTGCTGTTGTGCTTACTAGTGGCAATCTAATGCATTTTTAAAATAAATACGCCCTTTCATCCTGCTTTTTGTTCCACCCATAAAAAAATGCAACAACTCAAAAAAACAATTAACCAGCATAAAGGCCGGTTAACAGCAAAAGCAGCGGGCTGTGAACCAGCCTGGCTACCCACCACAACCGGGTAAAGGTCTGCATATCTTTTTGTATCCGTTGCGCGGGTATAGTTGCGTAGCTTTTGCCAGTTGCCTGTTTTATATATATACCAGTTACCGGTTGCTGCGTTTAGTTGTGGAAGTGGTTGCCAGCCATTTTCAGTTGGCCAGTACACCCCATGCCACTGAAAAGGAAGCAATGGATCCTGTTGCAGGTAAATGCGGGCACTGTCAGCGGTTGCCCATAGGGTTGCCGAGTCGCTGGTGACAGCTACCAGGTGCACGGGGTTGTTTATAAAAGTCGTAAGCGGGTCAAATTGCCATATTTCTGATGGATATTTTTTTCGGGCAGCTTTGCTTAGCAACAACCACCAGATTTGCCGGTACGATGCAAGGTTACCTGCCAACGCCAGGCTGTACGTATTCTGCAAAGTGGTAGCCACTATCTTTCCGCTGCCATACAAGCTGCCCGATACATAGGTCCTGGCGGTCGCATCCTGCAAAATGCCCTGCGTACCGGGCATTGGCTGAATATAAAACGGATCTGTCATTTTGAGGGCATACCGGCTGCTATCTGCAACGGCCCCCCGTAATTGCAAATAAGACTGTTCTCCGGGTGCTGAAGCCTGCACAGGAAAGAGCCGGTTGTAAAAAGCAACTGCTTTTTTTTCATTGTTCAGCCGGATAACAAGACCGGTTCCATTGTCTTTTACGGCAGCGCGGATAAGGCTCAGTTGTTCCGCGCCCGCCTGTTGCAGGGCTTCTTCATCGGCCATTATCACATCGAACCGGTTAAGGTAGTTGAGCGATAAACGACCCTGTTCCGGCTGCACCGGTGTATTTAAGAATTGCCGGTTGCTGATATGACTGCTCACAGTGGTAGAAACGGTAACCTGGTAACCCTGTTGTGAAAGATGGTTTTTCAAAAACGTATTTTCGAAATCGGGTGAGGAAGAGAGAATCAACAACTGTAAGGGAAGAACTGCCTGGGTTTCTACCGGTACCGGCTCTTTTTCAAGCGTATCCTTTCCCTGCATAACAAGCAATGTGTAAACAGCCGTACCGGTTTGCAAGGGAATGCTGTGCAAAGAAAAATCATGGCCGCCCGGCGGCAGCCATGCCGTATCCCTTACCGAACCAAATGCCTGTAACATTATTTTCAACGGCTGACCCGTATTGTTTTCGTACTGCCCCTGCACCGTCAGCCATTCGCCGGGCTGCAGCTGCTGTTTCCAGTAAGCATGGCTGATAGATGAAGGCAGCGGGCTGGCATGAAATACAATGGAATGCGGCTGCAAACGGGCCAGTATTTCTTTGCTGAAGCCATTTCCAAAAACATGCAGGGTATCGGCACGGTGTTCGGCCATGAACAAAGGCCAGTTGGTCACCAGCCTTACTGCTGTATTACCCGCGTCTGCCACCGGCAATGCTGAAACGGAAAAAACCGGCACTCCTTCATTGCCCTGCTTCAAAAAAAACGCAAGGCTGTCTTTTACAAATCCGTCTGTTAACAATACTATCTTTTTCTGCGTGGCGGGGGAATGTTTTTCTGCGTAGGGATAGGCCATCAGTAGCAGGCTCAGCACGGCCAGCAATGAAATGAACAACCTGCCGTAAAGCCGTTTCCTGTTTTTGCGAATCCATTCCTTGTATAAAAGAAATACGAGCAGCAGTAAAGCAACCGGCAACAAAACAGTCTGGCTTATCATGGTTGCTTTTTTTGCAGTTGCTCAAAATATTGTTTGGATAAGGCCCGCATAGAATTGCTTTTTGCTGCAGCGGGTAAAAGATCCGGGGCCAGCAGCAGCCGCTGCAGGCCCTGTTGCGCAAGCGTGATGTCTCTGGCAGATGCCATACCTGCGCCAGCTGGCAGGCTTTGTATTTTTTTCATTGCTTCTGCGGCATCCAGGTAATTGTTTGGCTGCCTGATGGCGGCTTCATGCAGGCGCAGGCCGGCCTTTTGCAGTATTTCAGGCGCATTGGCCGGCCCGGATTGGCCGTTGCCGATGGCGTCCAGTACCGATAACGCCGTGCGCACCGGCGCAAGCATTTCTGGCGGGGGCCTGCGGTCTGCCTGTATTACAGCCGGATCTATTTTACTCAGATCGCCCTTGAGCCTTTTTCCGGGATCGGGTGCTGTGGTTTTGAAATTTGTCTTAGCTACATAGGCCCTCGATTTCTGCTGAAGATCTTTCAGCAGGCGCAACGCCTTGTATTCAAAAGGCAATGCAGACTGTGGCGTAAAAGTGCGCAGCCTTATCTCGGCATCCCACATTTCTGCCAGGGTTGCCTGCAACTGCTTCTTTGTTTCAGGTTCAAAGAAAGTGGCATCTTCGGCATTGTCGTGTTTGTCGGTATACGCATCTTTCAGTTTTTCCGCATCGCTGAAATTGGCCAAGTCTTCCAGTTCATGGTGATCATCCTGGCCTGTTTCGGTTTCATCGCCCAAAAATTTTCCATAACGAAGCCTTAATAATTTTTGATCGATGCCGAGGTTATTGCTGCGGTTCTTAAAAGATTCTTCACTAATGGTATCCTTGTCTTTCAGCAATTGTTCTGTTTCTATTATAATCTGTCGCTGGCTTCTGAAATATTCAGGTTTTAAAGTAAGGCTGTTTGCCAGCCCTTCCAGGCTCATCAATTGCGCTGTATCGGGTAAATGAACTATGTATATCTCGGTTTTTGTTTGTTGCCCGCGCTGATCGGTTGCCTGCACATAGAAGTATAATTCATCTCCGGGCTGCATGCCCATCTGCGGCAATAATAACAACTGTTCCAGCTGGTATTGTGTTTTACCGGCCGCAAAACCCGGGAAGGCAATTTTCTGTTCTTTGAATTTAACGGCTTCGCCGCTGCCGCTGGCAATGATGGCATCTATACTGGCAGCTGTTACTCCGTAATCGTCCGCTACCGTTGCTTTTATTTTTACCTGCTGGGGCTCACCGATGTCGATAGTGGTATATTGTTTTGGCTGTTGCAGCAATACAACGGGTGCCTGGTCGGGTATGATCTCCAGGCGGTATGGTTCTGATATTTTCCCGTCTATTTTTAACTGGTAAAAACCAGTGCTGTCTACTTTTCTTCCCAGCTGCCATTTTGTATGATCGGCACCCGCCGGCTCAAGTGCTGCCTGCAGGCTGTCATTGAAAATCATCTGTACCCGGCCGGCGGCACGGGTGGTTTGTAATTGCCATTGAACAAAGGACCCTTGTTCCGCCACCAGGTTAAATTCCTGTTGTTGCCTGGTTGGCCTTCCGGTATAGGCGGGTGGGGCCACCCGTACTTGCATTGATGCAACCTGCGGTAGCAGGATTTCCGGTTTTGCCGGGCGGGTGCTGGCAACGGACTGCCGCTGCGCGGGATGCGTTGTGGTAAATGGTATTTTACGTATACCCATGCCTGCTAGCACCGATGCCAGCAGCAGGCAGGCGGGCAATACCATTTTTTTTGCAGGTTGCAGCGGCTGGTGAACCGATGCCAGCGCCAGGCGGGTCTTTTGTTGCTGCCATTGCTCCAGCAATTGCAAAGACGACCATGGACGCAGCAACAGCGCGCTGCTTTCCTGTAGTTGCGGGTATGCTTTATCCAGCAGCCGGGCAATCCCTTGTTCGCTTATCTTCCAGGCGCCATGAATAATAATTAACCCTGTTGTTACAAGGGCAAAAAATAATAAACCCCACCAGTAAGTGCAGCTAAATAATTTGGCACACAGTATGGTTAACAGAAAGGCAACGCCCGCTGCTGCCAGCAGGTCTGCCGCAAGGCTGTAGCCAATGCACTTACTGCGCAATGACTGTATCATCTGTGCTCCTTCTTTTTCACCCATCTGCTGTTGTTTTACGGTGATAAAAAGAAAGGCAGCGCTCGGCAAAAAATAACACAAATACGATGAGCCAGCAGAAGGTGCCCAGCCTGGTTTCACTGACAACAGCTGGTTTTTTACCAGCCTCTTTTTCATTAACGGCCACCGGCAATAACTGTGTGCTGTCGATGATCATTCTGTCGGCAGCCTCCGCCGCATGCACCGGCAATGGATCTGCATACAATAGTTTATACAACATGGCCGGAAAATCATCGCTCCAGGGCAATTCATTCCAGCTGGGATCAAAATGCGTATAAAGCCGGTAATACAAACAGTCGTCCTGTTGCTGAACGGTCAGCAGCGGGTGGCCAAAACCATCCTGCCAGCAGGCAGTAAAAAATGGCTGGCTACTGTCTATTTCAATGATAGATTTATACAAGGCCACGGCTGTAAAGGCGGCGTTGCCGGTCGCCGGTAAAATAAAGGAGGCCCTTTTTAGGGCTGCGCCTTTTGCATACCGTAAAACATGTTTCGCTTTTTTTTCTTTTGGTGGAGCGGCATCAGCCAGCCAGCACAACCATTCCTGTTGCAGGGGTATATCGGCAGGCGCTGTTACTGTTTTAATGCTGATGTTTTTTTTACTGAATTGCTGTACCGCCAGCAAGGCAGCTTCCAGGTACCGGGCATCGTTGCTGTAGCCGTTGCTAAAAATGGTTACCCGCAAGGTGGTTGTATCGGTGGCGGTTGCAGCAGCAGGAGCGTCCGGCGTATAGGTGAGCCAGTGCAGGTTCAGTGATGCGGGGCGGCGGACACCTTCAAAATGATGCAGGTAATTATCTGTGAATACATATAATGGCAGTTGTGCACTTACCTGTTCGTTTAGTAATTCGGTTATGTTCCGGTAAAGCGGCAGCGTACCGCCAGCAGTATTTGCCGGCAGCTGCAATGCTTTTTCAAATATTTCTTTTTTAAATCCTTCTTCAAGATAATGAAATTCAAGACCTGCTGCCAGCAAGGCATCCACCTGTGGTTTAAAATGCTGATAGGTATGGGGCAAATCCTGCCTGTCCATCAATATCCATCCCTTTGCGGATGCTGTTGCGGCATGTTTCAAAAAAGGAGCTGCCAAAGCAACCGCCAGGCAAGCCAGCAGCAGGCACCGCAGGAGCAGTAACCAAATTTCGGTTGGCTGTATTCTCTTTTTATCGGAGCGTGTATTTTCTTTCAGCAGCGCAATGCTGCCTATCTTCAGCACGCGCCCCGGTTGCCGGTTCCACAGGTGAATAATAACGGGGATGGATAAACCCGCCAATGCAAAAAGCCATATGGGTTGCAACAGCTGAAACAATTCTTATAAACTTATTTTTGATCGTTGTTTTAAAAAATCACGTAAAGCCTGGTCAATGGATTGCCGCATATTCAGCAGCCGGTAAAAAAAATGACGGTTCAGCATTTCCATCCGGGTAGCCGCCATATATTTCTCCAGGTCTTCCTTATAGGCAGCAACATCCTGGCGGCCGTTTATTTTAACCCGTTTGCCTGTTTCCAGGTCTTCGAGTGCCGTATAGTCTCCATAATCAAATTCCATTTCATTGTTTCCCATCAGCTGAAAAACGATGATTTCATGCTTCATCACAGCCAGTTGTTCCAGCACATCCAGTATTTCACCTGTCCGTTCGTATAGATCGGTAATGAAAATAACCAGCTCCTTTTTGGCACTTCCCTGTATGATATTCCTGTAATGCAGCGGTTGTGTTATGCCGCCCACGGCCTGCATGTTTTCCAGCAGGTAATAAAAGCGGGCCATGTGCTGGTAGTCGCGTTTTGCATCCAGCAACACCAGTTCCTTTTCCTGTAACACATACAGCCCAACGGCATCCCCCTGTAAACCGGCCAGCCAACCCAATGATGCAGCCAGGTAGCGGGCATATTCCAGCTTCGTGTAGCCATTATCGGTATGATGCATGGAACCGCTGCCATCTATAACAAACCGGACTGCTATGCCGGTCTCTATTTCTGATTCCCGGATATAATACCGGTCTGATCTTGCATAGGCTTTCCAGTCCAGCTGCCGTAAATCATCGCCGGGCTGGTAGCTGCGGTATTGGCTGAATTCCAGTCCCTCTCCCTTAATATTACTTTTATTGATGCCCGACATGAAACTGCTGATGGTGGTACGCGCCGCCAGTTGCAGATCTTTTACAGACAATAATATTTTAGGATCCAGTAAACGGCTCATGGCTTAGGTTAAAACGGCTTTCGGCCGTTCTATTATTTTGATCAGTGCTGCGGTCACTTTATCAGCAGAAATATTTTCTGCATCGGCCTTAAAATTCATCAGTATGCGATGCCGCAACACCGGGTAGGCCATGGCCTGCAGGTCTTCCATTACCACGGCATAACGGCCATGAAACAGCGCTCTTGCCTTGGCGGTTAATATCAGCGACTGGCCTGCACGCGGACCGGCACCCCAGCGCACCCACTCTTTTACGTAGTCTACCGTTGTGGTGGCTGGCCTGGTAGCGCGCACCAGCTCGCTTACATACTGCACCAGTACTTCGCTGATGGAGATCTGCCGTACCAGTTCCTGTAACTGTTTTATGTCTGCGGCGTTTAGCAGCGGGGTAATAACCGGCCGGTTGGTACCGGTGGTATTGGTTAAAATAGCGGCCTCTTCTGCTGCTGAGGGGTATTCAATGGAGATATATAACAAGAACCGATCAGATTGCGCCTCGGGCAGCGGGTAGGTACCTGCCTGCTCTATAGGGTTTTGTGTTGCCAGTATAAAAAATGGTTTGTCCAGCGGATAGGTCTGACCCGCATAGGTAACCGAAAATTCCTGCATGGCTTCCAGTAAGGCCGACTGTGTTTTTGGCGGGGTCCGGTTTATTTCATCCGCCAGCACCATATTGGCAAACAGCGGGCCTTTGTTAAACTTAAAAAAACGCTTCCCGGTGCTGTGATCCTCTTCCAGTATTTCAGTGCCAACAATATCTGCCGGCATCAGGTCGGGCGTAAACTGTATGCGCCTGAAAGACAGGTCCAGCGCCTGTGCTATCGATTTCACCATCAGTGTTTTTGCGAGGCCCGGCACGCCTTCCAGCAGGCAGTGGCCGCCTGCCAGCAAGGCTATCAGTATTTCATCCAGTACATCATCCTGCCCTACAATCACTTTCTGAATTTCTTTCTTCAGCAGGGGCAATTTGCTTAATAAAGCCTGCACGGCTTCTTCTGAATTGTTCAAAACCTGAAATTTTATTAATTAATTAAAGGAAATTAAAAATAAATAAGTCAACTT
>CAXTMV010000136.1:9613-14344 GCA_964245425.1 uncultured Flavihumibacter sp. | reverse complement strand
CCGTTATACTGGTAAAGCGAACCTGCGATCTCTGTAATACGGTTATTCTTACAGATACGGTTGCCAATACTATAGTAACCAGCTGGCAGGTTGGCGACAGCAGCATCGGCAGCCATCCACCCAACCCATTCAGCTTTGTTTTTCCCGCGGGCACCATCGGTACTTATACCATCCGGGTTAACCGGATCAATAAAACAACCGGGCTTACGAGCAGTTCTTTCACAACGGTAAAGATCATCTGTATGATGCCGGTATTTACAACAGATAAGCCAGTTACCTGCGCCGGTGACAGTATCCGGTTTACTGTCATGGGGATTGATTCGAGTCAGGTGGAAAGCTATAGCTGGAATTTTGGCGACGGCAGCGCGCCTACCTTGTTTAATAAAACCCAGGCGCCCTTTATTAACGGTTCCATTACCCATGCTTATCCTGATCCTTCACAGGGTCTGTATACGGTTCAGCTAAGCATACGTGACAGAAACGGCTGTACCCGGCAGGCGCCATCGATGCTGATACAGATCAGGGGCCCCAAAACCAACTTTACGTTTTCATCCACCAGCAGCTGCGATTCAAAATTGACTGTTTTTTTCAAAGACAGTTCAGACCTGAATAATAATATACCCATCAAAACCTGGGCATGGAATTTCGGCGATGGAACTTTTGATACCACCCATTCGAATACGGTAATACCTAAAACATACCAAAGCACGGCCAGCCCCGTAAAGTTATTTTCCGTAAAGCTGACGATCACAGACTCGGTAGGCTGTACCGGCTCGGTAACAAAAGACAACCTTATAAAAATATACCATCCCAAAGCTGATTTCAGCAGCGCGGATACATTGCACTGCGGTAAAGTCAGTATTGCGCTGTTTCAGCGTTCCAGCGTAAGCGGCGGTACTTTCTTCTGGAATTTTGGGGATGACTCAATAGGAAAAGGTGCTGCGGTAACCCATACCTATAACGGAAATGGCAGTTTTACCATCCAGCTGAAAGTGACAGACAGCACCGGTTGTACGGATTCAATCAGCAAAAAAGATTTTATAAAAATAGTTCCGGTAAAAGCTGCTATCGGAATGCAGGAAACCGGCTTGTTGTGCGCCGCAAAACAGATACATTTCCTGGACAGCTCCAGCTTTGCGAGTTCTTACCTTTGGACCTTCGACGACAGCATTAAATCGATCATTAAAAATCCGACACATTTATACAATGATCCCGGTCTTTTCAATATTAAGCTGGTGGTTACAGGACTGGATAAATGCAAGGACTCTGCGACCCGGCAATTACAAATACTGGGTACCAAGGGAGACCTGGTAGTAGACGCACCCAGATCCGGCTGCAAGCCCTTTAACGCAACCCTCAGGGTCGTGAATGGCCTTAACATTGCCCAGTATGGATGGGATTTCGATAATGGGAAGGATACCACCAGTGCAGACAGCCCCGTCATTAATATTACCTATCAAAAAGCCGGTATCTATGTGCCTTCGGTCATTTATTATTCTAAAGAAGGATGTCCCAATAAAAAAATATCACCGGATACTATTTTTGTGGATTCCGCCCGGGCCATCTTCCGGATTGTGAACCCGCAGGCCTGCGACAGCAGTACCGTATCGTTTGTGGATAGTTCTGTAACCACCTATTTTTCTGACATTACCAGCTATCTCTGGGATTTTGGAAACGGCAGTACCAGCACCCTGGCCAATCCCCCGCCACAGATTTACCGGTCATTAGACAGCCTGCCGGTTAAGTTAACCATCAAAACAAAATATAATTGCGAAGACAGCTCCATACAAAGAAAGCTGATTAAGATATATGCCAAACCTGTTGTAAGGATCGATGGCGGGGAGACTATTTGCCTGGACAAATCTGTTCAGCTAAATTCCGGCGTGGTTAGCGAAGACACGGTTAGTTCTTTGCGCTGGCAGGTAGATGGTAAGGAGTTTGCCAGCACCACTTCAATTGATCTTCATTTTTCCGATACCGGCAACCATTCAATTCTTTTGACTGTACAAACCCGGCATGGCTGCGAAGCCAGCACTACTAAAATGATCAGGGTAAACCCGGTGCCCGTTGCACATGCGGCCCCCGATACTACCATCTGCATCAACAGCATTGTGCAGCTGGCTGCCTATGGCGGCATTGCTTACCACTGGACGCCGGCCGCCACTGTCAGCGATGCAGATTACAGCTCGCCACTGGCACACCCAGCCACCGGTACCACTGTTTACCGTGTTACCGTAACAAATAAAGAAGGTTGCCAGGCCAGCGACAGTATAACCATCAGGGCCTATGACTCCACTTTTGTAAGCATACCGCCCTTACCACCCGTGTGCAGCACAGACACCGTATTATTGAATGCCAGCAGCAATGCCAGTACCGTTTTATGGAGCCCGAACTATAATATACTGGATGCAAAAGCACTGAAAGCCAGGGTATGGCCGGCACAGAATACCGTTTACAGCATCCAGGCAAATTCAAATAATCCCTGCCCCAATGCGACGGCAGCTATCAGTATTATAGTAAACCCCAAACCAAGGGTTACGGCGCAGGTGGTACCGGCCTTTATAACAGCAGGTCCCGAACCCGTTACTTTAACGGCCATTGGTTCACCCGATGTCATCAGCTATCAATGGACGCCGGCCAACCAGGTAAAAGACCCCAGCGCGGCCATTACAACCAGTATCCCTGATACAATAAAACATTTCAGGGTATCGGTTACCAATCAATTCAATTGTGTGGCCAGCGATGTGGTTGTATTGGAAGTATTATGCGGAAACCTGAGCATTTTTGTTCCAAATGCTTTTACACCCAATAAAGATGCCGTCAATGATCGGTTCAGGCCCGTCTCACGGTATAAAGACAATCCGCCAATAGATTATTTCAGGGTATTTAACCGGCCGGGTAATATGGTGTACGAATCAAAAGGCCCCACCCTGCGGGATATTGTTGGCTGGGATGGCAAGGAAAAGGAAAAGGGCGACGACCTCCGGTATGTGTTGTCCGATACATATGTGTGGATATTGCAGTTCAGGTGCAATGGAGTGGCGATGCAAAAAAAGGGGGTGGTAGTGTTGATCAGGTAATGCAAGCAGCCGGCTAAATAACTTCCAGTTCCACCTGCGCATCGTTTTGATCAATCGCCAGCGGCAGCGCCTCCATTCCCGGTACAAAATTGAAAACCCTGCCATCACTGGTAGGTAAAAGAATAAGATCCCGGTTAGCTGAAATGCGTACCGTTGCCTTCTCTTTTTTTATTTCTATGACCCTGGGGGATATTCTTTTTACACTTTCTGTAGCAGGGGATACAATTGGCAGTACGATCCGAATATTTTGGGAAAGGCCGTTTTGATCGCAGCTGAATGCCAGTGTTGTTTTGGCAGCAGAAAAAGTATAGCTTACCTGGCATTGTACCGTACCGGTGGGTGGATTTTCCTGCTTGCCGTTCACCAGCCTGGAACGGGTGGTAATGGTAACCTGCTCATGGTCTGCCGAATCTTGCAGGGTCGCATTCAGATCGGCTATATTCATGTAAGTATCAGTAGCCGTTTTCATTTCTATCCGTGCCGTCAGGGGCATCGACAAAGGATCTGTATCGGGTTGCATATTGCCGGCTTCAAACAATTGGTATTGGTTCATACTGGCCACCAGCAATGGGCCTGTATCAGCGTGCCATAACAAGCTTAGTGCGCCGCCCGTAGGGTGACCGTTCTTGGTTTCCTTATATTCTCGGTCGTACCCTGTTACAGTGGCCCTAAATTTTCCTTTTGCTACCAGCCAGGTTTGTACATCGCTGAAAAAAAGTTTGCCATATTCCTGTGCACGCGGCAACAGGGTGCCGGAAGACATGTCCGATGGATGATCGTCCGCCTGGGTAAGAACGGTTACGAGTGCCTTGATATGGCAAAACGTATGGTGTATGGTAGGTGTGATGCCATGCGAGGCACAATGGAGCCCCCCCTGTAACAAACCATTTTTTGTGCAGGCTTGTAACAAACGGGTATTGGCCAATGCGGCGGTATAGAAAACAGGATCCTGGCTGGCCATTAACGCAAAAGCAGGCTGGCAACCGTCTGACGTGCGGCTGCCCCAGTAGGTCCATTTAAAATTGCGGGTACCCCAGCTATTGTCCCAGGCACCATCGGGCAGCATAAACTGCAGGTGGGTATGCAGGGACCGTTTAACGGCAGCCATCATTTCAGCGTCTTTGTTGAACCGGGCATATAAAACAAGCGCCGGAAGCGACTCTTCTACGTTGTAACCGAGGTCAATGCCAAAGCAGCCCTTGGCACTGGCCTGGTAATAAGGTGTTCCCTCGCCATATATAAATCCATCTTTGGCCGTAATAAATTTTAACGCCTGTTGTGCCAGGCTTTTTCCCTTTTCTGTGAAGGCCCTGTTGCCCAGCAATTCTCCCAGCAGGCAAAGACAATAAGTTGCGGAAATCGGGTAATTGATATTGCCATAATCCATAGAAAAATTATCGTGGATGTATTGGCCGGCTTTCTGCAACCTGTGTTCAAGGGCCGATTTGAAATCCTTTTCCATCATATTGCCATACAGTCTTACTGTTTCTGCCAGTGCGGTTGCGGTAAAAACGGTGATGCCCTTCCAGGAACCTTTTACGGGTTCGTTCAGCCAGCTGCCATCGGGCTGGCTAACGGTTCGTTCCATCCAGTTGTATAATGAATGCGCTGCGTCAAGGTATTTGTGATCTTTTGTTTTATGGGCCAGGTA
>CAXTMV010000136.1:0-9603 GCA_964245425.1 uncultured Flavihumibacter sp. | reverse complement strand
CCAGGTAGAAGAAGGGGTAGATGGCATCTCCGCAACGGCCGGGTACCTTTTTGTTATCGGGCGACAGGAGGCCACCGAAATCAGCATCCGATGCAGCGCCGGTTACCTGCAATCCCAGCAAAGTATTGCCCCAGTCAGCTACCAGCTGATCACTGAGGGTGTATAGTGCTGGCGTGGGCACCGGGTGGCCTGCGTTAACCCATGCAGGCAGTACCAGTAAACTGCCGCCGGCCAGGGCCGTTTTTTTGAGAAATGATCTGCGGGATGGTAAAGACAAGCAATATAATTTTGCATAAGGTAAGCAAAAAACAATTTAACGTAGATGCCATACTAAAAATTAGCCGATCTGCGCCCCAGGGTTTATATTTAACCAAATTATTAAATCTATAACCATGGCAATCAATCCAAAAACACCGGGGCTGCATCATGTCAATTTACGTTGCACCGACCTGGAAGCATCCAAGAAATTTTACCGCGATGTTATCGGCTTTCCCATTCTGCTGGAGAACGATTCCCTGTTTGCGTTTCCGGTGGGGGGCGTATTTATTGTTTTTAAGAAGGCAGGTGAGGATGTAAGCTTCAACCCCTTTACCATTGGTACTGATCACCTGGCCATTGCCTGCGAGTCTGAAGAAGAATTAAAGCGTTTTGCACAGGGCCTGCGGGAGGCCGGCGTTGATAATACAGGTGTAAAACACGATGCTACTTTACAAAAAAATTATGTTGCCTTCAAAGACATCGATCGCATACAGTGGGAGTTCTATATGGTGTGACAACGCATAAATCATATGGAATGAAATTTCTCCTGCCGCTCATTTTTGCCCTTGTCTTTTTTTCAACCGGGTTATCCCAACCGGCAGATAAGCGGCCCAATATTGTACTCATTCTTGCTGATGATCTGGGGTTTTCAGACATCGGTTGTTATGGCGGCGAGATCCACACCCCGCACATCGATTACCTGGCGGCCAACGGCATTCGATTCACTTGTTTTTACAATACATCGCGCTGCTGCCCTACCCGCGCAGCACTGCTAACCGGCCAGTACAACCATGCGGCGGGCATCGGGCATATGACAGACGATGAAGATCTGCCAGGCTACCGGGGATACCTGACCGAAAACACCATCACCCTTGCCGAATTGCTAAAAGCGGCCGGCTACCATACTGCCATGTCGGGTAAATGGCATGTATCCAATACAACAGCGCAGGCTACCGCAACAGCACAAATGAAATGGCTGAGCCACCAGGCAGATCACCCGCTGTTTTCACCGCTGAACCAATACCCTACCAACCGGGGTTTTGAAAAATACTGGGGTAATATCTGGGGCGTGGTAGATTATTTCGATCCGTTTTCGCTGGTAAATGGAACGGAGCCGGTTCAAACCGTGCCAGCCGGGTATTATCATACAGATGCCATTAACGATACGGCAGTGGCTTATATCAACGAAATGAGCCGTTCAGACAAACCCTTTTTTCTGTACGTGGCAGAAACAGCGCCTCACTGGCCATTGATGGCCTTGCCGGAAGATATGGACAAATATAAAAACAGTTACCATGAAGGCTGGGATTCCATACGGGTGCGGCGCTACCGGCGCATGCTGCAGATGGGCATTGTTGACTCGCTGAAATCGCCGTTGTCTCCGCGGGTAAACAATGAACTGGCTTGGAAAGACAACCCCGACAGTGCCTGGGACGCTGCTGCGATGGCCGTGCATGCCGCCATGATAGACCGGATGGACCAGGGCATTGGCCGTATTATTGAAGCGTTGAAAAAAAACGGCCGACTGGATAATACACTGGTTATTTTTCTGAGCGACAATGGCGCCAGCCCGGAAGACTGTGCAGCCTACGGACCTGGCTTCGACAGGCCCGGGCAAACCCGCAACGGCCGGCCCATTGTATACGACCGACAAAAGAAATTAATGCCCGGCACCGAAACAACCTATGCATCCATTGGCCTTCGCTGGGCCAATGTAGCGAATACACCTTACCGTTATGCAAAGGCCGAATCGTACGAAGGCGGTATTCGTACGCCCATGATCGTCTGCTGGCCGGCAGGTATTACCCTGCCAGGAGGCAGCATCAGCCGGCAGACCGGGCATGTAATGGACTTTATGGCCACTTTTGCGGAATTGGCGAAGGCAAAGTACCCCGTTGTTTACCAGGGCCGCAGCATTGCTCCCACCCAGGGTATTTCGATGGCACCGGTATTTAAAGGGAAGCCGCGAATGATACATGCCGCGCTTTTTAATGAACATTTTGGTGCGCGTTATGTGCGGTACAACGGCTGGAAACTGGTTGCCCGTAACAAAGAACCCTGGCAACTGTACCATATTGAAACCGATGAAACGGAGCTGCATGATTTGGCCTCCCAATATCCGGGGAAAGTAGCGGAGCTGGAAAAGAAGTGGAATGAATGGGCGCAGGCAAATAAGGTCTTTCCGGCGCCGGGCAAAAAATAACGGTTAGCAATAACTGCTTTTCATATCCGCTATCGTTTATCCCATAGTGGTTTTTCTTTCAGTACTTTTTTATACACCCTGCAATCGCTGGTATGTGCCCCGGGCAGGTAGCCGATGCTCATCAGGAACTCATTTACAATTTCGCCACCGGTAAATTTAAAAGTGGATTTGAACAGTTTTACCCATTCTTCTTTTGTTTTTGGATGCTGATAGGTTAGCCAATTTTCAAAAGAACCATGTTCTTTTTGCAGCTGCAGGATAGCCTTCGCATTTTCTATGGCGGCGTTTATTTTAAGGCGGTTGCGGATGATACCTGCGTCGGCCATCAACCTTGCCCTGTCGGCTTCCGTATATTTTGCTACTTTCCTGAGATCAAAATTGTGATAGGCTTTCCGGAAGCCGGCTTCTTTTTTAAGGATGGTTTCCCAGCTGAGACCGGCCTGGTTTATTTCGAGCACCAGGCGGCAGAACAATTCATTATCGTTGTGGATGGGAAATCCGTATAGTTTATCGTGATAGGCCTTGTGCAAATCTTTTCTGTCGCCCGTCATGGTTTCTATGGCGCTGCAATAGGACATATAATAAAATCAGGTTTATTGATTCCTTTAAATAAAATGCCTGGAAGATGATTCTAAGGCGATTCGAATATCCGGGATAAAAATACGGATATTTTGGGCCTCCTCTTTTAATCCCATCGTCTATTATCTTGGCTGATTATTTGGGCTTACTTGCATTGACAGGAGCAATTACCGGTAGTTAACGCAAAAAAAGCGTAATTTTCAGGTACGCTTTTATTTATTGGGTAGCTAATGGCAATCTTTACAGGCAAAGTAGATTATTTGCTTTCCTGTTTTAACAATAAAATTAATGTATGGCAAAATTCATCATTAACCAAAAGGAATATGAAGCAGAAGTGCCTGCCGATATGCCCCTGCTCTGGGTGCTACGCGATGTACTGGGGCTGACCGGAACAAAATTTGGCTGCGGCATGGCCCAGTGCGGGGCCTGTACCGTTCACCTGAATGGTGAAGCCGTAAGGTCTTGTGTAACGCTGGTGTCAAGGGCTGCCGGGCAGCAGATCATCACCATCGAAGGCCTGTCGGCTGCATCCAACCATGTGTTGCAAAGGGCCTGGCTGGAAGAAGATGTGCCGCAATGCGGCTATTGCCAGAGCGGGCAATTAATGTCTGCCGCCGTGTTGCTGCGTGAAAATCCCAACCCGACTGACGATGATATCGATAATGCCATGAGCGGTAATATCTGCCGCTGCGGAACCTATCCGCGTATCCGAAAAGCCATTCACCTGGCGGCTAAACTACAAAAAGAAGGAGGCATACAATGAGTGAATCAACACAAATAGGCAGAAGGCAATTTCTCAAATCTGGCGCTGTACTGGGTGGCGGGCTGGTCATCTCCTTTATGCTTCCCGTAAGCGCAAAGCAATTAAAAAAGCTGAATGCAGGCGCCCCCACGCTTTATTTTTCGCCCAATGCCTTTTTACGCGTAGGGGTAGATGAGAGCATCAACATAACCCTGGCGCATGTAGAAATGGGACAGGGTATCTGGACAACACTGAGCATGCTGATTGCAGAAGAACTGGATGCCGACTGGAAAAATATCAGCATTGAACACAGTCCCGCAGGAAAATCTTACCTGCATCCTGCTTTTGGTTTACAGATTACCGGCGGCTCAAGTACCACTTGGTCTGAATTTGACCGTTACCGGCAAGCGGGCGCCACTGCCAGGGTTTTGCTGGTACAAGCGGCGGCAGAAAAATGGGGCGTAAAACCAGCGGATTGTAAGACGGAAAACGGAATGGTTATTTACGGCAATCAAAAAGCAAGTTATGGGGAACTGGCCACGGCAGCCGCTGCCCTGCCTCCTCCCGGCGGGGTAGAACTAAGAAAGCCGGAACAATGGAAATATATTGGCAAAGGAGTAAAAAGGCTGGATGCGCCCGATAAAGTAAACGGCACTGCCAAATATGGCATGGACGTGCATTTTCCCGGTTTGCTGACAGCCTTGGTGGCCCATTCACCTGTAATAGGTGGCAAAGTAATCTCTTTTGATGCTTCCGTTACTAAAGCGATTACTGGTGTACGTGAGGTGGTTGAAATCCCTACGGGGGTGGCCGTGCTGGCGGATCATTTCTGGGCGGCAAAAAAAGGACGCGATGCATTAAAGATAGTGTGGGATCCGGGTCCGAATACCAACCTTAACAGTGTGTCACAATTGGCCGACTATAAAAAGCTGGCGGACCAAAAAGGTGCAGCCGCACTGCAAAAAGGAGATGTAGAAGCAGGTTTGAAAAAAGCGGTGAAAATTATTGAGGCGGAATATGAATTTCCCTACCTGGCGCATGCACCCATGGAACCCATTAACTGTACCGTAAAAATAGGCGACAATAAATGCGAAATATGGACAGGTACACAATTGCCCGGCGTAGACCAGGCGGCCGCCGCAAAAATTCTTGGCCTTGCAAATGAACAGGTAGATATGATAACGCCTTACCTCGGTGGCGGTTTCGGAAGACGTGCCACGCCTGATTCCGATTTTGTTTCCGAGGCGGTGCACATTGCCAAAGCAAGCGGCAAGGCAATAAAAATGGTATGGACAAGAGAAGACGATATGCGGGCTGCTTATTACCGTCCGGCTTTTCTGCACCGCATTAAAATTGGTGTGGGCGATGATGGTTACCCAGTGGCCTGGAAGCAAACCATCGTAGGGCAATCCATTATGGAGGGAACCATGTTTGCCGCCATGATAAAAGATGGTATCGATGGGTCGTCGGTAGAAGGTGTTAATGATTCGCCTTATACAACAGGCCTGGCAGATAGTTATGTAGGATTGCACAGCCCCAAACTGCCGGTGCATGTATTATGGTACCGATCTGTCGGCAACACCCATACCGGTTATGCCATGGAATCGATGATCGATGAGCTGGCCGCACAGGCGGGTAAAGATCCTGTTGATTATCGCCGGCATTTACTAAAAGATCATAAAAGGCATTTGGCCGCATTGAACCTGGCCACAGAAAAAGCAGGATGGGGTGAACCATTGCCCAAGGGGCATTTTCATGGGGTGGCCGTGCATGAATCTTTTCTCAGCTTTGTGGCACAGGTGGCAGAAATTTCGCTTGATGCCCATGGCCATGTTAAAGTACATAAAGTAACCTGTGCCATCGATTGCGGGTTGGCGGTTAATCCTGATGGGGTGAAGGCGCAGATGGAAAGTGGTATTGTGTTTGGGTTAACGATGGCTTTGTATGGAGAGATAACCATTGACAAAGGCATGGTGCAACAAAGTAATTTTCATGATTATAAGATAGCGCGCATGTATGAAGCGCCGGCCATAGAAGTGCATATTGTGCCGAGTACGGATAAGATGGGAGGTGCAGGAGAACCATGTGTTCCGCCAACAGCGCCCGCTATCGCGAATGCCATTTTTAAAGCAACGGGCAAACGCATCAGAAAACTTCCCTTTGGATCCATAAACCTGAAAGCATAACTATCAAAAAATGATGAGAACGTATTCAATCATTGGTATGGTAATAGCATTGGTGGCTTTTTCTTCTTTTGCCATGTCCGATCATTTCAGCGATCAACCATACTGTACAAATGCTTACGCTGCAGATAATTTACCACCGCTGAAAGACAGCATTGGTTCAAAAAAGGCTTTCTTAGCGGCTTATAAAGTATTGATGAGCCCGCGTTGTATGAATTGTCATCCGAAAGGCGATATACCGTTACAGGGAGACGACAGCCATTTGCATACACAAAATGTAAAAAGAGGCCCCGATGGAAAAGGCCTGTATGCATTGAAATGTGCAAATTGTCACCAGCCACAAAATACGGCCGGGGCGCATATGCCGCCTGGCAACCCCAACTGGCATTTGCCGCCTGCCGACATGAAAATGGTTTTTGAAGGTAAATCCCCCAGAGAGCTGGCAGCACAATTAAAAGATCCCAATCGCAATGGTCATAAAACACTGGCGCAATTGATCGATCATGTTACCAATGATAAACTGGTATTGGGCGGATGGAACCCGGGTGATGGCAGAACGCTGCCACCTGTGAGCCATGCTGCATTTGCAAAAGATTTTAAGGCATGGATTGATAAAGGCGCTTACCTGCCATCCAAATAGATTGGTATGAAAGAAATTGAAGATATTATCAGGGCATACGATGAAGCGGTAAAGGATAATATAAAGACAGCACTGGCAACGGTTGTGCAGGTGGATGGTTCTTCTTACCGCAGGCCTGGCGCCCGGATGCTGATTACGGAAGAGGGCCGGCTTACCGGCGCCATTAGCGGTGGTTGCCTGGAAGGGGATGCGCTTCGCAAAGCGTTGCTGGTAATTATGCAACAGCAATCCATGCTGGTTACTTATGATACCAGCGACGAAGAAGATGCAGTAATGGGCATGCAACTTGGCTGCAACGGGATTATACAGGTGCTGATTGAGCCGGTGGTGGCCGATAAAATAAATAACCCGCTCCAGCTTTTAAAGATAATCGCCGGCAAAAAAAATCCGGTATCATTGGTTACCCTGTTTTGCTTATCCAATAAAAGAGATCCGCAACCCGGCACCTGCTTATTGCTGGATGAAAGCTCAACTTTAACCGGTGAAGGTATTTTTCTGACCGATGCTTTAATTGCAGGCGCCAAAGATGCATTGGATCGCGGGCAATCAACTTTTCACCACTATATTACCGATACATTCCAGTTTACCGCATTTACGGATTTTATTCCGCCCGCTATTTCATTGGTTATAATCGGGGCGGGCAATGATATCCTGCCACTGGTTGCCATGGCTGAAATATTGGGATGGAAAACCACTATCATTGATGGGCGCCCCGCTTATGCAAAGAAGGAAAGATTTCCGGCCAGTTGCCAGGTATTGCTGGCGAAACCTGAACAGGTAATGGGCCATGTTGCTTTTCAGGATAGAACGGCCATTGTGTTAATGACGCATAACTATAACTACGATAAGGAAATGCTGGCAGCAATGGCTGAAAAACAGATGATGTACATCGGCATGCTGGGGCCAAAGAAAAAGTTTGAACGGATACTGGCGGAGCTAAGTGAAAAGGGGATCCATTTTACCCGCGCACAATTATCTGCTATTCATAGCCCTGTAGGATTGGACATTGGCGCCGAAACAGCCGAAGAAATCGCTTTATCTATATTAGCTGAAATAAAAGCCATATTTGCCGTTGCAAAAGGTATCTCCCTGAAGGATTATACCGGGCCCATTCATAATCGATCTGCCTTAACAATAGAGCAAATACCACTGGCCGGCCGATAAATAATTGTAGCAAAACCTATTCAATTGCGCTTGTTATGCAATCGTCTTGTGATATTGTTATCCTTGCTGGCGGCGCTTCTTCCCGGTTGGGTAAGCCCAAGCAGACCCTTGTTTTCAATCAAACTACCCTGCTTCAGCATAGCATAGAAATAGCAATGGCCTCCGCGGCCAACCGTGTAACGGTTGTGCTGGGTGCCAATGCCATGCTGGTACAGCCTGGTATCATACATGACAAACTCGCTTATATTACCAATGCGTTTTGGCAGGAAGGCATGGCATCCTCCATACACTGCGGATTAAACTGGCTGCTGGATCAGGCAGAGCCACCGGAAAACGTTCTTTTTATGGTATGTGACCAGCCCCATACCAGTGCCGGCTTGCTTGATGAACTGATAAAAGTGCAAAAGGAAAAAGCGCATGCTATTGTAGCGAGCAAATATGGCGACAGCATCGGCATACCGGCCATTTTTGCGCGGTCCATTTTTGCAGATTTGTTGGCATTAAAAGGTGATGTAGGGGCAAAAAAACTGATTCTGCAACAAAAGGATATTGCTACTGTCTCCTTTCCGCTGGGAGATATTGATATTGATACAGCAGCTGATTATGAGCGACTGTTAAAAAATAATTGTTAGCATGATCAGTGGACCGAGTTCAAATGCGCTTCAACAAACAGCTGCATATATTTTTTAATTTCATCTCTTACTGTTCTAAAACTGTTCATTATTGACATCGCCGTGCCGCTGGTTTTTGAAGGGTCATTGAAATTCTGGTGAAACTTCTTTGCTGTTGAAGGAAAAACCGGGCAGCGCTCATTTGCATTATCGCATACCGTAATTATGTAGTCGAAATGGATGTCTTTATATTCGTTCACATGGTTGGAGGTATGACCAGCGATATCAATGCCGTCTTCCTGCATAATTGTTACAGCAAGTGGGTTCACACCATGCGTTTCAATGCCGGCGCTGTATACCTCAGCTTTTTTACCTGCAAAATGCCTGAGATAGCCCTCGGCTATCTGACTCCTGCAGCTGTTTCCTGTGCAAAGCACTAAAATTTTTTTCATTGTGTTTGGAGGGGGATTAACCAGATAAGGTTTATAATAGTGAATTCTGGGTCAAATCCAAAAATCAGGTTGAGCACCGCAACGGAAACGGTAATAAGGATGGTTCTGTAATATTTTTTCATATTGATTATTAGCAGCATCCCGTTCCGGGTGCGCCGCAAGCTGGTTTTTGAGCAAACACTGTTATGCTGAAAATGCCGGTATTCCCTGCTTTAAATGCACTCAATTCTTTCGCATTGAGATAGCGGCTTAAAATATCGTCCGGAATAACAATCGGCTTTTGTTTTTGCAGGGTAATATTTTCAAAGCCGGTATCAGTTATTAATTGCAGGTAGGCCGTTTTTTGAATAGCGCCTGCTACGCAGCCGGCAAACATTTCCATATCCTTTTGCAAGGCTTCCGGCAATTCACCCGTTAAAACAATATCGGAAATACTGAAATGTCCCCCGGCTTTCAGAACACGAAATATATCCGTAAAGACGTTTCGTTTATCCGGCACCAGGTTTAAAACACAATTGCTGACAATGACATCAGCGGTATTTGCACTGATCGGCATATTTTCAATATCGCCCTGGCGAAACGTAACATTTTTATAACCTAATTCATCGGCGTTTAACCTGGCTTTCTCGATCATGGCAGGCGTAAAATCGATGCCTATCACCTGGCCGGTTTCTCCTGTTTCGGCGCGGGCGATGAAACAGTCATTGCCGGCCCCTGAACCCAGGTCAATAACGGTGTTGCCCGGCCTGATTTTCGCAAACTGTGTAGGCA
>CAXTMV010000135.1:0-14421 GCA_964245425.1 uncultured Flavihumibacter sp. | reverse complement strand
AAAGAGCATGAAAATAACCAATTGAAAATGTTTTGATTATATCAAGATGCTACTGTTTTGGAGTAATAAAATTGTCTAAGGAGGATGATGTTTTGGTCTTCGCTATTATAATTGTTTAACCCTGATATTTTTAAACCAAACTTTTTGCCCGTGGTGCTGAAACATAATTAGCCCGTCGGGAGATTTACCGTAATTTGGATTGTCTTTGAATTTGCTTTTGGCGAGCAATGCAGTCAACTCAGGCGATCCATTTTCATATTCTACTACTTTAACGCCGTTGATCCAGTGCTCAACATGGTTTCCATTTACAATTAGTTTTCCGGTGTTGTATTCACCCACTGGTTTTAATTTTTTATTGACAGGAATAATCAAATCATACAGTGAACCTGCAGAACGGATGGGCGCTTTATCATTAAAGCCAATATCATCGAGTAATTGCATTTCGAAATTATCCAGCCAGTTAAGACTGTTGCCATTACCCGACTGGTGGGTGAGCGATTCCTTCATATGATAAAACACACCACTGTTACCACCTTCAGACATTTTCCATTCAAACGCCAGTTCAAAATTTTTGAAGCTGTCTTTGGTAACCAAATCGAGATTGGGCAAGCCGGTTTGGGCAACCAGGGCACCGTCTTCTACTTTCCACGCATCGGGAAAACCTGGTATGCCATACCCTCTAAATTTGTCGGTCGACTTACCATCAAATAAAACAATCCATTTGCCCTTTTGTGCCTGAACCGTTGCCACAGCCATCACTGCCGCGATAATGGAAAGTAATAGATTTTTTTTCATATATATTTTATTGTATTTATTCTGAATTTCTTACAAATGCGAGATGTTTACTATCGGGACTCCAGGATGGTGCATTGAGTGTACCTTGTCCGCCATACAAATAGGCCACTACTTTTGGACCACCTGGTGCGGTCAGTTTCATTACACGGAGCAGTACGTCTTTGTATCCGGGATGCGAATCGGGATCTATATCCGGCTGAAAGGAAATAAATGCGATCCAGTTACCGTCGGGAGATATATGCGGGAACCAGTTGTGAAAGTCATCGAAAGTAAGTTGTTCATTGCCGGTTCCGTCTGGCTTCATTCTCCAGATTTGCATCGTACCTGAGACATTGGCGTTGTAGTAAATATATTTACCGTCTGGCGAATATTCAGGCCCGTCAACATGTCCACTTGTATTAAAAGTGAGCTGCGTTTCCTTATTGTCTTTCAATGAAACTTTGTACAGGTTGAATGTTTTACTTCCATTGCGCTGCGCTACAATGGCTACTTCTTTTCCATTAGGGTTCCAGCCATGCAGATAAGAGGGGGTCTGCTCGGTAATCAACCGCGGTTCACCTCCAGCTAGTGGCACTGTATAAACAGTGGAACCCCAGCCCGGTAATCCTTCGCGCTGACTGCTGATGGCCAGCATTTTTCCGTCGAAGGAAATAGCATGATCATTATTGTTGTGGGCAATGGATCCCGTATTTAATTTCTCCGGCTGTCCGCCATCGATGGGGATTGTGTAGATTGATCCGCCTTCATTGAACAATAGCCTGTTTCCATCGGGCATCCAATTAGGTGCTTCAAATTTTCCATTGCTTTCGTGAATGATCCGGCGGCTGCCATTTGCTACATCCAGTATCTCCAGCCTGCAGCCCAACACATCGCGTACGGGTGTTGCGGCAACATGCGGGTTAGATGTATATGGATTGAATACAGGCTTATCGATGCGCACATTCCAAACTTTCGCATGTGCAACACTGCTAGAATCGTGCGAAAGAATATAAAGCCCTACCAGCACTTCGTCTTTCATATCGTCAGCCTGGTGTGAACCTACCAGTTGCAATGGCTCACCGGGATGTGCAATTTTCATGGTAATGGTTTTTCCAATGCGCTGCAGTTGCATGGTTTGGCCGCCTTTTTTGGAAAAGAAAATTTCATCTTCAGGGTCTCTCATAAACATGCCGCGGTACGGTCTCCACTGCAGCACCGTTAAGCCATCAATATGCACGCAGCCGACCATTGCGGCCGCGGCTTCATCGGTTGATTCCCTGATCATCCATCCGATTTTACGATGCCCTGTGGCGCCGGCCGTATCGCCGGTAAATGCAAAATCGGCTGTGAGTATAAAATCGCCTTTTATTTTTTTATACACATATTGAAACTCATCTCGGTTAAACCAGATATTATAACCCGCACCGGCAATATTATACGTTTGTGTTTTTTCATCGTAGTTGGCATCGCCTTTTAGTTTAGGGTTGCCGATGTCTTTATGATCATCAAAGATGCCTACAGGATGTTGCGCAACGGCTTCGTTTAAACCAAAGAAAACAAACAGCGCAAACAAAGAACCGGTCTTGTATAATAAATCCTTAAAGTGATAAAATTTCATATGAACCGTTTTTTATTTTAGATTGATACTTTTTATTGATTGCATTTTTAGAAGTGATTTTGCAGCTTACTGCCGAACCCCGATCCGTTTCCATATAAACAAATTTAAACAGAATGAAGGAAATTAAAGTTTCTAAAAGGACTTATAGTATGGCGCTATCCTTGTTTTGCTTCAAGTGACCTCCTTTCAAAAAAGCGGGCAATGATGGAGTAGAAAGATTGGGCATCAGCCCTAACAGCGTTTGCAAGTATCTTTCTCAATATCGAATGCAACCGAAGGTTTTTCTAACAAAGAGTTAGCGGCTAAAGCCTACAGCGGCGCGGTGAGCCCGGAGGTTCAACAAATTGCGGATCATGTTCGAACTTCATACGGGCTGGGGCTGCGGTACCAGCTAAATAAAAAATATAAAATAAGTATCCGTCTCGACGCTGCCTTTGGCCAGGGCTCGGCTGGCTATTATTTTACCATTGGTGAGGCTTTTTAACAGGATGGTATTCCCTGTAAAAATTTATCTTTACCCGTCTTAAAAAATACGTATGCATAAAATTTTTTGTACAGGACTTTTATTGGTGGTTGTAACGGTTGTAAACGCACAAGGGATACAGTTTAACAATGGTAGTTGGAGAGATATGTTGGGTAAAGCCGCTGCGGAACAAAAACTGGTTTTTGTAGACATCTACACAAGTTGGTGTGGCCCTTGCAAAGTAATGGCAACAAAAGTTTTTACCCAGGAAAAAGTCGGGCAAAAATTCAACGCCGACTTCGTACCTTTTATGATAGATGCGGAAAAAGGAGAAGGTGTACAGTTGGCGGAAAAATATGCCGTTGACAGCTATCCCACTTATTTGTTTATCGATAGCAGCGGTGTACTTCAATACAAAATAATTGGATCGATGACGGCAGATAAACTACTAGCGGAAGCAGCTTCCGCATTGAAGAAATACAAGCCGGTAAAATAGCAGTTCTACAATCAATTTTCTATCATGCAGATTTTATCAAAAGAAAGCAATATGGAAAAAAATGATTTTAGAGACAGTGTTGTCTAAAAATGTTCCGTTGCAGTTGCAAGACAGAGGGACAAGATGCTGCCATTAAAGAAATTAATAAAAAAAGGGAGACTTTCAATATCGCTTTATATACCAAACAGCTATAATAAAGAATGATAGCACCAGTAAAACGAGAATAGATAATTTCGGGAAATATAAGACTAATTAGGCATCCAAGTCAAACGACCATCTTACCAATCCATCATCCACCTCATTCGCTGCGCAAACTTTTTACAGGATTCATCAACGCCGCCCGCACCGCCTGGTAACTGACCGTCGCCAGTGTTACCGATAACAAACCTAAACCGGCCGCCACAAAGATCCAGGCAGATAAGGAAGTGCGAAGCGGATAGTTTTGCAGCCATTGATCCATGCAATAATACGAAGCAGGTATTGCAATCAGCATCGACAACAGCACCAGCTTAATGAAGTCGGCCGACAGCAGCGCCCACAGGCCCGTTACGCGGGCGCCCAGCACTTTGCGGATGCCGATCTCCTTGGTCCGTTGTTCAGCAACAAAGGAGGCAAGACCAAACAAGCCCAGGCAGGAAATAAGAATCGCCAGACCGGAAAACACCGTGGCGAGATGGCCAATCCTAGACTCGGTATTAAACTTCTGTTGAAACTCCTCATCAATAAAAGAGTAGATAAAGGGGCTTGCAGGGTTGAACTGTTTGAAGACGGGTTCTATCGCGGAGAGGGCGGTATGCACCGGCGTACCGGCTTTGAGGCGGATAGTAAAGACGTCATGGCCACCATCGCCCAGGAAGATCGCAGGCTGCACCGCAAAATAAGGACTGTTGCTAATGATATCCTTCGTTACGCCGATAATGCTATAGGATTTTCCCCAATGCTTGATGCTCTTACCAATGGGATCTTTAAAACCAAGGAGACGGGCACCCGTTTCATTGACGATGGCGGCGACACTGTCGCTGAGGTGCGCACGTGAAAAGTCACGACCTTTCACAACGCTCCAGCCAACGGTTGCACCGAAATCGGCATTTACGTTTACGTCGCGGAACGACTGGTTTTTTGCCTCCTCGCTCATTCCTTCCCATTCGAGCATATTGTTGCGATAAAATCCATTCAGTGTGGTAGAAGAGTTGGCGATATTAGATACCACTCCCGTGTTGAGCAGACCCTTTCGAAGGGCCTCGTAATGCGTGTCCAATTCCTTCGTGTTATCGGGAACGGTAATCAGCCCGGTCTGATCATAACCCAGCGGTTGATTTTTGGCAAACTGGATCTGGCGGAATACAACGATGGTGCCGATGATCAGCGCCAGCGATATGGAGAATTGGGCAACAACGAGCACCTTACGTGGCATACTGGCGCCTTTGCCCGCTTTGAACGTTCCCTTGAGGACTTTTACCGGGCGGAAACCGGAAAGATAGAAGGCCGGGTAGCTGCCCGCCAGCAGACCGGTGAGCAAGGTACTGATCAACGAAAGGCTCCAGAAAACCTGGTTCGTCCAGGGGAAAACCATGGTCTTACCCGCCAACTGGTTGAACCACGGCAGGGTCAGCGCTGCCAGTACAATGGCGAGGACAAAAGAGAGGAATGCCAGCAACACGGACTCGCCGAGAAATTGGGCGATGAGATGACCACGCAGTGAGCCGACGGTCTTACGAATGCCAACTTCCTTCGCACGTTTTTCACTGCGGGCCGTGGCCAGGTTCATAAAATTAATGCAGGCCAGCAACAGGATAAAGATCCCAATGATCCCAAGCATCCTAACATAGACTATCCGGCCTTCACCCAGCGGGTTGCTATCATCGTAATGGAGGTACAGATTTTGAAACGGAAGCACCTTGTAGTTTTCATATGAATAGCTGACATAGGGGCTGCAGATATTCTTGATTCGAGCCGTTGCCTTGTCTACCGTAGCATTCGCGGCGAGGCGGCCATAGATGCGGCAGTCATGATCTTCGAAATTGTTGATATTTCTTAACCAGCTGGTTTCCTCGCTGGCCATCGAAATGAAAAAGTCAAACTGATGTAAGCTGCTGTTCACGGGCTGATCGGCATAAACGCCCCCGACGGTGAAGGGGCGCCGATTTTCATATTTAAAGGTTTTCCCCAGCGCGTTTTCGGTGCCATAGAGTGCCATGGCGGTCGATCTTGAAATCAGGGCGGTGTTGGGGTCGCGCATAGATTCAGCGGCGCCGCTCAGGAAACGGTAGCCGAAAATGAGCGGAAAGGTATACTCCGCCGAGGTGCCGGTTGGGGCGATGCTCTTGTCGCCGTTTACCAGCAAATGCTGGCTGGGCCAAAGGGTCATGGCCGTCTGGGCAAAGACATCCTTGTAATTTCCTTTTTGCAGCCAGGGGTTGAGGGCAGGTGATATGGTGGTACCAACATACAAGGGCGGTGTTTTCTCAGCTGTCTGCCCCTTTGGCCATTGGTTTTGCATGATCTCCACAACGCGGTTGCCGTCCGGAATTCCCTGATCGATGGAAAGCTCGTCGGTGGCCCAGATGCCGATGACCAGGGCGATCGCCATGCCGGTGGCCAGGCCGAAGATGTTAATGAAGGAGTAGCCGCGGTTCCTGCGCAGCTGGCGAAGGGTGAGCAGGAGATAGTTTTTAAACATGCTGTTGGTTTGAGAATACAACAAAAACATAGCCATCACCGTACCGTTTTTTTTACAGCTTAATAATCAACCAGTTGTTATTTCTTTGCTGGTATCAATTGTTCGGTTTCGCACATGCTGTGTCCAGTTTTATACATTTTGTATCGTCCTGCAATAGCTATACAGGTTAAGAAATAAATCCTGCATGTCTTATACAAGGTAGGAGAGACCCATACCTGGAAGTCAAACCGCCAGCGGTGTTTCAGAAACGAATAGGCTATATAATCTTATTTATTACCGGGATTTTCAGCAGTACATACGCTAAAAGGAATGTAATGACCACGGCTGCAGGTGCTACGATGGCGAGTTCTAGTAGGGGTTTATTCATGCCGCTTACCAGCAAAGAAAGACCTATTACAATCAGCGGGTGAAAAATATAGGCCGCAAAGGCGCTGCGTGATAACCGGCCTAAGAATGCGGATGATTTATTCCATTTATACCTGGAAATACCTGTGATGGCCACCATAATACTAATCCCCAACAATTGTTCGTAAAAACTATAGACCCCATTTTCTATGTTCCAACCGCCGTTAAAGTTAGCGCCCGGATGATGATATATCTCTTGCAATACGCCCAGCAGGGGAAACACGATAACGATAAGCCCAATTGCCAACAGAAGAAATTTCCTGGAAATATTACCATGGAGGTGCTCAGCAAGGTTTCCCCTTCGGGCAAGGATGCCGATAACGAACATGCTGATGTATTGTGGAAAATGCCCCAGTTGAAAACCGAGTGGCTGTAATACCCAACCGACGGGAAATACCAGTCTTACCAGAAAAGTTATTGCCCCAAGGCCGAGTGCAAATAGTATTATTTTTGCAGCCTTTAATTGACTGATGGCCGCCATCCCGCTCCAGCGAAATGGGTATAACAAAATAAATACGATGGTAAAAATCAGCAATGCAGCCGCAAACCAAAGTACGCCGAAGTTTATCCAGCCGTTGAACCCATGCAGGAACTGTAAAAAGGTAGCGGGCTTTTTATCGCCATAATGATAGACCAGCCAAATAAGCACGGGTGAAAAAATGAAAGAATAAAACAACATCGGAATGCCCAGTCTTGTTAACCGGTCTTTCAGATACGTCCATGCTCCTTTGCGTTTTAGTGAAGGCTCAATAAAATAAGCCGATAACAAAAAGAACAAGCCCATAAAAAATGCCTGGTTGGTAGACACAAAAAGTGTCATCAATATAACTGCTGGTTTGCTGTTGGTGGGATGGCGGTAATACCAGCCACCGGGACCGCCGTAAGTAATAACCGTATGATGCAGTATCACCAATACAGTCATCAATACCTTAACATGATCGAGGTAAACTATCTTTTGGGAGGGGATAACCGCCGGTTCCGCAGGTGGTGCTATTTCCATGCTTGCTGGTCTTTGTGGTAAAGTTATCGATATCGTACCGTTTTCTGCGCCTGTAAAAGCCATCGCAACCCTAACCCATCGCTTTGCAGGCTTGCGATTGGTTGCCTCCATGTTCTGCGAGATTGACGAGTCCTGACTTGGTTTCGATTAATTGAACATTCTGATTATTGATTTGAGAAATGAGCTTGCCCATCATCCTTACACTAAATTTCGCATTTGATTATATTTACTTTTATTGTCAATGTATGCTATTGTACGAAGTTGTACAAATAATAGGAAGGTTGCCCGGCTACTGTATATGGGAGAAGGCCGGCAGCCGGCAGAGGCATGTTCAGATGCGCTTGCGCAGTATCGGCAGGCAGCCCCGAAAGCTGCCTGTGATACGCGATGGCTATTTTATTGAATGGATGAGTGATTGCTGTCGGTGCAAAAGCATTACTGCCTTCTTCTTATCCTTTTATACAGTCCAATGATTACTTACCCAGATTAACGGGAACGCCAATTTTAACGCCTATTGAAAACAAGTCGGATAAGTCTTTTTTAACCGTTCTTGCAGCATCTTTGTATTCCTCCACCAGGTTGGTCCACGACACATACGGAGTGATGGTTAAAACGCTCTTGTTATCGGGATCCCCGTTCAACACATTCCAGACCAGGCCCAGGTCCAGGCGTATTTTATTCTTGTTTATCCAGGGCGCGCCATAGCTATACATTAGTTTGGTATAAAAGCCCGGTATCGCATCCTGGTTCCAGGGGGCCCAGTAAATCTCTATCGGAAAATCAAAACCAATACCATCCACCAGCTTTCCCTTGTAGGCAGTGCCGGATTCCTCGGTGGTTATTTGCCCTGTACCGGAACCTACGACAGCTGTTGTATTTTTGAAATCAAATGTTTCCAGGTCGATTAAACTGTTCGACTTTTTGAAAGTAATACCCGTACGCATGTAAAAATACCTGTTTGCCGCCGTCCATTTTTTTAAGAAATTATAGGTTACACTTACCGATGCTGTAAAGCTATGGCTGCCATCCATGCCATGGCCGATGGTATCATACAGGCTGAAAGTAGCATTTCCACCTGCTACAGACACATTCAACCAGGAAATTTGCTTAAAACGCCAAACATCTTTATAGGTGTCAATATCATTCTGATCAATCAATCGATACTTGTATAATACATCTTGTGTAAAACCAGAAAGCCTGCTTAGGTCGGCAAGCAAGTCGCCCGATAAAATCTCTTTGTTTTCTTTTTCGCCCAGCTCCTTGATGAATCTCCGGAAAAGTTCATTGTCATTTCCTTTTACGGTATCTGTTGTATACTTTTTCAGAATGGCAGGGATGAGTTTCTTATAATAGTCCCTGTACTCGTCACGCTTCATTCGATTTTGATAATCATTTATGACATATATCTTCTTTTTAGACTCTACCAGTAAGTAATCAGCCATAATTCCAATAGAGTCGGGCACAATACCCCGCATTTCTCCAAAGCCTTTCAGGACTAGCAGGGTGTCAATTTTTTTCGCAATTGTTTCCCGGTAATCACAGGAGGTCTTTTTAAGCAGGTCTTTTGTAAAATCATCGTCAATTGAATACTTCGCTATATTCGGTTTTTTCAACAGATAATTGAAGCCCAGTGAAGCTTTGAAAAGTCCGTTTAATTTATCACCGGAGAAAATTTTTAAGAGATCGTTGTCTGCTCCGCCGGTTAATTCCAGGTTCACCAGTAAACGGCTTTCCATGGCGGAATAGATATTTCCTTTTAGTGTGATACTTGGTTTGTCTGTTTCAAATGTAAAGCCGGAGACAGGGCTCTGGGTGCCTAAAATGGTAAAATTATAATGGTTACGAAGCATTTTTTGGTAGGCGTAATACGACAACGGTAATTCCCGAAAATAACAACGGTTCAGAAGGCTGTCTGCCCCCTTTTTTTTAAATGCCTGGCTGTTCCCGGCGTCTTGCGCAACACTTGGCAAGCAGGAAAAAAGCGATAAAAAAAGCAGCGATGCATAACATGCTTGTCTCATACTAATCAATTGATTTAAGCTCTGTTAGAAAAATAGTAGACGAATAGGACGGGTAGATTGCATAAGATACAGAGGAGTAAAATAACGATAGCAATGGAGAACTAAATACCGTTCTTTTACGGTATTTTGAATTCAGTTACCTGCCCAAACCCGCGAATTGCGTAGTCGCCATTCGTTACTCGTTAAATGGCGTAGGGTGAACATTTTATCCGGTGCCTGCGCATTGCTTTACAATAGCTTTCCGTAAAATCTTTCTGCACAAAGGCCTTGGCCTGGTCTCCGGCAACCAACTTATGCCCCTGTCTTATTATCTTTATCATCGAATAAGCGGGTCCAAATCTGTTCCTACAAAAAAATAATATGATTTCTTCTTTACTACTAAGAAAACTGTACGCAATCCTTGCGTGCTGCACCATTTTTATTGCCGCCATGCCCTGCGCAAATGCCCAGGATGGAAGCCTGGATCCTTCCTTTAACCCTGCAGACAAAGGCCTGGCCCTGGGCGATGGCTTCGGCAATTCAACCAATAACAGTTATGCATCCGTAATGATCAGGCAGCCCGACGGCAAGCTGGTTGTGGGCGGATCCTTTACCGTCTTCAACGGCGTTAAAGTGTCCAATATTGTTCGGCTGAATGCAGATGGTACGCTGGATGCCGGTTTTGCGGCCAACAATGCCGGTTATGGTATCATCGGCAGCATGGCGCTTCAGTCCAACGGCAAAATCTGGATCGGCGGCAGCGGTTTCATTTACCTGCTCAACACAGACGGTACCGTTGATCCTTCTTTTACTGTTTTTACCGGGTTCGATGGATTTGTACAGGCACTGGCCGTGCAACCCGATGGAAAAATAATAGCCGGCGGCCGGTTTAATTTTTACCGGAACACCTATGCCACGCACCATATCGCCCGGCTCAATACCGACGGATCGATCGACGCGGGTTTTGTATCGGGCAGTGGTTTCGACGGAGATGTCTATTCCCTGTCATTACAGGCAGATGGAAAGATATTAGTGGGCGGCCAGTTTACTACGTACAATGGCGTGTCTTCGGGTACCCTTACCAGGCTGAATGTGGGCGGCACAAGAGATGCCAGCTTTAACACGGGTGGGTCAGGCGCGGATAACATCGTGTTTACCATGGTGCCACAGCCAGACGGAAAATATTTATTGGGCGGCCAGTTTGTAACCTATAACGGTGTGGCCCGCCATTATACAGCCAGGATCAACGCAGACGGCACGCTCGACAATAGTTTTGACCCGGGAAATAATTTTATTAGTTTGATCGGCGCCATTGCGGTGCAGGCGGATGGAAAGATACTGGCAGGGGGTAATTTTTATAACTACAACGGCATCACCCGAAATTATGTAGCAAGGATGAATACAGACGGCACGCTGGATGCCGGTTTTTCCAATACGGCGAGTACCGATAACGCTGTAAAATCAATTGCCGTTCAGCCGGATGGAAAGATTGTACTGGCAGGATTGTTTAATTATTCTACCAACCTGGTTAAAAATAATATCGCCCGCCTCAATGGAGATGGTACGGTAGATCTCAGCTTTAACCCCGATAGCGGCGCCATGAATCTTGTGCAGGCGGTAGCGGTGCAGGCCGACAAAAAGATTATACTGGGTGGAAGCTTCAAAAGTTATAACGGCGCACCTTTTAATCGCCTGGTCCGCGTAGACGCTTCCGGGCAGGCAGAGCCCGCTTTCGGCGCCGGCGGAACGAATGACCAGGTATTGGCCATTGCAGTACAGGCCGATAAAAAAATACTGGTAGCCGGTTATTTTTCCAGCTTCAATAATATACCAAGAACAGGTATTGCCCGTATCAATGAAGACGGAACGCCCGATAATACATTTAACAGCAATGGCCCCGGTGCCAGCCAGGGCGTGCTGGCACTGGCCCTGCAGCCAAACGCCAACATACTGATTGCAGGCAATTTCAGCAGCTATAATAACAGCACCCATAATTTTATTGCCCGCATACAGCCCAACGGGTCACCCGACAATACATTCAATCCCGCCACCAACAGCCCGGTGAATGCAGTATGCCTTCAACCCGATGGTAAGCTGTTGATTGGCGGGCTATTTTCTACCTGCAATGGTTCCAACGCCGGGGGTATTGCCAGGCTGAATGCAGATGGTACACTGGATGCCGGCTTTTTATCCGGCACCGGAACAGATGGATATGTGTATGCTATTTAGCTGCAGGCAGACGGAAAAATAGTGGTGGCCGGCACTTTTTCAAAATACAACGGCACGGCCAGGCAAAATATACTGCGCCTTAATGTAAATGGCTCGCTGGATGCCAGCTTCAACCCGGGAACAGGTTCCGATTTTACGATAACATCCCTGCTGCTGCAGCCCGATGGTAAAATAATTCCCGGTGGTTATTTCTCTACTTTCAACAACGCTTCACACAACCATCTGCTTCGCCTGAATACCGACGGAACGGTAGATGCCAGCTTTAATGCCGGCACGGCTGCCAACAACGATGTGGTATCGGCCATGTCTTTTCAGCCGGATGGAAAGCTGGTCATCGGCGGCAATTTTACAGCCTATAATGGAACGGGCCGCAACCGGGTTGCCCGGGTATTTGCCTACCCGCAGGCCATGGGCCTGAATTTCGATGGTGTCAATGATCAATTGTTCTTAGCGGCACCTGCCGGTTTTCCCGCCGCAGGCGGCTCCTTCAGTATGGAAGCATGGATAAGGCCTTCCGACCCTACCATTAAAAATGGCATTGCCGGTTGGGGAAGCGGCACCGCGGTAAACAATTTTACCACACTGACCAATGCAGACAGCGCGGGACTGGAAGGTGGATTAATAAGCGACTGGGGTGGCAATAATTTAAAAGTTGCGCCAACAGGCTTTAACCTGTTTGATGGCAATTGGCACCACGTGGCCTGCACCTACGACGGCATAACCCGCAAGATTTTTGTTGATGGCACGGTCAGGGGGCAGGATAATCCACCCGCAGGCCCTACCGCTGCACCGGTTAATTTTAGGGTAGGCCTGACCGGTAGCGCCGACTATTTCCGGGGCGATATGGATGAAATCAGGATCTGGAACAGGGCTGTTTGCCAGGACGAATTGCAAAATAACAGGAATGGAGAATTGAACCCTTCCGGGCAAACGGGTCTGTCGGTCTTGTACCCGCTTAACCAGGGCATTGTTGGCCTCAACAATGCAGCCTTTACCAGCGCCATTGATATCAGCGGAAACAACAATACAGCAACACTTAACAATTTCGCCCTTACAGGTACTGCATCAAACTGGACCACCGGCATACTAACCACTACGGCACCCCCTTACAAAAGTGCTTCACTGGCCGGTATACCCGGCGGACCGTCCGTTTGCCGGCGGGTAACGGCACAGGCTGCCATGGCAACGTATACAGATACGGCCTGTAACCAGCTGGCTGGCATGGCTTCATCGGGTGCATCGCCGCTGACGGGCGATGTAAATATTTGCGTAACGGTTGATGCAGCGGTTCCTTTTTTTAATGGGCGTCCTTATGTACAACGTCATTATGATATTACACCGGTCAGCAATGCAGGTACGGCCACTGCTACGGTTACCTTGTATTTTACCCAGGCTGAATTTGATGCTTATAATATGGTACGGGATACAAATCCTTCGTTGCCGGCTTATCCTTCTGACACGGCCGGTATTGCGCACCTGCTGGTTGACCAGGCCCATGGTGTAGGAACAAACCCCGGTAACTATGACGGCGGCACAGTAATAATAAACCCGGTAAACAGTAAAATAATCTGGAACGCGGCCCAGGGCAGGTGGGAGGTTACATTTGATGTCAGAGGGTTCAGCGGTTTCTTTGTATACACAAGTGCCAGCAACTTGGCATTGCCCCTGCGTTTAACCAGTTTCAGTGGCAGTAAACAGGGCCTATTCAACAGGCTTGTATGGACCACCGGCCAGGAACAAAATACCGGGTCTTTCGAACTGCAGCGAAGTAAAGAGGGTGCTGCTTTTACCAGTATTGCTACGATGGCGGCTGCAGGTAACAGTGCGGTGCCGAAGTCTTACAGTTATGCTGATAATATTGCCGGGCAAAACCAGGCTGCCTGGTATTACCGGCTTAAAATGATTGACCTGGACGGAACATTCACGTACAGTAATATCGTGATCATTCGGGATAACAGTACCGGGTTTGTTGTATCCGTATCGCCCAATCCTTTTACGGATCAGCTAAACCTGCAGGTAGAAGCGGCGGTGGGGGAATCCGCCCGGCTAACGCTGACGGATATACGTTCCAAAAGCCTGCGACAGGAAACGGTGCTGCTGCAAAAAGGCGTTAACAACTTTGCTGTCGGCGGCCTCGGCCAGTTGCAGGCCGGTGTGTACATGCTTTCAGTGAAAACAAATACCCGGCAGCAAACCATACAGTTGTTGAAACAGCGGTAGGGAAGTTGCCAACGCTGGCGCATTGTTTTTCAGGTGCTATTTTGGCAATTGGCTCAAGGCTTTTTTATCGGCGGATTCCCGCCATTTTTGGATCATATTTTTGTAAGGATTATAATTTAGCCAGGAAATGATAATAAGAAACACAATTGCAGTAACATAAGTACGCCAGCATGGCCAATGTTTACGGTGACCCGGTTTTATTATATACAGGCTGGCATTGATGGCATTCCTAGTTATAAGCCCTATTTTACTATACACATAAGCCATTACCAGGCAAGGAAGTAAGAGAATGCGATTGTTTGACTGAGAAGATGAATAAATTCCTAACGCAAAGCCTACCCACCATAAAAAAAACAGCAATGCAAATCCAATGTCATCATAGTATAACTGACGATCATTTTTGGAACTTGAAAAAGGATTTCCGATGAATGGTCTTCGCTGAAGCATTAGGATTATTTTATTTTTGTCTTTTTCCCTTTGCCCATTCATATTTTCATTGTTATTTTTTTTTGAATCGTATAGATATAATATGTCCC
>CAXTMV010000134.1:11167-14500 GCA_964245425.1 uncultured Flavihumibacter sp. | reverse complement strand
CTATAAATACTTTGCAGTTCTGCGCCTTTGGGGCTGATGCGTACTGTAAGGCTGTTGTTTTCAATAGTTAACATGACGTATACATTAATGATGATACTGGGTGAGCCGGAACACCAAATATAACAACGGTTGCGCTAAACAGGTTCAATTTTTGAAAGCCGCATCAGTAGTAAGTTTCGTACTTTTGCAGCCATGCAAAATACTACCTGGTCAACACAGAGCATCCTGGCGAATTTAGAGATTGATGCGTTGAATGAAATGCAGCTGGCTTCTGTTCATGCAAACAAGGAACACCATAACGTAATACTATTGTCTGACACGGGTTCAGGCAAAACCATCGGTTTCCTGCTGCCCGTGCTGGAACAACTGGATGCAACAAATCCCAAGACCCAGGCACTCATTATTGTGCCCTCCCGCGAACTGGCCCTGCAGATAGAACAGGTATTTAAGAAGATGTCAACGGCTTTTAAAGTAACCTGTTGTTATGGCGGTCACCTGCGCGAAACAGAAGAGAACAACCTGGTAGAACCGCCAGCGCTGTTGATAGGTACACCCGGCAGGCTGGCCGATCATATCAGGCGCGGCAATATCACCACCGGCAGTATTGAAACACTTGTACTGGATGAATTTGACAAATCGTTCGAACTGGGTTTCCAGGAAGAAATATCTTTTATCATCAGCCAGCTGGTAGCGGTTAAGAAACGGATACTCACTTCGGCCACAGCAGCCATAGAGATACCGGCGTTCCTCGGACTGGAAGATCCCATACGGCTTAATTTTTCCGGCACCGGCGCTGCAGAAACGGAGAAACTCTGGGTTAAAACGGTTAAAAGTGCCGACAAAGACAAGGCGGACACACTTTTCAGGCTTATCTGCGCGCTGGGTAACCGGTCGGCCATCGTATTCTGCAACCACCGCGAGTCGGTAGAACGCACCAGTGCCCTGTTAAAAGAAAAGGGCCTGGTAAACGTTTTTTACCATGGCGCACTGGAGCAGCCGGAGCGCGACAGTGCCCTGTGCAAATTCAGGAACGGAAGTGCAAATGTGCTGGTTACCACCGATCTGGCTGCCAGGGGCCTGGATATTCCGAATATCCGCTACATTATTCATTATCACCTGCCGCAGACAGCAGATATTTATACCCACCGCAATGGACGGACAGCACGCATGGATGCCAGTGGAACAGTCGTGTGGGTTTTATCGCCGGAAGAAAAGCTACCGGCTTATGTGACGGAGGAGACCGAGGAAATTATTTTGCCGGAAACGGCCATTTTACCGGAAAAACCAAAATGGACAACCCTGTTCATTGCCGCCGGTAAAAAAGACAAGGTTAACAAAGTGGATATTGTGGGATTCCTGTCGCACAAAGCCGACCTGAAAAAAGAAGATATCGGGCTGATAGAAGTAAAAGATTTCTTTTCTTTTGTTGCCATACGCAAATCCAAAGCCAGTCATGCGCTCCACCTGGTGAAAGACCAGAAGATCAAAAACAAGAAAGTAAGGATTGATGTGGCAAAATAATTCAATATTCAACAGTCAACAATCAAAAAGCCTTTGCCGGAGTCAATACGGGCAAAGGCTTTTTGATTGTAGTATATTTTATGCTGAAGGCGGATTAAAAGAAAGTATTTACTGTACCGGCTTGGGGCAATCGGTTCGGCCATTGTCTGTGCCGTGAAAGCCATGCCGGTTGCCAATACCAATGCTGATGGTAACACCGGAAAAATAATACCAGTCCTTGAATTTCGGGCCACCCCTTACCGTACCATCGGCCGGATAACTAAGCCCCGTTTTCAACTCATCGCCACGAAAAGCCATTTCAACGGCTGTGGCTCCCTTTGCCGCGCCCAGCACCGCCTGGTCAACATAGTTGGTGCTAACATCGTCCAGGTAATCGGTAAACGTTTTACGCAGCCCTATTTCATAACTGAGCGTAATATTATCGGTAAACCGCCAGCGCAGGCCTGCTCCGAAAGGAATGGCCAGCTGGGTAAGCGAATATTCTTTGCGCCCGGGATAGGCGGCCAGCCCCTCTCCTTCAGTACTTAGTGGCTTCAGGTAAATTTTACTGCCGAGGCTGTCGTATGCATACGGATTGTAATGAAAGACAGCCACGCCGCCAAATACATAAGGTGAAAGCCTGTGGTAATGAAGGTTCAGGATATTATAATCCAGCAGCAGGTTCACTTCATTGATGGCGGTATGAAAGCTCAGGTTCCTGGCTTTTAAATCTGCCTGCACATTGTATTTGTCGTCGGCCCCGATGGCGGCATGGGTAAAATTGGCGCGCAGATCGAAGTGGTTATTGATGTCATACCGGGCACCAACGCCGAATGCCCCTTTGGCCTGTTGTGTGGTAAATCCTTTTTCCTGCAAATCTCCCTGGTAATTGCTGAAGCCCCCAAAAAGATCAACATGAAAAGACTGTGCGTGTACAAATAAGGGCATAACAAAACATAGCAAAATAATCTTTCGCATAGACGTTTTTTGTGTAATAGAATTGAATAAAGGTTTGAAAGGATACGAAGGATTTGTCAGGAGACGATCTACGGATAAGATTACGGGGTTGTAATGAAAACGGTTGGTTGTTCTGATTATGCAAGTATTGCGCCAAAAGATTTGTTAAAGAAAATACAGCAAAGAAGTAGGGGCAGTATGGTAACTGTTGTGCGTTGGGTGAATGTTAAAATTTTTAATCAATGCATGTTTGTTTTCCAGCTTCGCAACAAATGGTTTAAAAATAACACGGTATAATTGTATGCCGGCAGAAATAATAAATACCAGGCCTACCAGCAAATTGATGATCCGGTGACTGGCATGTAATTTATCAGATAACCAGCGGCCGGCAAATACAAAAAAGGCCAGCCCGGCCAGTGTACCCACGCCAATGCCGGCTGTGTAAAAGTTAAAAGCCATCCGCTCCGGCAAAAGTATCTTGTTGCTGAGCAGGTAAGTACTCCAGATAAAACAGAAAGGTATTTGTACGGGGTTAAGAGCGCTCATGGTAAAGCCCAGCCAGAAGCGGTTGATCCGGTTATTCAGCAGGATGTTTTTTTTAGCCGCATTATTTTTTCTTGCCGCCCGGAAACTACTCACTGCCAGCACCAGGAATAAAAAAAAGGCTATCCATTCAAGGATGTAAAAAAAGAATTGATTGGCAACGATCCAATGTATGCCCTGCAGGGAGAGCCTGACATATAAAATTTCTACCAGGGCCACCCCCAGCGAAAAGAAAATGGCATTCCGTATGTTTTCTTCAATGGCCACCTGCATGGCAGAAACGTTCAGGCTGCCCAGGGGCAGCCTGAACGTTTCTGCCATGCAGGTGGCCAT
>CAXTMV010000134.1:0-11157 GCA_964245425.1 uncultured Flavihumibacter sp. | reverse complement strand
TCAGCATACCGGTAAAAAAAACAGGAAGCTGGCTAAACATATAGCTGCGCCAGTTTTTGTTCAAAAGCCTTGTTGTCCTTCATCATTTGCATACCTTCTTTATGAGTAAGATAAGGTATGCCTTTTTTATGGTTGATGCGGCTGATGCGCCAGAGGATGATCCAGTGCCGGATAATTTCTTTCCAGGCAAAGAACAGGCTGTGTTTCGGGTCGTATATATGTGTAGGCTCCGAGCCGGCGCCATTCAATTCAATGATAGAAATATTCTTACCTTCCCGCAGCTCTTCCCAGCTGTTGTAGCGGATATCGAGGCGGCCAAAATAGAAGCCCTCTACCTGCTGGCAGATGGCATCCACCGATTGCACAAATACTTCATCTGCCAGTTGGGAATCGTCCAGGAATTTGGCGCCCCTGGCATGGTTGCCATAGGGCACCAGTTCTCTTATTTCGCCCGCCGCCATAATTTCCTGCAAGCCGTTCCCATATAATTTTTTTAATACTTCCAGCTGCAGGATAAACCTTTTATCTTTCAATAACAGATCTAGTATGGTTGAACGGCCATCGCCGGTTACCGCCAGCAATTCCTTTCTTACCATACCGGAGACATGCCCCTTTTTTTCACCGGGATAGCGATAATAAAATATGCCTACCTCATTGGGTTGGTGCGCAAATTCCTGCACGAGGAAATCAAGCGGGCAGCCGGCTGCGTAGGCTGCCAGTTCCGCTTCATTGTATAACTTTTTTACACCCCGGCCCCGGCCGCCAATATCGGGCTTGCCTATTAAAGGGTACTGGTAGCCAATGGCCTGGATTCTTTCTGCCACTTGTTGCGACGCGCTGCCGGCCGTAAAATAAACGGTACGCGGGTAATACTGCTGCGGCATGATATCGTAGATCTTTTTTTTCGATTCCATCAGGAATCCGCCGTATTCAATGCCGGGGTTGGAAGCAGAAAAAAAGAACAGCGACCTGGCCCTGATGGCCAGGAATATATATACCGGCATTATCCAGCCGTACACGGCTGTCATTGACCAGTATTCCCAGTGCAGCAGGCGGATAAAAAATGGGCGGTGAAGCACACGCTGTAACCAGTTCATTATGGAGTGGCTGTTGCAGGGTTAAAAATCAGTTCCCGGGTGCTCCGGGTATTGTCCTGCAAATCGAGGTAATGCATAAAAGACCCTTGTGTGCACATTTCCATGACCGTTATGCTAACCGTTAGCATTTCGTTGTTGCGGTTCATGCACAGGCTATTGTACGGGTCGCCATCGCCGCCATGCAGGTGAAACTGAATAATATCTGCTACCTGGGGTTTGGGGTGTTGCTGCAACCAGTGGGCAAACCATTTTTTCCTTTTTGCTACCGCCGGCGCGTCGTACAGGGTTGCAGACGACCAGGAATGTGGTATAACCGGACTAAGCGGCAGGGTATGCTTTTGTTTTCCATCCCACCGGCATTCATACAGGGCATTATTGCTCCAAAGAATCATGGTAAATGGCTCTATGCCGGTCAGGTCAGCGATTGCATAAGTAAGAGGGGGATCGTCCGTAGCAAGGATGTCCAGCATAATCAGTCCCCGGCTTTTCCGGTAAGGTGGCTGCCAAAGGTGTTTTTCGAAGGCGCCATTCAGCAATACGGCTGCTGAAGCATTTTGGCTGCAGCCTATCCAGGCGCCACCGGCGGTGCGGTCGCGGGGAAACAACAGGGCCTGGCCGTTTATATTATTCACTGCCGGTGCCAGGGCTTTTGCGCGGCTGCTTTTTTCATCGCGGTTATGTGCGATAAAAAACCGGTTGCCCGCCGGGATAAAACTTACCGTGCACATGATGAGCGGAACTTAATGGTGGAAGCGGCAACGCCAAAACTGTCCGGTATGTCAATAGCCGACACTTCGCGGATGCCGACTTTAATCAGGGCCATATGGTGAATGGCATGTTCCAGGTTATAGGCTATTTCGCGGTAATAATTGGTATCAAAAAAAACAGGTGCTTCGGACGCTTCATCATACCTCCCTTCCATTACCAGTGTTTTGTTTTCTTTATCCAGGTGCTGGCAGATTTTTTTTAGCCGGTCAATGGCAATTGCCTGGTCGGTTTCTATTGCAACGTCGCGTTTCCTGTTTTCATAATTGATGATGCCGCTGTGATACCCGGCTTCAAGACAGGTAAACATTTCAATGATATGCCGCACATGCTGGCCGATGCTGGCATTCGACAGTGTTTTGCCGGCATAGGCATATTGTTCTTTTTCCAGCAGTTCTAAAGTGGCTGTCAGCTGAACAAATACTTTTTGTATGGATTGTTGTAGGTGCATGAAAAGATTGTTATACGTAAAAACCAGTTGTCTATACATTACCAATAGCGCGGATCAAAACCCGGTGACTGCACTTTATAGTTGTCAAAATGTACAAAAAATCCTCTATATAAATAGCTATTTTTTTGTGGCGAATACAGAGAGGTTTACTGTAACGTTATCGCCCAGCACCATGCTGCTGCCGCCTACATTAAAATCGCGCCGGTTTAGCTGAAAGCTGCCCTCAAACAGGTAGCCATCGTCTTTGGGTTGCGCCGTAAAAGGAAAAGAAATATCTTTTGTTGTTCCCTTTATGGTCAGCTTTCCTGCTACTGTAAAGCCACTCCCCTTGGCCGTTATTTTTGCCGATACAAAGCTGATGCCGGGATACTTTTCTGCATCAAAATATTCTTCCTTGCGCAAATGATTGTCGCGGGCATTGTTATCCGTATTTACTTTGCCGGCGTCTACGCTGATATCAAACTTTGCTGTACCGGCACTGGCCGGGTTAAATTCAATAGTACCTTTCAGGCCTTTAAAACTACCGCCCGTAGCGATCCCAAAATTCTTGATCGAAAAAGAAACCGTTGACTTCTCATCTGAAGGCTGGTATTGCTGTGCGTACAATATTGCCGTGCAACAAAGACAAAGAATAAATGTAAAAATGCTTTTCATACCTGTATTTTTCTGCTGGCTGGTTCAAATTAGCCGCCAATCTATGTTAAAGAAAAATAATTTCCAAGTCATACGCGCCAAACGGCTATTGGATACAGGTAAACGGTGCAGGGTTGCCTTGTTCTTACGCCTTAACGGGTGTCAGTACTAATAGTATTTGCTGTCGGAAAATGATCAGGAGCGTAAAACAACAAACAAAAGCTATTACGGCCAATGTAAAGAGCCCGTAATCACCATCAAATTTTAAACCCAGCTTGGTAATATGGAAGAAGATGGCGCCGGCCATCATGCCGCTACCCAGCCCTGCGCCCCAGCCGGTGGTGCGCGGGTAAAGGATCAGGATGGAGGCAATGAGTTCTATTACGCCTGTACCAATCCTGCCCCAGGGCTCCATGCCCAGCTCGGTAAACAACTTTACGGATTGTTCATGACCGGTGAATTTAAAATACAGGGTTTGGAGCATAATACCTGCCGCCAGCAGCCTTAGTACCCAGGTAAAAATCAATTGTATCTTCATTGCTTACTTAATATGGTAATGGGAATATTGCCGGTTAGCGCCCGTTTTAATAACAATACAAAAATAAAAAGCCTATGGCCGGTAGCCTGTCGGTTAACCGACATTTATGAGCTTTTGTATTTTTTTAACATCGGGGAAACAGATTTCCTGCCGGTTATAGCTTAATATATTTTCAGCAGCCAGCTCATTGATCATGGTGGTAATGGTTTGCCGGCTGGAGCCTATCAGGTGTGCAATATCATCGTGTGTAAGATAATTGGGAATGCAATAGCCATCTGTTATTATTTCATTGCGGCCCATTTGCAGCAATTGCCAGAAAAAATTGAGCAGGCGGGTTTTTACATCCTTGTTAAGAAGATTTACGAGGCGGTTTTGAATGATACGCAGTTTATTGCCTACCTGCCGGGTATATTTTAAGGCAATTTCCGGTTTGCGGGTCAGTAATTTTTCAAAATCGGCAACATTAAAAGCACACAGGCTTACATCCGATTTATAAGCCTGGGCAAACTCGCCGTTCAGGTTATTCCTTTCCAGCGTAAACTGCCCGAACAATTCGCCCTGCTGAATGATTTCCTTTATAATTTCATTGCCCTGCTCATCTATAAAACCGATGCGGATATATCCTTGCTTTATAAAATAAAGTTTGTTGTGGTTAAAGGCCTCAAAATATATGTACTCACCTTTTTTGGCTTCAATGAAATTGTGCACAAAATCGAGTTCTTCGAGCTCCTCTTCAGATATATGGCACCATAAATCGTAGTTCCGTATCAGCAGCATTTTGTTATCTATCGTCATTGTGTGGTGTGCATTACAGTAATAAAGATAAAAAGTTCTGACCTGTATCCGTCAATTGCTTTAGATTTACGTAAAATTTCGTCTGCATGCAGATTCCTACCGCAGCTTCGTTTTTTGCCGATGGAACTTCGCCCGAAATACTTTTCTGGGTAGGCTGTGCGGGGAGTTTTGATCAGCGAGCACAGAAAATCACAAAAGCATTTGCGCTGATACTGGAGAAAACGGGTATCAAATACGCTATCCTGGGCAAGGAAGAGATGTGCACCGGCGACCCCGTTCGGCGGGCTGGTAACGAATTCATGTTCCAGATGATGGCTTACCAGAATATTCAAGTGCTCAATAACTATGGCATCAAAAAAATTGTAACTACCTGCCCGCATTGCTTCAACACACTGAAAAACGAGTACAAAGATCTGGGTGGCGATTACGAAGTGATCCATCACACCGTCTTGCTGCAGCAACTGATAACAGACGGTAAAATAAAGCTGAAAGAAGGCGGTAGTTTTAAAGGGCAACGGATTGTGTACCACGACAGTTGTTACCTGGGCAGGGCCAATAATATTTATGAAGCGCCCCGTAAAGTATTAGAGCTGCTGGATGCCGAACTGGTGGAAATGAAGCGTTGCCGCACGAGGGGGCTTTGCTGTGGAGCCGGCGGCGCACAGATGTTTAAAGAAGAAGAAAAAGGCAGTACCCGGATTAATTTTGAAAGAGCAGGCGAGGCGATTGATACGGGCGCTGCCGTTATTGCTGCCGCCTGCCCTTTCTGCAATACGATGATGTCCGACGGCGTAAAGAATAAGGAAAAAGAAAACGACGTACAGGTGCTGGATATAGCCGAACTGGTGGCCGCCAGCCTTGAATAGGCGGGGTGCTGCATTAAACAAGCATGAAAATCTCCGGGATAATCAACTAATTTTACGGGATGAACATCGACTATCTTCATTTATTGCCTGCTGAATTTGCCCCTGATGCCAGGGTTTGGATTTACCAGGCCAATCGTCGTTTTTCCATCAGCGAAGCCTTGCAGATCGAAGACCTGCTGGCAAATTTTGCCGCCGGCTGGCAGTCGCATGGTACGCCGGTAAAAGGATATGCCAATTTGTTTTTCGGGCAGTTTATTGTTTTAATGGCCGATGAAACAAATGCGGGTGTTAGCGGCTGCAGCACGGACAGCTCTGTGCGGCTGGTAAAAGAAATAGAAGGCCTGTTTACCGTAACACTTTTTGACCGGCAGCTGCTGGCGTTCATCGTAAAGGATCAAATGCAGCTACTGCCCCTGTCGCAACTCTCCTATGCCATCAGCAATCATTTTATTACAGCCGATACGCTTTACTTTAATAACCTGGTACAGACAAAAGCGGCACTCGAAAACAACTGGATCATTCCCCTGAAGAACAGCTGGCTGGCCAAAAGATTTTCTGTAACCGCCGTTTCCGGTTAACCAGGCGTGTAGGCCTCCCTGTTTGTCCGCAGGGCCGCGCTGAAACAACTATTTTTACTGCAACAAATGAACGGGTTCCAACGACCCTTAAACGATGTTACCCACAGGGGTGGAAAAACTTGTTTTATTATTACGAAAATGATCGTATTTTAGTGTCAAAGTTTATTTTATGTCAGCACCGAAGTATGTAAAACCAACCGAAGGTGAATTGGAGATCCTGCGGGTAATATGGGACAAAGGATTGGCCAGCGTAAGAGATGTGCACGAAGAACTGGCCAAAACAAAAGAGGTGGGTTATACCACCACCCTTAAACTGATGCAGATAATGAATGATAAAGGCCTGGTGAAGAGGGATAAATCTACGCGGGCTCATTATTACACTGCCGCCATCAGCCAGGAAAAAACCCAAAAGCACCTGGTAGGTAAAATGATTGATGGTTTGTTTGGCGGTTCACCCGCCCGCCTGGTGATACAGGCATTGGGTAATTATAAAGCCAGTGAAGCGGAAATTGAGGAAATTCAGCAATTACTCAATAACCTGAAAAAATAATCGTATGTCGATACTGACTGCTTCAGCATTCCTGAAGGCCCTTGGTTGGGCCCTTGTTAACAGCTTATGGCAATTTGCCATCTGCTGGCTGTTGTACGGCCTGCTGAATGCGCCGGGCAGAAAACTGACGGCGGCCGCAAGGCATGGTATGGGGTTATTGCTGCTCTTTGCAGGTACGTTTTTTTTCCTGCTGGCCCTTTGCTGGCATTTGTATGCCAGCCCGGTTCCCGCCCAGCTGACCAGCTTTCCGCTGGCGGTGGCAGACGGTAATGGGGCCTGCCATTGCTGGCAGGTGGTATCCTCCTTTATGGAAGGCCTGCTGCCCTGGTGGTCGATGCTGTACCTGGTTTGTATTTTTGTCTTGTTTATAAAACTTTGCTTTTTTGTGGGCCGCGCCGGAAACCTCCGGCACCATGGCACCACTAAAATGAACGCCGACTGGCGATTATATGTGCAACGGGTTGCCACGCAATTGGGCATTCGGCGAGAGGTAAAGGCATTGTTGTCTATACATGTTGATACGCCCCAGGTGATTGGTTTTTTGAAACCGCTGATTTTGTTGCCGGCCGCCTGCCTCAACAATTTAACCAGCAGCCAGCTGGAAGCCGTATTACTGCATGAACTGGTTCATATAAAAAGAAACGACTACTTTATTAACCTGTTTATTGCCAGTGTGGAAATCATTTTCTTTTTCAATCCTTTTGTAAAACAGATTACGGCGGGTATCCGTAAAGAACGCGAATACAGCTGCGATGACATGGTTATCCAGTTTGAATACCATCCCCACCAATACGCGGCCGCCCTGCTTACGCTGGAAAAAAGCCGGCTGATACCCGTAACCTATGGCATTGCTGCCAGTGGAAAAAACCAGCAGCAATTGCTGACACGTATCGAACGCATTGTTGGCGTAAAAAACAAACAACCCGGCTTTTACCGGGCGCGTGCGGGTTTGGCAGCATTACTGCTGTTGTTTTTTGTTGCCGGCATCCATTCCGTAAAAATAAATGCATTGACGCCTGTTATAAAAAGCGACGCTCCTGCGCTGCTGCCGGGCAACAGCCATGCTACAGTAACAGCTGTTCATTATACCCTTGAGGGGCAAACTCATTTCAACTACCTGCACATTGCTGCTACAGCTGCCACCGGCGCTCCTTCAGCCAAAAAAAATGACCCGATGTCTTTGCCCGCCAATACAGGCTATCCTGAAAACAGGCCGGTACATCTAACCGATGCCGGCCATTCATGGCAGGATGCAGCAGACAATGCTGCCGATCTGCAGGTACTGGATGCTGCCAGCAAGGAGGCGAGGAATTTTTCAGTGATGCAAAAAGCGGCTACACCTGTACCGGAAACCATCGACCCACAGGAAGCTGCGGCGGAACCTTATGTACCCGCCAGCAATTTTTCTTTCCAGTTTATACAGGATACAAATGCGCCGAAAATAAAAGGCCAGACCTACACCGAACAACAGGCCAATGAGGCGCGGGTAAAAGCGCAGAAAGCAATGGCGGAAATCAACTGGCAGGCCATTGAGAAAAAATTAAAGTACAGCCAGCATGACCTGGCGAAACTTAAAAGAGAACTGGCCCTGCAGCTTCAAAGCCTGAACTGGCAAAGAATTAATGTGGATGCTCAAAATGAATTAAACCAGCAGCAGTTTGGAAACATTCAGGAAGCCCGCATGCAAAACCAGGCCATACAGCAATACCAGCAGCGTGAATTGCTTAATGAGGTCTTGCAGAAGCAGCTCACCGAACAGGCACAACTGATAAAAGCCACAGACCTGCATGCACAGGAAGTACTTAAGACGATGGATCAGCAACAGAAAAAATTACAGCTGGAAATGAAAAAAAGAAAGATCATTTATATATAATTGTATATATCGGGCCAATTCCTGCCTGTTTCCCCCATCGCTGTTTGTACATTACTCCGGGCTGCGCACGTTGCTGCAATAGCTTTTTTTTGCTCAATGTAAATATGCTTTTTTGTGTTTATTCTCCTACTTTCGTGCTAATTACAAGTTGATATGAAGCTAGAATTGCTCGATTTTATAGAATTGGAGAACTACCCTTCCGGCACTGGTATTGAGTTTTATGATGACAAAATTTACATTGTTGGCGACAGTTCCAGGGATTTGCTGGTCATGAATAAAAAATGGCGCAAGTCTGAGCTGATCAACCTGTTCAGCGGGGCGGAAAAGAAAACGCCTAAAACGGCCAAATCGGAGCTGGAAGCCATGACCGTGTTATCGGTAGACAAAAAACCACACCTGCTCATCATTGGTTCCGGCGATAACGACAAAAGAAATAAAGCCGCTTTACTAAACCTGAAAACGAATGCCATTTCCTGGCTCGACCTGACCGTTTTTTATAACCGGTTAAGGGCAGCAGGCATAGCCGACATGAATATAGAAGGCATCGCAGAAGTGTATGATTACCTGGTGCTTGCCAACCGGGCCAATACAGCCCATCCTGATAACCAGCTGGTGATTACAAAGCCTGATTTCTGGAAAAACCAGGACAAGGTGAATTTTCAAAATATTATAATTGATTTTGAACAGGCAGCACCCGCCGAAAAAATAGTGGTTACCGGCTTGCGTTATTCCGATAAACACGAAGACCTGTTCCTGACCGTTTCCAGCGAAAATGCTGAAAATGGCGCCCCTGGCAAAAGTTACCTGGCGGTGATTGAAAACCTCTATCGCAAAATAGGCCGGGAAAAAGGAAAAATGAAAGTGAACCACCTCATAGACCTTGAGCAGGCCGATAAACAATTCAGCGGCTACCTGGTAGAATCTGTTTGCATACAGTCGCAAAAAGACCACAGTCTGAAACTGCAAATGGTTGCCGACAATAAGCAAGGCAAAACATTTCTTTTTAAAGTAGGGTTAAGCTGGTGATAACGGGTCGCCAATGGCTCTCAAAAAATAGGGTGGCCTTCTATGTACCCGCAGGGATTACTGTTCTTCCAGTATAAAAAAATCCTGCTCCAACGCCAGGGAATTGCTGTACAGCAGATCCAGGAAATGCTGGCCCCATTGGGCATACCAGGGCATAAAATTTTCGATCCTTTCCTGCAGGCTGTTCAGCGGGAAGAGCCGTTCTCGAATAGCATGTATTTGTCGCAGTTCGTCCTTGTATTTTCTTTTTTCGGCCCGCAGCATTTTTTTCTCCAGCTCATACAGGGGCCTGGTGGCTTTTGCCCGCAATGCCTCAATATGGGTCTCCAGCGTTTTATCAATATTGCCTGCCTTTGTTTTGAGGCTGCCGTAAAATGTACGAACAGCGTCCAGTTCTTCTTCCAATTGCAGGGCACCGCTTTTATTATGGGTGGCCAGCCTTGTCAGCAGTTCCTGTTCGGGTTTAAAGAAATCGGCAATACAAAAACCATGGCGCGCAATTTTCTCTTTCCATTTTTTTTCTACTACCAGGAAGGAATTACGAAGCACCAGCACCGGGTAAGCCACGGCGTATTGTTCGAAAATGCCTTTTAGTTCCAGCCAGTAGGCCAGTTCTCCGCCCCCGCCTACAAAAATGATATTGGGCAGGATGGTTTCCTGGAAAAGACCGCGCAATATAACGTTGGGGCTGAACCGCTCCGGATGCGCCTGCAGCTCGGTCAGCAGCTGCTCTTTCGTAAACCGGATGTTTTTATCTACTACCTTCCATCCCTCACCATCCTGTTCAATCCGTTCACGAATATTGCCTTTGAGGTAAAAAAGATTAATGGGCCGGGGATGTGCCTGTGCTTTATAATGGACAGAGAGTTTTTTAATGGTTGCTGCAGCAATGCGGGAAGAAGTCTGGTTCAGCAGGTCGTCTTCAAAAACAGGCAGCATTACGCGCTTAAGGCTGGCATTGTCTGGTATCAGCACTACAAGGCCGTACTGTGCAAACAATGCGTCAATAAGCCTGAAAGTGGCCGTTTGTATATCCGGGCTGTTCAGGTAACAGTCTTTCAGCAATTGCACTAAGGCCGGCCCAAATGGCTGAACAGATAATTCGCCTTCTATCCGGCTGATGATTGGTTCAAGCCCTTCTGTTTTCATCCTGCCTACCGCGCCGGTCTGTGGCGTATTCCAGGTAATTTTTTCGCCGCTCAGCCAGATGCTGCCCAGTTCATCCAGGTCGGCATCTTCGCTGCCCATATAAAAAACGGGCACAAAATTATATGGGGGCAGCTGTTCACGGCACCAGGCAGCCAGCCTGATGACATGCAATATTTTATAAATGAAAAAAAGGGTTCCGGTAAATAATACCGGCTGGTGGGCCGTGGTAATGCTAAATGTATTTTCATTGGCCAGCAACTGTATATTCTTCTGAACAGGATCTGCTGACGGCACCAGCCTGTACTGTTTTTCCAGCTCGGCCACCAGCAGGTTGCGGTGCTGGGGCATTTTTTTTCTTGCTTCAATAGCAGCCTCTATGCCTGCCAGGTCGGTACTGTGCTGGTAAAAAGGCGCCAGGTCGGCGCTCTTCTGCAGGTAACCGGTAATAATGTTGGAAAAAAAACCGGTAGCGGCATAGGGCAGACGCGAAGATGTACAGTCCATGGTGGTATAAAAATATGATCCGCTTTACAAAAAAACGGTATGAATGTTCGGGAGCCGGGAGAACAAAGAGAAAAAGGGCGGCGACTCGAAAAAATATCGCAGGGTATAAACCAGCGGTTATCGAAAACAGCATCGTCTCGTTAGATGTAATTGCGATTAGACCCCGCTGTTTGCCCTGCTGGCTGTGCTCTCCGTCCGCGGGCTGGTTGTTGGGCGCCGCCGATGACAGCGCTGGCACCCCAGATTGCGCTCGGCATCGCCTTGAAATGTCTTCCGCCCACGCTGGCGCCGATTGCCGCGCGTGAAGGACTGAAACTCTTCTGCGACACGGC
>CAXTMV010000133.1:11048-14518 GCA_964245425.1 uncultured Flavihumibacter sp. | reverse complement strand
TGCTTATGACTTTGATGTCCTTTACATAATCGCTTAGGCAGACTGTTGGGTTCAGAGCGGAAAAAATATGCAGGTGATCAGGCATGCCATTAATGCGGTATAGCTTGCATTGATGGCTATTTATTATGCCCCAAATATATTTGTATAATTCATTTTCATGTAACGGCGTTATGGCTTCCTTCCTATTTTTGGTTCCAAAAACAATATGATAGAATATTTGCTTGTATATACTCATTACAAAAAATTAATTGAAGTATGCCTTGTTCTGGCCTGCCGTTAAAAACCAACAATAACCCTTTCAGGGTTGAATCGGCATGATTCGTTCATCCGCGGGTTACACCCGCGGCTGTTAATATATAATCCTTTCAGGATTGGGCGTTCATTCGTGCAGGCCTTCAAAAAATGTCAGCATCGAATCGCATTGTTCATTGGATAATCATTCCGAATGGCAATAAATTCTAAAACGCTCATCCACCCGTTACGCTAATCCCATTTTATATTTTCCCTCTACCTCACTTTGATAAATCTTACCGTGTTCATCTTGTTGCCCGGCCAGGTCATTGTCATGGTATACCAGCCTGCTGCCAGGCGGGGGAAGGATAGAAGAATGCTATTGCTTCCTGTATGCAACAACAGTTCTTTTGTATCGACCTGCATTCCTTCTGCATTGTATACGCCAACCTGCGCAGTCGTATTACTACCCGCATTCACTATAAGACGGGCATGGTCTCTTACCACAGACGGGATCATTTGCAGAAGGCCCACCGGTTGATGGCCGATATCAATACTTTCCAGGTTGCTAAAAAAAGAGCTGCCATCTTTTTCAAGCACTTTCAGCCGGTAGAACCGGTGCCCCGGTGATAACCGTGGATCTGTATAATCATAGGCAGCCTGGCCGTCTATCCCATTCATTACACAAAGGGTCTCAAAATAACTGCCATCTGCAGAACATTGCAACTCAAATGCGGCGGGCTGCCAGGAAGGTTCAATGGTCCAGGCCGTATAAACTGTTTCGCCGCGCTGCGAGCAATTAAAAGACAGCAATTTTACAGGCAATGGATTTTGAGCAGCATTACTGCTGGCCAGTGTAAAATAATTGATTACCGGATCGAAAACAGTTGCCGGCTCACTGCTGACCGAACCATTACCACCAGCCGTGCCCGTAGTGCCGGTATTTCCTTTATTTACCCAGGTACCCGAAACAAGCTGCGCTACCCGCAACGCCGACAGATCTGTAACGCCGCCGCTGTTTACATTATTAAAGGACAATTCAATGGCTGCAGCAGGCGCAGGTATCGTATCGGGTACAACGCTCCAGTATTCCACTGTAGAAATGTGCTGAATACCCGTTCCTGTTCCAGCTGCCAATACATTTGGATCAACTTTATAAAAACGTACCATATAATTGCCGGTTGCATTATTTAATGCCATCCACCTTTGTGTGCTGCCACTGCCAACCGGCAAAAGAAAATGCGCACTGGCAAACAAACCTTCCTTGCGTACCGCACCGCTGATAAAACTGTTATTGGACAAAGAGTCTGCCAGTAGACTGCAACCAGCCTGCAGCGTGAGTACAAATGCCTGCGTATGCACAATGCCATTCAGCAGGCTGAGCTTATAGGGAAGCGATAAATTGCTCAGCAATACAATGCCTGCCGGATTATTGATGGCAAATCCTACGTTATTTGTAATATGGCCCGACACTTTTACCTGCTGGCTGTTGTTCCCATTTAATTCAATAGAAGGCGACCCGGTAGAGGTTTCCGTTATCGCACCAGCATCCTGCATAAAATCACCTTGAATGTGTACAGTATTGCTGCTGGGCTGGCTGGACAAATTAAATACGCCCCCCCGTTGCAGGTAGTTTCCCCGTATAGTAGTAGCGGCCGTAACGGCCATGTTAACGGTTACGCCTTCTTCAATGATCAGGTCACCGGCAATGGTTAACGGATTGGCGGCGCTGGTTGCATATGTCTGGATGCCGCCGGAAGCAGCAGCACTCAATTGCAGCGTACCATATACGCGGTTGGTGGAAGCAAATGTGTACCCGCCGCCCGGTACATCAAATTTAAAAACACCCTTCTCTGTGCCGGGCATTCTGGACAACTGGGTTACCAGGGTTGCGTGCGAAGACCTGCTGTTATGCGTGTATTGGCCGCCGCTGGCAATCCTAATCGAATCGCTTACAACAATAGCTGCACCCCCGGAAGAACCGGAAGCATTCGTGAGCAGTCCGCCAGCGGAAATATTGATTCCGTAGCCCGGCCCCGTGGTCGTAAAAGCCGGGGTAGCCGTGTTGGTTACAGGTATGATAAGCTGGATGGTCTTACCGGAAAGTGGCGCAATAGTTATCGATCTAACAGTAACGGCTACCAAGGAATCGGGTAACACAACCGAATAATTACCTGAAACAATATTGTTATCCAGCAATACATCATCGGTTGGCAGGGGTAGATGCCCCGCTACCCAATTGCCGGCCGTTGCCCATAAACCGTCACCGGCCCAACCATTCCAGGTAGCTTGCGGCCAGGCAATATGATGCACACACAACAGAACAACAAACAATAGCAGCCTGCGAAGCTTGCATTTCCTTTCAGGATAAGGCATATAGAAGAATTATAACAACGGTCAACCGTTTTTTTTACAACTGAAAGGTATTGCCGATGCATAAGACCACCATGTGGAAAGCCACAGCAAAACAGGTTTTTTTTCTGTTTATATAAGCGTTAAAAAACAGAGATGAGGTGATACGTTTTAAATAATAAGTCTTAAGTCCTTCGCTGAGCGTTGTAGCTGGTAAATACGTCAGCAGTCAGCCCCTCTTGTGATTTGCTGAACGGTTTTTATTGTGATTTTTCTTAACCCATTTAGGGTTAACGATGATCGTCTGTAGATCCGCAGGTTTCACCTGCGGCTATTAATAGGTAAGCCCTTCAGGCTTGGCTGTTTTAAAATTTACGACCGCCGAAAATATTTGCCCAATAAAAAGTAGGATTGGAATGGCAAGTTTTCCCACAGGCCTGCAAGATTGAACATACAATCCTGAAAGGATTACCTATTAATAGCCGCGGGTGCAACCCGCGGATCAGCGAATCATGCCGACCCAAACCTGATGGGGTTGTCATTGATTTTTATATGCTTAATAAAAAAATAGGGTTAAAATGGCAAATTTTCCCACAGGCCTGCAAGATTGAACACACAATCCTGAAAGGATTATATATTAATAGCCGCGGGTGCAACCTGCGGATCAGCGAACCATGCCGATTCAACCCTGAAGGGGTTATCGTTGGTTTTTATATGACCAATAAAACAATTCGTTTAGAATTATACATTTTCTGCACACCAGCACGATTGAACACAATCCTGAAAGGATTACCTATTAATAGCCGCGGGTGAAACCCGCGGATCAGCGAATCATGCCGACCCAAACCTGAAGGGGTTATCGTTGGTTTTTATATGACCAATAAAAA
>CAXTMV010000133.1:0-10948 GCA_964245425.1 uncultured Flavihumibacter sp. | reverse complement strand
TTAGAATTATACATTTTCTGCACACCAGCACGATTGAACACAATCCTGAAAGGATGGCCTATTAATAGCCGCGGATGAAACCCGCGGATCAGCGAATGCATGCCGACCCAACCCGGAACGGGTTGCCAAAAACAGTTGTAAGTAATGAGTGGTAAGTAGCAAGTCTTTCGCTGCCATTTGCGACAATACTTATTATTTACCACCTGGAACTTATTCCTTCAACAACTTATTTTTTTCTGAAGAACAGCCTTACCGGCACCCCTTTGAAATTAAAACTTTCGCGAAGCCTGTTTTCCAGGTAATTTTTGTACGGCTGTTTGATATCGTCGGGAAAATTGCAGAAGAAGGCGAAAGACGGTACGGCGGTAGGCAATTGCGACACATATTTAATACTGATGGCATGCCCGCGTACCACCGGCGCATGGTAAGACTTGACAGCTTCCTGCACAGCATCGTTTAATGCAGATGTAGGTATTTTTTTACTCCTGTTCTCATATACTTCCAGGCCCAGTTCAATGGCCTTAAAAATCCGCAGCTTGTCTTTTACAGAAATAAATAATACCGGTATGTCTGTAAAAGGAGCGACCCGCTCTTTCAATTCTTTTTCATAGTCGCGGGCCGTATTCGTTTCCTTTTCCATCAGGTCCCACTTATTTACCAGCAGTACAATGCCCTTTCCTTTGCGCGCCGCCAGGCTGAATATATTGATGTCCTGGGCAGTAATCCCCTTGCCCGCATCCAGCATCAGCAAACAAACATCGGCTTCATCCATGGCCTTAATGGCGCGGATGACTGAATAAAATTCCAGGTCTTCCATCACTTTTGTCTTTTTACGGACGCCGGCAGTATCGATCAGGATAAATTCTTTTTGAAAAAGTTTGTAGTGGGTATGAATGGTATCGCGGGTGGTACCGGCCACATCGCTTACAATGGTTCGCTCTTCACCGATCAGCGCATTCAGCAGGGACGATTTGCCCACGTTGGGCTGCCCGATAATGGCAAATTTGGGAAGGCCTTCGCCTTCTTTAACAGCATCTTCCGCCTCTGCCGGTATACCCGCCGTAACGGCATCCAGCAGTTCGCCTGTACCACTGCCCGTCATGGCTGAAACAAAAAAGATGAATTCGAAACCCAGGCTGTAAAATTCAGACGCTTCCAGCAGACGCTCGTGGTTATCTACTTTGTTTACCAGCAGATAAACCGGCTTGGATGTCCGACGCAGCACATTGGCCATCGATTCATCCAGTTCAGTAATACCGCTGGCACAGTCCACCACAAATACAAGGGCGTCTGCCTCTTCAATGGCCACCAGCACCTGTTTCTTGATTTCCTTTTCAAAAACATCCTGGCTTTCCGGTACAAAACCTCCCGTATCGATAACGTTGAATGATTTGCCGTTCCAGTCGGTAACGCCGTACTGCCGGTCGCGGGTCACCCCGCTGATATCGTCTACGATGGCTTTCCGTTGCTCCAGCATCCGGTTAAAAAAAGTGCTTTTGCCTACATTGGGCCTGCCAACAATGGCTACTGTATATCCGTTCATGTCTGGTTGATGGGTTGTTTGGTTGATGGGTTGAATGGTTGCCTCAGTGATAGCCGTATTCTTTTAAATGGAGGTCGTTGTCACGCCATTTTGGTTTCACTTTTACAAACAATTCAAGGAATATTTTTTGTCCTAAAAACTTTTCAATATCTGCCCGCGCTGCCATGCCCAGCGCCTTGATGCCCTGGCCGCGTTCGCCCAGGATAATACCTTTTTGTGTGTCGCGCTGTACAATAATATCGGCCTGTATCTTTACCAGGCTTGTCTTTTCTTTAAATTCCTGCACCAGTACGGTTGTATGATAGGGTATTTCCTCTTCATACATGTCGTATATTTTTTCGCGGATCATTTCAGCTACAAAAAAGCGCACAGGCAAATCCGTTATATCGTCTTCCGCAAAAAAAGCCTGTCCGTCCGGCAGCAGGCCGGTCAGTTTTTTCAACAGCTCATCGGTGTGCTGGTGCTTAACCGCTGAGATGGAAAGGGCATCTGTGCAATAGCTTTGTTGCTTAAAAAAATCAACTGCTTCCGCGATGCGCTCTTTGCCCACCTTATCTGTTTTGTTGCATACCACCAGCACCGGAACCCGCAGCTTTAAGGCGGCAAAGATGGCATGCGATTCTTCCGTGTCTTTATCTGTGAGGTCGTGCAGCAACACTGCCACATCCGCATCTTCCAGCGCCTCTTTTACCGCCGTCATCATTTTTTCGTGCAGCTTGTACTTTGGCTCAATGATACCGGGCGTATCTGAAATAATCAGCTGGTAATCTGCTGTGGTTAAAATACCCTTTATACGGTGCCGGGTGGTTTGCACTTTAGAGGAGATGATGGCCAACTTCTCGCCCAGCAGTGCATTCAGCAAGGTGCTTTTTCCCGCATTGGGCTTACCAAATATGTTTACAAAACCTGCCTTCATAAAACGGTATAAGCTGAAAGGTAAAAGCTGTCAGGTGGGGAACAGGATCTTTCGACAACCCTATGCCTTAAACCCAATACCTTATACCTTTTCCTAAAGGTACTTAATTAAAAAAGCCCACCCTTTGGTGAGCTTTTCTTTGTTGCGAAGGGAGGGATCGAACCTCCGACCTTCGGGTTATGAGCCCGACGAGCTACCGCTGCTCTACTTCGCGATGTGTGGGGTGCAAATGTAGGGAATTATTTTAAATGTTGCATTTTAAATGTTGAAATTCTTTTGCCATAAAAAGCGAATGGGGGCCGGTAAAGGATTTCAACATGTATAATTCCACAATCAAAATAATTTATCAGGCTTTTTTAATGCTGCTGCTGCCGCTGGTACTTATTTTTTTTATGACGCCATTGCCTTTTATGCGGATATCGCTGGATCCGCTGGCACTGCCGCTCAGCTCTTTTTCTACTGTCACCTGAACATCGGAAGAGCCGGAAACATGTGCATCACAGCTCTGTACCACCAGGTCATAGTCTTTGAAATCGCTGGACCCGCTGGCATCGATATTCAAAGAGCCTACTTTGCCATTAATACTGATATCAGACGCACCGCTGATATGTGCTTCCAGGCTTTCAATATCTACCGTTCCCTTCAGGTCGCTGGAACCCGACAGGTGAATACCCAGGTTACCGGCCTTTAATGTACCACTGATGTATACGTCGCTGGAACCGGCTGCATGCAACAGATTGATATTTCTGAAGGAAATATAGGCCCGCAGCTTTTTATTACCGCTGTTCCAATTGAAACCCTGGTTATCGTACCATATTTCCAGCACCCCGTTCTTCACTTCCGTTTTAATGCGATCACGGTATTTTGTATCGGTGGCGCTTACCGCAATGCCATCTTCGCTGCCCTGCGTAAGATAAATATCGATGCCCCCGGAAACTGAAATACCCGTAAAACCCGGCACCGCCCTTTTTTCAGCATTGGGATCGTTTACAATTGTTTTTTGCGCCCTCCCCAGGAAGACAATACTCAATAGTAAAAGACTGGCTATTATTTTTTTCATGATTATTTTTTATATCGCGTTACCAACTATTTATTGATTTGGGATATTAGATTCGGGATTTGGGGACTTAATGGAGCCAGCCGAATGGCTGAATCCCAAAATCCTTACCCGTTTTTCTTTATACTGCCGCCGCTGCCGGTAGCTATTTTTGTTATTACCCCGGTACCTTTGTAACGGATATCGCCCCCGCTGCTCGCTTCTGCTGCCAGTTCCTTATTTACGCTCACTTCTATTACGCCCCCGCTGCTGGCGTCGGCATCGCATTTATCGCTTACGAGTTCATACCCGTAAATACCCGCACCACTGCTGGCTTCCATACGAACTGTTTGCACCTTACCGCTTACATGTGCCGTTGCGCCGCTGCCGCCATCGATGTGGAGGCTGGTAGCGTCTACAGACCCCCTGAAGCCGGCCCCGGAAGACAATTCGATCTTCATATCGCCGGCACTCATATTGCCGTCGATCACCGTAGAAGAACCGGAACTGCCATGCAGCATATCCAGCTGCTTGAAAGATACATAGGCTTTTAGCTTTTTACCGTTTGAATTCCAGTCTTTATACCATTTGGTATCATAGTAAATTTTCAGCACCCCCGCTACCACTTCCGTTTTTATATTATCCCGGAACTCTTTGGTGGCAGCACTGACTGCTACCGCTTCCGCAGTTCCCTGTTTCATGATCAGTTCTATACCCTGTGATATCCGGATGGCATGAAAGCCGTTCACCGTGCGGGCTTCTGCATTGGGATCATTTATTATTTTATCCTGGGCAAATATACCCGTAGCCGAGAGGCTGGCAAAAAGCAGGAAAGCTATTTTTTTCATACACAGTCATTTTTAATAAGACGTGCGGATGATTCAAATGTTACAGGTACGCGCATTTTCCCTGTTTCCCCGGGAAGCCGAATAGCTGCAGACCTGCTTACCGCTGCCAGACCCGGCTTTCGAAATCATTGTAAATCTGCGTATGTATTGCGCCCAGGGCTTTAAAGAAAATATCACCGCCTTTACGGGCATTCGCCACCAGGTTGGATTTTACGGCGATTTCTATCAGGCCCCGTTTAAATGCATCCGCATAACAGTAGTCGGCAAAAAGTGTGCTCGCGAAAATCTTGCCGGCATCGGCCGATTTCAAATTAGCTGTTCTTGCCTGGCCCGTTACCTGCGCCATGGTTCCGCTGTCTACCTTTATAGTAAGGTTGGTGGCATATACTTCTGCTTTAAAAACAGCGCCCGAAGACAAATCGATATTTAGGGTATAAGAAGATATCCTTCCGTCAACTTTGGCAACGGCATTGGAAGATGCCGTGACCCGATCCAGCCATTTAAAGGTTACATTCGCTTTTATTTTTCTTTTCCGGATATCTCTTTTTGTAAGGACGGCCCCATCATAATAAATATTCAATACGCCGTTTACCACTTCCGTTTCAATGCTGTCTGCATATTCTTTTGTTGCAGCCGTTACGGTAACGGATTCCTCGGTGCCCTGTTTCATAACCACTTCTATCTCGTCCGAAATTTTAATGGCATGGAAACTGCCTACGGTTCTTGTCTGGGCATTGGCATCACCGCCTGCCCCTTTCCGTGCAAAAGACCCGGCCATCGCCAGGCATCCCAATAAAACAAAAAGTACACGTTTCATAGATAACATTTATAATGGTTAGACGTATTTTCTGCACAGGAACGTGCGGCCAGTTCAAAACTTAATAGAACATATCGTTTTCTGTGCTACATTTGCCGCATCTCGCCAGAACAGGCGAGACAGCGTCCTCGGGGTGCTGGCTGCTGCAGCGGCCGGCTGAGATAATACCCGCAGAACCTGATCAGGGTAATGCCTGCGCAGGGAAGGTGAACCGGATTCCAGTTCCTCCTCTTTTGCTTAGCAGCATTTCCCTCAATACAATTTTTAAAAAAGGTAAAGGTTTGGGGTGCAGTTGAAGGTTTCGCCGAAACCTTATAGCTACACCTTACGCCTTCTACCGAATTCTTAACCAAAAGTATTCGTTATGAAAAAATTGTTTTGGGGAATTTGCTTTCTGACCGTTCAGCAACTAGCCTGGGCCCAGTCGGAAACAATTCTTCTTGTAACCGATGCCGCCGGACAGCCGGTGGCCAATGCCAGTATTGAGCTTGAAAAAGCAGGCGTTTTCTCCGCGAACGAAAATGGGCAACTGTCTTTCAGCACCCGCCAGACCGGCCCTGTAAAATGCCGGGTCAGCAGTATCGGTTTTAAAAATATCGATACCCTTATTGTCTTACCTGCTGCCCGGGTAAAACTGGTGATGACGCCGCTCAGCCTCTTTCTTGACCCGGTTGAAATAAGGGCGCTGCGGGCGGGCGACAAATCGCCCTTCGCCAAAAGCAATCTCAGTAAGAACGATATTGAAAAACTGAACCTGGGTCAGGACCTGCCTTTTGTACTGGCACAGACACCTTCCGTAACCATTACTTCGGATGCAGGTAACGGCGTTGGCTATACGGGTATCCGCATACGGGGCACCGATGCTACCCGCATCAATGTTACTGTAAACGGCATCCCCTACAATGATGCCGAAAGCCAGGGTACTTATTTTGTTGACCTGCCGGATATCAGCTCTTCACTGAACAGCATACAGATACAAAGAGGGGCCGGCACCTCCTCTAATGGCGCCGGTGCTTTCGGCGCCAGCATTAACCTGAGCACAAATGAGCTGAATGAAAAAGCCTATGCAGAAGTAAACAATAGTTTCGGCTCTTTCAATACCTGGAAGAACACCGTAAAATTCGGGACCGGCCTGATCAACAAACATTTTAGCCTGGATGCCCGCTTATCGCGGATCTCCAGCGATGGGTTCATTGACCGCGCTGCCACCAGCCTTAAAAGTTTTTATGTAAGCGGAGCATATATTACGCAGCATTCTTCTATCCGCTTCAATATTATTTCCGGTACAGAAAAAACCTACCAGGCCTGGAACGGCATCCCCCAATACAAACTCTTTTATAATAAAGACAGCCTGCTGCAACATTATTATAATAACCAGGGTTCCCTGTATTTTACACCCGCAGATTCGGTGAACCTGTTTACCAGTAACCCGCGTAAATACAATGTCTTTACCTATCCCAACCAGACAGATAATTACCAGCAGGATCACTACCAGCTTTTCTTCAACCACCAGTTTACACGCGACTGGGCTTTGAATACCGCTGTTTATTTATCGAAAGGAAAGGGCTATTATGAAGAATACAAGACCGATGCCAGCTACAGCAGTTACGGCCTGCCAGACCCCACCGCAGGAAATACGGTTACCAGCAGCAGTACCGACCTGGTAAGGCGCCTATGGCTGGATAATAATTTATACGGCACTATCTTTTCCCTGCTACATAAAACAAAAAAGGACCAGTTCAGTTTTGGTGGCGGCTGGAATGAATACGATGGAAAACACTATGGTAATATTATCTGGACCGCCAACGGTGGCGCACCCGATAATTACCAGTGGTATTATAACAAGGCAGTAAAAAAAGATTTCAACCTGTACAGCAAGTACCAGTACAAACTTACCCAACGCCTGGAGGCACTGGTTGATCTTCAATACCGCGTGGTTGACTATGCCATCAACGGTACCCGAGACCTGCCCGACCTGCGCTTAAAAAATACCTATCATTTCTTCAACCCCAAGTTCGGGCTTACCTACAATGCCGGCCCGGTAATCGCTTATGCATCCTATGCATTTGCCAATAAAGAGCCCAACCGCGATGATTACGAGAACGGCACACTGGCCAGTATTCCCCAGCCGGAGCATTTGCAGGACCTGGAACTCGGACTGGAACAAAACAGTTTCAACTATAGCTGGGGACTGAACCTGTATTACATGAATTATAGGGATCAACTGATACTCACCGGTAAGATAAATGATGTGGGCGACGCCCTGCGCATCAACACCCCCCACAGTTACCGTGCCGGCATGGAATGGCAGGGCAGATACAAAGTAAACAAGACCGTGCAGTTAAGCGGCAACCTCACAGTGAGTGATAACAAGATAAAAAATTTCTATGATTACACCCCGCGGTATGATGCCAGCTTTAACCTGATACAACAGGATACCCAGTATTACCATAAGACAAGCCTGGCTTTTTCTCCTTCCCTGATTGCCGCTGGCTTATTGCAGGTATTTCCATTTGCCAATGCAGAGATAAACAGCAGCGTAAAATATGCGGGCAAACAGTTTTTAGACAATACCGGCAGCGATGCAAAAAGCATCCGGGGGTATTTTGTGCAAGACCTCACGGCGCAATACAGCCTGCATACCAGCTTTATAAAAAACATTATCCTGGTGGCCCGGCTGAACAATATCTGGAACAAACTGTATGAATCTAACGGGTATACATATAGCTATTTCTATGATAAATCGCTGGTACGCGAAAATTTCTATTTCCCGATGGCCGGCAGAAATTTTATGTTGGCGATGAACGTGAAGTTTTAGGCGGCGGGAACAAAAAGAAGAGCGTGCGACAGGCAAAAAATTTATCGCACGCTCTTATTTTCCTAGCTCCCGAATTTTTGCTGCCAGGCCAGCATGCCACCCTCTACGTTTACAGTATTGGTAAAACCCATGCTTTCCAAAAACAGGGCGGCAGTAACGCTTCGTTTGCCGCTGCGGCAATGCAATATCACTTCCTCATCTTTCAGATCATCCAGCTCATCTGCCTGCATGGAAGTTATTTTTCCCAGCGGCACCAGCTTTGCGCCGATGTTAAATTCCTCGTATTCGGCCGGCTCTCGCACATCGATCAGGTTGATCTTTTCCCCGGCATCCATACGTGCTTTTAGTTGTTCTATGCTGATGTTTGTCATGGCTGATAATATTAATGTTGGATGATGATTAAGGATTGGCATCCGGCGCCTTGCCAGTAGAGTCTGTTACCGGTTTATTAACGCCGCAACGGATGTCTATGAACTGTCCCCGGTGAATGCGGTTTACCCGGCGATCGTCTGTTAAACGCATAGGGCTTTGCCAGTAAATATATGCATTGGCAGAATCTTTAATGCCGGTATCAAAAAGTGGCACGCCAAATTCAAGGCCATTACCCTCCATCAGCACTTTTGCGTCGGCATAGGTCATGCCAATTAAATCTGGCACCGACATGTCGGCATCGGCGATACCACCGCTGATCACCAGGTCAATTTTAGAACCCAGGGGGATGGGGGTATCAAAAGCTATCTCCTTGCCGTTGTACATTTGCTTTTTGATTGAATTCCGCGCAAAATCGGGTACGGTAGAAGTATCGCCCAGTTTTAAACCGGTTTGCTTCAACAATATTTCCGCGCTGCGGAAACTTTGCCCGACCAACTGGGGCATTTTTATCAGCGGCGCAATGGAGCGATTGATGGTGAGGTATACGGTGCGGTTTATTTTTACTTCAGCATCCGCATCCGGGAACTGTTTTACCACGCTTAGTGCGGGCAGGGTATCGATGTATACAGAATCCTGTATGGTAATGTCGAAGCCTTGCTGCTCCAGCTGTTTTTTTGCTTCTGGCAACGACTTGCCGATTACCTGGGGAATTTTCAGGATCTTGCCGTGGTGCGTTATCCAGTTTAGCGAGAGCAGGAAAAGAAAAAGCAGCACCGATATTAATGCAATGGCGAACAGGATATTTGCCCAAAGCGGTTTTCTTGTTATGAATTGAAACACGTTATTGCTACTGTTTTAAATTAAAAAATACAACGAAGCCAGATACTTAATTAACAATTAATGATTGTTATTTTCCCAAGGCTTCTTCAATAAGTGCTGAATAAAAGTCTTTCAGGTTCAAGCCCATTGCTGCTACCTGCTGCGGTACCAGGCTGGCTTCGGTCTGACCCGGCACGGTGTTTATTTCCAGCATGTAAGGCTGACCTGTTTTTTCATTGTAGATAAAATCTATGCGCACAACGCCACTGCAATTGAATACCTCGTAGATTTTTTTTGCCGTTGCCCTTACTTTTTCCGCGATGCTTTCTTCCACTACGGCGGGCGTTATCTCTTCCGTAAAACCTGCTGTATATTTTGCTTCAAAATCAAAAAATTCTTTTTTTGTTTTTATTTCTGTGAACGGCAGGGTGATTATTTCTCCTTTAGACCTGAATACGCCAATGGTGAATTCCCTGCCTTCAATAAATTCTTCTACCAGCACCTGTTGGTCTTCCCGGAAAGCTTTTTCAATGGCGGCCCCCAGTTCTTCGGAGGGGTTGTTTACCCTCGACATGCCGATGCTGGAGCCACCGTTATTCGGTTTTACAAATACAGGAAATCCCAGCTGACTGGTTACTTCTTCAGGAGTTTTAAACCGATCTTTTACGAGCAGTACGGATTTTGCAACATGTATGCCGGAAAATGCTGCCACGGCAACGGTATATCGCTTGTTAAAAGTTAAAGCAGATACGGCTGCATCGCAGGAAGTATAGGGGATGCCCAGCAGATCGAAATATCCCTGCAGCTTTCCATCTTCTCCCGGAGTGCCATGTATGCCGATGAATACTGCATCGAAATGTATTTTTTTGCCTTCCAGGGTCAGGGAAAAATCTTCCCTGTTCACCGGTATTTTTTCACCGGATTTTTTTGTGTGGAACCAGGCAATGGGTGTGATATCAATCCGGTAGACCTTATACAATGTTGTATCCAGGTTTTTTTCGATGGTGACCGCACTCTTGTAAGAAACTTCCGCTTCGCCGGAATAGCCGCCGGTAACAAAAGCAATATTGGGTTGTAGCGCCATAATAAACCAGGTTTAGCGTTGGATTGCTACCAACAGCAACGCAAATATTGAGTAAAAATTCAATATTGGAACGCAGATCTTTATGATTCTGATGATTTTTATGATTCTGACCGCAGATTCTGATGATTATTAGGATGTTGATGATTACCAGGATGGAAAAATCGCATTTCGTTCTTCCGGCAAAAGAAATCAGTCATCTTACATCAGATACCAGCATAAAAAAAGGTGAAGGGTAGTATTATCTCCCTTCACCAGATTCTGGCGGAACATATCACCCGCTTATTGAGTGTAGTTTGCACTACAGGTAGAACAAGTTTGAGCAATTAAGGTATATAAATTTACCCGGTAAATCCCTTTTTTGCAACAAAAGTTTTGCACAGTTATATATGCAGTTTCTCTTTTTTATCCATCAGTTCAGCCACGGTCTCCTTGTACATTTCATCGGGCACGCAACAGTCTACCGGGCAAACGGCGGCGCATTGGGGTTCCTCATGAAAACCCTGGCATTCTGTACACTTATTGGGTGTAATATAGTAAGTGTCTACACTAATGGGCGCTTGTTTCTGACCGGCATCTACCAGGGTACCATCCAGCAGGCTAAATTGTCCTTTTACCGTGGTACCATCTGCGATGGCCCATTCAACGCCGCCTTCATAGATGGCATTGTTGGGGCATTCTGGCTCGCAGGCCCCGCA
>CAXTMV010000132.1:0-14644 GCA_964245425.1 uncultured Flavihumibacter sp. | reverse complement strand
TCATAAACTCATTAGACTATATAAAGTTACAAAAAATTAATACATTGTCAATGGCCCGATTGTCAATAAGGTCGAGATTAAAGTTTGTTTTTGCTTTTTCAGATGCCCTTGAAGCATTGTGACTGGTATATTAGGCGTCACGGTATTATAGCCCGCTTTCAGAACAACCCTTCTTTTACTCCTTCAATGGGTTGTTTATGTTTTTTATAAAAAAGTCGGATGCCGCCTCTGTGGAACTGGTGGCCGTGTAAAAGGCAATTCTTGTAAGCAATTGAAAATTTGTTTTTAATGTGGCCAAAGCCCTTTGGGTGCCGGCAACTCCGCTTTTGAACTTTTGCAAAAAATGCCGGGTGTTGGCGTAGATGCCAATGAAAATTTATTGCTGAAAGGATCTCCCACCAATGCAGTGATGATAGATGGCAAAATTACTTATCTTTTCGGGACACAATTTTCCAACCTGTTAAAACGCATGGGTGCGGACAATACAGCCGCATTGAAATTATCAACATGCCTTCAGCGCAGTCAGATGCAACGGGCAATAATGGCATTATCAATATCATAACAAGAAAAAGCAACAGGCAGGATTATGCTGCAGATATCACCGTAAGCATCACCGCCGGCAGGTCTTTACTCCACGCAGAAAGTATAAGTGGAAACATTAAAACAAAAAGGATTAATTTTTTTTGGGGCGCCGACTATAATTCAGGCATTCAGACAGCAGGCAAACCAGCCTGCAGTATATTACTCAAAATAATCAGCCTGTTTTACTCGACAGGAAAGCCAATAATCCGCTCGAGTCTTATTATTATAATTATAAAGCAGGTCTGGATGTTACCTTTAACGCGAAACAGCATGGCAGTTTTAGTTATGCCGTTTATACAGACGATTGGAGCAAGGATGCGGCATATTTCGCTATCGCAAAGTTTATTTTCCCCGGTAACTTGAAACTGGAAATTGCGGCAAGGTATACCACACCGGAACTATACGGCATCTACCTGTCCCGCTACGATCATTCCTGTGACGGGGCGCATCAAACCAAGCCTTTGCCGATCTTTCTCATACGCGAAGGGGCTGGGGCGTTTTAATATCGGATGCTGCCAGGTATTCGTATTTATTCATACCATACAGCAGGCGGGTCAGTCTCTCTTTCAGCTATCACCTAGGCGGCAATTTTTAAAAAAATTACACCTGACAGAGGAAGCGTAGAGGTTATAGCACCAAAATGAAAACAAATTAGTAATGTCTGCTATGGACGAACAAACCAAAGCCCTGCTGGAACAATACCGGATAAATATCAGGGAACAGCGGGACGCCGTGGTCATAATTATTTTCTGCGCCAGCAACTATTCGCCCTTGACCGCACGACGATATTTCGAACTTTACACCTGTTCTCAAAAAAACAGCTTATTTACCCGATTTGCCACCGATGGTGTCTACAGATATCCGCTGCAGCAGGGCCAAAACAAATCTTAGGTTGCGGGTCATTGCAGTTTTACCTGCAGCAGGTGCCATAAAGTAATGCCGCTTATCAATCTTGATCGTCCCGGCATAAAACTACCCGGCGGGTATAAAATGAATAACATGGAAATAGTGTTAACAGGCCTGTGTAAATGCTGTAAGAAATAAAATGACCGCAAAGAACACATGTAATGACAAATGGGATAAGGCATAGATTTTTGCATCAGCAGCCTGCGCGGTACATTGTTTATTGCTGCCTTTATTCTTTACTACGTTTCCACTGTTGGGTATCCAAATCATAGAAAACAATCGGCTTGAAATGGTGACCATTGCCTGCTCATTGCTGATTGAGAGCTGCGCTTTGCACAGCGGATACAAAAGACATCATCACAGGATCCGGCCGTTGCTTTATTGCAAGCATAATACTCATTGCATGGGCAAATGAAACCGGTATAAAACGATTAACCGAAGTTGCATTGAAGGCAACTGGCGTATTGTTTGTTGTCGTAAGACATATATACAATAGGCGTTTTTCACGACGATCCGGTCGATTTTTTTCAAATAAGCCTGGTCATTAACAATTGAACAACGCAGAATTTGTATAAAGCTGTATATTTGCAACATAGTAACAAAAATTAATTGTCTCAAAACCACACCATAAAGAGACTGCTGGCTGCCTCGATTCTGATTGTTTTTGCCTTCAGCATAACGCCCCGCAAATGGCTGCACGATTTGGTGGCTAACCATAAGGACAGTTATTTTTCGACCATTTCCGGTGATAATGCATTCATCCTGCACAAGGCAGCCATTAATTGCCATACCGACAGCATTGTTGCTGAATCTCCTTTTGCCAATGATGCGGCGGAGATGGCCCTTATCACTCCCTCCGTCTTTTCAGTACAAAAACCTGTTGCCACAGTAAGTTTCGTCAGCAGTGTCCCTTTTTTCTCATATTCACGCGGCCCGCCTGTCATAATATAATAGCTCCTGGGGTCTCGATTTTAATGTCAGGGAAAGCAGCACTACTCTGTGTTCTTCCCGGTAATCTAATTCATTCATATTTTGAAGAAGTTATTGCTATTATCGCTAATGGCGGTATGCGGAAGGTGGTGCGATGCACAAACCTGTCTTTTTACCCTGTCTGGAAATGTAACTGACACAGATACAAAAGAAAAACTGCCCGGCGCTACCTTGTTGATCAAAGAGTTGAACCAAACTGTTGCCACAGATAAAAATGGGGGGTACAAGTTTGAAAACCTTTGCGCGGGCCTGTACCATTGTATCATTACCCATGCGGGTTGCGAGCCGGTTGATGCAACCATTGAATTAGGCAGCAGTAGTCAACAATCTTTTCAGCTGGCTCATACCAGGAAAGAGCTGGCGGATGTGAAGATCAGCGCAGAAAGAAAACAGGATATTGGAACCAACGCGGTCACCGATCTAAAAGCAACACAGCTTTTCCAAATGAGTGGCCAGACCCTTGGCGAGACCCTGAAAGGGGTGCCGGGACTTAACTCCATACAAACAGGTCCTTCCATCTCCAAGCCAGTAATACACGGACTACACAGTAACCGCTTATTGATTTTAAACAACGGGGTAAGACAGGAGGGGCAGCAGTGGGGGAGTGAGCATTCACCGGAAATCGATCCCTTTATTGCCAATAGAATAACCATTGTAAAAGGCGCCGCCAGTGTCCGCTATGGTTCAGACGCAATAGTAGGTGTCATACTGGTGGAACCCAAAATACTTGGCTCCCCAACCGCGCTTAATGGCGAGGTCAACCTGGTGGCGGGTTCTAGCGGCCGGGCAGGTGCGCTCTCCGCTTTGTTGGAAGGAAAAATGAAAGGAGCGTTTGAAGGTGTTAACTGGCGGGTGCAGGGGACGGTGAAGCGTGCCGGCAATTTCAGAACAGCGCATTATTATTTAAAAAATACCGGGCTTGCCGAAGAAGATTTTTCACTGGCCACCAATTATAAAAATAAAAAAGAAAATTTTGGCGCCGAGGCTTATTACAGCCAGTTCAATAACCGGGTCGGTATTTTCGAAGGCTCCCATGTGGGTAATGTAAATGATCTCTATGCAGCTTTTGCCAGGAGCAAACCGATTACCCCTTCTTATTTTTCCTATGATATTGACAGGACCTACCAGAATATTCATCATGCACTTTTAAAGATTTCCTCATTCTATAAATTCAAAAATGCGGGAAGAATTGAGGCCGTTTTCTCTACTCAAAAAAATAAGCGGGATGAATATGATATTGATATTCCTTACAGCACCGACCCGGTTGTGCTGGCCATGCCACAAATCAGTTTCCAGATTAAAACACAAACGCTTGACTTGATTTACCACCCTGAACTCACCAATAATTTTACAGGTACTTACGGCGTTACGGGCAGCACGCAGGGCAATGTGTTCAAAGGGATACGTTACCTGGTACCTAATTTCCGAAATTACAGCGGCGGTAGCTTTGCCATTGAGCGCTGGTCAAAAAATAAATTATCCCTGGAAGCAGGCCTGCGTTACGATTACCGCTGGCTCCGTGTATACAGGTTAAATAATACGACCCTTCAGAGTTATTACAACACCAACACTTACCAGAATGTGACCGGTACCATCGGCGGTTCTTACAGGTTCAGCCATCAATTTTCGGTCAGCACCAACGTTGGGAGTGCATGGCGTGTCCCCAGTGTGAATGAACTTTATATTGATGGCATTCATTTGAGTGCCGCTTCTTATGAAAAAGGGGATTCCAGCTTGGTGTCAGAGCGCTCATATAATTTTACGGTGTCCGGCAAATATGAAACCGAAAAATTCTTTGCAGAAATAGTGCTGTACAACAATATCATAAACAATTTTATCTACGCAAATCCGGCGCTGCAACCCATCACTTTAATTAACGGCACATTCCCTTTGTTTGTTTACACACAGGCCAACGTGAACCTCAAAGGTTTTGATCTTGAATTGCAGTATAAACCCATTACATCTTTTTCACTCGATTCAAAAACTACAGTTGTGCGGGGATGGAACAAAACCATTGACGACTGGCTGCTATTTATGCCAGCAGACAGGTTTGATAACAGTATCAAATTTAAAGCTGGTCCCTGGCATTCACTCAATAACTATTATATCAGTTTGCAAAATATTACTGTGTTGCGCCAAACAAGGGTACCGCCCAACAGCGATTATGTGCCGCCACCGGCTGGTTATTCCCTGTTCAACATCAATACAGGTGCTGAGTGGGCATTAAAAAAAAAGAAAACGCTTTCCCTTGATTTAGCTGCGGTCAATGTTACCAATGTTGCTTACCGGGATTATTTAAACCGCTACCGGTATTATGCGGATGATTTGGGTATCAATATCGTCCTGCGCACGAAACTCAGTTTTTAAAAAAGCATCAATATTTATTAATCTTAAAATCAGCAAAATGACAACAAAAAGAGGCGTCCTGTTATTGATTGCGGGACTGATTATCGCTTTCAGTGCATGTAAGAAAGATGAAAAGACGGTTTCCCCACCGGTACCCGGCAATGAATTTTTAACCACCGTACAACTGGTAGTAACAAACACCGCAGACCCTGCCGACAATAAAACGGTAGCAGTTAAGCAATTGCCCGATCAGCCCATCGACTATTCCAAAGCGGCTTTAACGTTAAAAAAGAACGCTGTCTATGCAATGTCGGTTAAATTCCTGGATGAAACCAAAACGCCGGCCGGTAATGTGACCGATGACATCTATGACCGCAGGAATTATCACCTAATTTGTTTTACGGTGTCGGGCGGTGCGAATCTTACCGTTACCCGGACAGATAAGGATACCAATAACCCGCCGCTTGCGATCGGCCTGCAGGATAATTTTGCGACTGGTGCAGCCAGTACCGGTTCACTCAATGTACAGTTGCGGCACCAGCCCAATGCAAAAAACGGTTCCTGTGACCCGGGTTCTTCCGATGCAGATGTCGATTTTCCTATCACTATTAATTAATCAGTTAAAACCAACGCAATGAAAAAAATAGTATCAGCCATTCTCATCATTGGTATAAGTGCGGCAACGCACGCACAAAAATCATCTACGGATCATTGGGTGTTTTCCCTGGACGGGGGGATAGCCAGCCCATTGGGGAATTTTGGCAAAGCGGATTATGCAGACGAAAAATCGGGTTTTGCAAAAACCGGCGGCCACATCAATGTATCCGCGGTTTATTATGTAAATAAAAATTTTGGTATCGGTATACTGGGCGGTTATTCACTGTTCGGATTTAGTTCCCAAAGCCTGGCTGACGGGTATAAGGAAGACTCCGGGACAGACAGTACTACCTTATACAAAAAGGGCAACAATAAAAATCTTAGTATCCTGATTGGCCCGTATTATTCGATTCCGGTCAATGAAAAATTCTCGGTTGATTTCAGGGTACTGGCTGGTTATGTGAAAACGCACCTGTCCGGCTTCCAGGTATATTATGAAGATTATACGGATAATGTGATGACCCAGCGGGAATCATCAGCAGCCGCTTTTGGTTTCCAGGCAGGTGGGGGCCTAACTTATAAAATTACCAAATTAATTAGGATAAAATTCAATGCGGATTATCTATCCTCCAAACCAACATTAGCTATCCATTATGACAATTTTATTGTGAATGCTGGCAGAAGATTAGATACCTATAATCAATCTTTAAGCGGTATCAATACAACACTCGGTATCGCCATTAGCCTGCGGTAAAACTTTTAGCAGTTGTTGTAGTTGGTCAGCCCGGTCCTGCATTGGCAGGCGGGCTTTTTGGCATTGTTACAGGGCTGAAAAATTAATCAAAGATGGATCTTTATTTAACCGGCCCCAGCCGCAAGGTGAACCTTGTCTCCTGTTCGTTGGCAACAACAGTCAGCGCCCCATCATGCGCCAGCGGAATCTGTGAAGCTATATAAAGGCCAAGGCCCAGACCATTCTGGCTGGGGTTGGCTCCTTCGCGGGCGAAGGGCTAGAACATTTTTTCCATAATGCGGCAAGTATCGGTTTACCCCTCTTGATCACCAATAATTCAAAGTACCCTTTCTGTGAAAAGCACGGACCCATACCTGACGATGCAGGGTCACCATGCGTCAGCGCATTGGCGAGCAGGTAGGACAAGAGTTGCGATATTTGGGGTACATCACAATTTACCGGTTCGATGATGTCGAATTGCATTTCAATAGCCCTGCCCGGGAAAGCAGCACGCAGCTGTTCAATGACATGCCGCAGCAAGAGCTCCGTTTCGATTGGCTGCCGGTTGACGATCATGTCACCACCAGCCGTCCGCTTGCAAAATCCATGATGTCTTCAATCATACCCTCCATCCGCCTTGCACTGTTCTGCACGCCCGAAACGATTTTCCTTTCGTCCGCGCTGCCTGTCATAGCGGAGAGTACGAAGCGCCTGCTATGATAGATGTAATGGGTTGCGCAAGTCATGACCAAGCACGGCTCTATAGTCGAACTTCTTCTGCAACAGGACCGGCAATGCTATGGCCCGGCTTTGTTTTTTTAATCGGTATGCAGGTGTATACTTGCTTGTTGACTTTACAGCTATGACATTACCTCAATCCAGTACAACTCACCGTTGTAGGCCGTATTGACTGATCCGTTATATAATCGGCAGTAATGTCTTTCATTATCTGTGCATCTTATAATAAATATTTCACGATAGAATAATTATGCTACCTATAAAAGTGTATCGGCTCGTGTCCAACTTATTGTCAGCAATATGTATCTTGAAAATCAGGGCAACAGCGCAAGGATAACCATTATTCAAGCCCATAACTTCGGCATCTGAGTATTTGGGACCTACCAGGTTGGTTGGACATTAGGAAGTGATACTGATGGCACAGTATAACTGTATGTTTTTAATGGGACTCTATTGGACAGAAAAATTCAATTTATTTTAGCAGGATTAAAGCCCTTTACAATTATTTAATAAAAGTGGGCCTGTGATTTCGGCCAAAGGTCTCAAATACTCTTTAACTTAGATAAGATTGCTATAACATTATGCGGAAAAGCAAATTGAGGATACCTTATTTTGAATGTTTCGGAAACGCAATTATAAAGTTCCCGTTCTATATCTAACCAAATATTGACCATTTATGAATAACGGCCTGCTGCTGCTTATAGCTTTATTATGTTTAAAAAGCGCTTTTTCGCAGTCTTCGCTTGAAAATGTCTACCCAAAAATTTCTGGCTACGCCAGTATTGCTCACCCAATTGTTGCTTTTGATAAAGATGGCAGCAGCTTTAATTTCAATGGCAGTTATTCTATCGGCTTTCCATTTGGCATTAACTTGCTTGAAAGTGACCGGTTCGGCTTTAGCTTCGAAATTACGCCAACCATTAAAAGCGGACAAGGAACTGATAAAGTGAGCAACTTGCTTTTTCACCCGGGTTTAATGCTAAGGCGCAAACACGGTTTTACCGTCATTGTCCGCCTGGCTTTTGAAACAGCTGGCCGTTACGGAGCAACTACTGTCTTTAATAAAATAGTTGCACGGGGAAAATACCTGAAATATTTTATGGCGATACCTATTCCGTTGCGTTTCGGAAATGACAAACCCGCGTCAGTGGGGTTGGGACTGCAAATGGGAATTATTTTTTGAAAATGTGATATCACCCCGAATTTACTGGGTGCAATGGTAAATGACAAGTCCTGTATTTCATGGTTATTCAGTTAAATAAAAGGTACAACCAGCGGGAAGAGTTGTTTCTTTTGATATGGGATAGTATATGTTTACTTTCCTGGTCTCTACCCCCCCCAAAATAAATAACCAAAAATCATTTATTTACAATTTGAAGCTGTAATAGATTATGCTTTATTGGCCTTATGATACATTAAAGAGTATACCTCAACTGATCAAAAATTAGAAGTTATCAATAAGACCATATTTCTGTTTAGATGCAAAAAAGAGGCGCTTTTCATAGTTACATTACTTGTATGAAGCCATACGGGTTAAAATTACTTTTGGTTTCATATTTGAACAGAATATAATTCGGACACGCATTAATACGGCAATTTTATCTGAACAATTCTGATCATGAAACGTCATCGCAACCGGCAGTCTTGCACGCCAATCAAATCGCCGTAATGTACAATACCTGTCAGCATGCCAATTCAAGGGTAGTAACAACAGAACTGCCGACAACTCTGACTACCAGGTCACCATACAGAAATTTGATTAACCAAAAATCAAATTTCTTTTTTTGAAATTGTGCGATTTGGTAACTTGTTTCCTTCAATAAAACGCATCATCTTAATTCGGATACCGCTGGTTTTATGTTTTGGATAAATACAATAGATACCGCGCAAAAGGCCGTATCAATAAACTTCTCAGGTTTGCTCTTTCAAAGAGCAGATGCTTTATTTAATCTTGATGACGTAGTTGCTGTGCAGAAAGCAGATTTGACATTCACTACAAAGGTGCAGAAAGCAAACGGAAGTTATAATAATTCCGGACGTTGACACCGGCCCAGTGAAAGTTTTACCGAAGAGCGTAGATTTATCGTCCCGTGGTTAAACATGGGGATGCATTGTTCTAAGCAACCACTGGCACGAACAATCTTTGGATGGTCTCGAATCCTGAACTTATAGTTTGTCCGGCAGCATTATTATATTACTTTTGCAACTATAATAATTATCATGAAATCGGGTAAATCGCTTATTTTAACAATGATTGTGCTTATTGTAATTGCAGCATTGTATCGAATAGTTCCGGGCCGTCCCTGGGGGTTTGCCCCGCATATTTCCATGGCAATTTTCGGAGGCGCCTTTATAAAAGATAAAAAATGGGCTTTTGCACTTCCCATTTTCTCAATGTTTTTGTCGGATCTCCTTTACCACGTATTGTACAAAGCTGGATTGTCGCCCATATATGGTTTTTATCCCGGTCAGTGGGTTAATTATGCACTGTTTGCACTGATGGTCGTATTTGGATTTGCTATTAAAAAAATAAATGTTATCAATGTGTTGGCAGTTTCTCTGGTAGCAGCTACCGCCTTCTTTTTATTATCCAACTTTGCTACCTGGAGTGGATTGGCGGGCCTTCGTGGTTTAAACAGACCCTATAGTTTTCAAGGTTTGCTTATGGCGTTTAGTGACGGCATTCCTTTCTATAAGGTATCACTTGAAGGAACAGTGTTTTTTAGTGCCTTACTGTTTGGTGGTTATTACATGTTTACCAAAAGCAATATATCTGTATCTAAATCTCTGTACGTATAATATTTCCCTATGTGTTTGAAGGCTATCCTATTAATGGGGATAGCTTTTTTTGTACACAATTATATATCGTTTTCGTGCCGTTGATCCACTAACAAACTGCGGCTATCTGGGGCAAAAGTAACCTGTAGATCATAGTGATTGTTATAAGCACTGCGGACATGCGCTTTCACTTATAAATTTAAAGTAAATCCTTTTGATGAGTTTAAAAAACGTAAAGTGCGAGCGGTTCAGCAAATCCATTTACTTGATTCGTTGTTTTCCCAAATAAATAAACTATAGTTGTTACAATCAAGCTTACCACGCAGATTATTAAATACTTTGCATATTTTTCCAGTAAAGGGAGCAGCATATCGTTGTCGGCTTTTTGTATAAGCGTAAACGTTGCGACTCAACCAGGTTATACGATGCACCTGTATGTGGCAAGAATCAAAACACGGCTAATTGCGTGCAGGAAGGGAAAGAAAGTTAATATGCATGCTATGCAGGCTTCCGATAGTATTATTTTTTACAGTATTGACTAAAGGTTGTTAAAAACAGCTGCTATTGCGTTTCGGCATTTTCCATGCAGCTGTAAAACTTTTTTGAAAAATGCTCCGTCCTGCTTCCGCCGGGCCAGCAAACCCAGGTAGAGAGTGCTGTATGAAAATCCGCTTTGGTTTTACCTTTGCCAAAAGGAGAATATTGAGCATCAACGATACGATTGACCGCGGATCTTTCCCTTGGTGGCTGTTTGCGGTTATTACGTTTAAGTTTGCTTGGCGTTTTTTTGATATTTTTCTTTGGACTGTTCCAGTGACCAAAGGCCGAATCGTCAAAAAGAATATTTACAACGAATGCTTTTTTACCATTGTAAACCCTGTTTATAATTGATTTACTGTGATTTCCCTAATGGATGTTTAGTTTTATGCTTTGGCTACCACCTTTTCTATGAAAACTTGGAATTAACCTCAATATAGAATTCTTTTAAACTACAATTTGTTTTTAATATGGCTTCAAGAAGTTTCGGTTTAGCTTTTAATAGTGGTTTTGCAAGCTTTTTATAGTTTTCTTCGTTGATTGAACTGTTAATCCCTTTTCTGCTCAATTCGTATTGCAGTTTTTCTTTAGGTTTAATTGGCTTGGTAGAATCACCGATCTTAATATGAATTGAAAGAAGCCATGCCTCAGTTTCTTCTATTGCGATGGCAAAAAAAATTTTGTCTAAAAATTCTCCATTTAACCAGCTTTTTATTTGCGCAATTACAACATTCCTCAAAGTAAGACAATACTGTTCAGATGATTTATCTGGCCTTTCTACCTTAAACATCTCTGCCTCTGCGGTGTCTATGTGAAGGACAATATAATCCTGCCCTTCAATACTCAAAAAGGCTCCAATCATTTCCTTTTCTTCACATTCTCTTTTTACATGTGTCCAGTTGCTTATGCTTTTGTCGTCGTACCCTGCCATATCTGTAGCATCCAATTTATAGACAGGTCTTATTGACATTATATCTGAGCCATCCAAACCAGTTGCTTTCAAAATTACCGTGGCGATAACAGCCCTGTCAGAATGTCCTTCTGAAATAATACCAATTTTCATATTAAAAATTTTCTGGTACAGCTCCTAATAAGCCCTTCATCCACATATCTGATAATTTATATTTTTTATCTGACAAATCAGATTTAAATTTTATGCGTCTGGTTTTGGTGTATCCTTCGCTGGTTCTAAATACTTCAAAAAGTCGTTGTTGTTCATCTAATAAGTTGAGACCATCCAAAACTGCTGGATTGTGAGTTGTTATAAACGCTTGCTTTCCTTTTTCTGTGCATAGCCTTGTCAACTCACTGATAAGTGTTTGACATAATCTTGGATTTAGCGCTGTTTCGATATTATCTATACCTATCAGCACCGGAGTTTTGTTACTTATGAACAATGAAAGATAAAATAATATATGTAGAATGCCTTCATTTGAATTTTCTGCTGAGAGTGTATTATTTTGCTTTTGCATGTATTGATCGGTGAAATAGAGATTTGAAATACTTCTTCCTGGTTTAAGACCTACGAGCTTTAATTTATCTTCTTTATCTATGACAATTTCATCAAGCCAATCGAAATACTTTTTTAAAAGTTGTAAGTACTGCCGATCTTTTCTTGATAGTGTACCAATAAATACATCAAGGCCTTCCCCGTTCAGGCCAAGTGGTGTTTTCTTACTTTCGGCAGGCGTTATTCCGCGAAGTGATTTCGTACTAAGGTCAAAGATTGAATATTTGCTTAAAATATCGTCCAGCAACATTTGTTCTTTATTGTCGCTTTTTTGTAGCAGCTTATTAGCTTCCTCCAATAAATCATTTCCTGAAATTCCAGGAGTTTTTAAGGTCAATTGTTGAAAATATTTAAGCAACTTTTCAGGAATACGCTCTTCTTCACCCAAATCTACCCATTTAGAATATACGTCACTTGGATCTGTTGGTGTAAACGAGTTAGTCACTTTTTTGTTAAATTTGCCTTCTTGATATTGTATTTCAATATCGATACTGCTAATTGCAATATTATCAGAAAAAGAGTTGAGCATCAAATTCGGTCTAGCCATGCGCACTCCTCTGTGATATAGCCCATCATAATTTAGTTCGTTTGACCTTCCTGCACCTGCAAGTGCTAAAATTTCTAAAATATTTGATTTACCACTTCCGTTGGCTCCTATGAAAACATTAAATCGGCCCAGAGAAATCTCATTGTCTACAATTGATTTGTACCCTTTAATTTTGAGTGATAAAAGTTTAAAATTTATAAACTGCTCATCTTTTTGGTTTGTATATTTTAAAAAGTTATCCAGTGCGAGCTTCCATTCATCTGTTTTATATTTCTTGATTGTATTGACAGCTAGCGGGGTTATTGCGTAATGTGTTTTGGAACTCGTTGAACTTAGCAGAGGATCGTCGGGGTTTAGTTCTGCGACTTTAGCATCGACAAAGGGCTTGAGCGCATTTTTTCGGAACGACTCTCTGGTATTTGGTTTATAATTGCCATTGTAATTTGTATTTACAAAAGTCATAATGTCTTTAGACAAACCCATGCTTTTACGTGCTGCATTTTCCCAGGTACTGCTAGGTTTTATATCACATAGGGCGAGAAGAGTTAATGCTTGTAGACGGCCAGTTTCAAGTCCAAAAGCCGCGAGAATTAGTTCAGACTCCTGAAGTTTTTCCTGTGTTAGGTTTTGGCTGCTCATTAATTGTTCAAACTAATTTTAAAAATAGATTCGACAATGGAATCTATGATCGTTTTATTAATATGTGTTTTATCCAACAAATGTCCAATGGATTCAATTTGGCTAAGCGAGGGAAAGGGCATAACCCGTAATTCTGTTGCGCTTACATTAATGTTTCCATTGAAAGTCCTGAAGTAAATATCAAAAAGCTTACTGTTGAGGAGGCCCGCAATTCCCAACACTTCGGCTCTTTTTAATTCCCCCCCATGACGGTAAATATAATTCAAATGATTTTCAACACCAATAACTTTATACTCAGGTAACCACCTTTTAAAGTAATGACTAGCCGTCAGCCTGCTAAGGTCGTCTTTCGAACTGAATCTACGGAGGAAAACGTAATTTTTATTAGCAATAAGCCTGGATCTCGAATCACAAGTTGATTTTATATATTGACCCTTTTCCTTGCCTTTTGGCTTTTCGATTAATGGCCAAATAAATTCCATCGAACGGATATTGTTTAGCCAAATTAAAGGAACATTATTTTGGTTATTCTTTTCAGAATTTATGAATTCCAAACTTCGGAAATCCACTACCGGGCCTGTTGATATATCGATATTGTATGAATTTAATGTCCCCGTCCAAGACTTAAAAATCTTTATTGCTTTTTCATCCGATATTGAAAGCGGCAGATGTAATATCTTTTGCTGCGAATCGACATTTACTAATTCATGGAAGAAAAAACTTTTTTTCTTTCGTGTTCCAAGATCTGAAATACCGTTAGATGTCGATATGATAATATTACTTTTAGACTGATTGGATAACTTTTTACTTGTTTTTGAAATAGTTTTTTTTTCAGCATCAATAATTACATTTTCCTGGAGAATATTGTCACGAAGGAACGCGTCGCGACGGCTATTAAACAAATGAATATTGTTAAATTTCACTAATGAGAAAAATATTTCACGAAAAAGTCTGAAATAACTGCCTGATGCAAAACTCCTGGGTGTAATAAAAATTAATTGTCCGCTTTCGGCTAATAATTTTGCAGATATGATAAGAAAAATTGAATAGATATTTGTTTGTCCATGAATAATTGCTTTTGCAGCTACAGCGCGGGGGTCATTTTTGGGTATTTTAAAATATGGTGGGTTCGCAACTATTAAATGAAACCTTTCTTCCACAGTCTCTTCATTTGCTAAAAGACTTGAATTATGTAAAATAAAATCATTGGCACACAAAAAATGGTTGAAGCTTACATTTTTAAGTAAAAGCCACTGGCGTAAATATAAAAAAGATTTTTCCGCGAGTGGAATTACATTTAGATCTGTTTCGAATGCGGTTAGTTCTATTTCTTTAACCCGTGGAAATTGCACTATTATAAATTCGGCTATGGCGCATGATAAAATACCAGTGCCACATCCTGGATCAAGTAGCTTAAGTTTGTCACCTTTGACTTTTGCAAAATTTGCCAAAAATCTGGCAATTTCGACGGGTGTAAAATATTGCCCAGCATTTTTTTTGTGAATTAGGCTTACGCTATTAGTGTATTGAAGACCTAGCTTGTCCGCGTATTCAGTAGGAGAGACGGTAACTATTTCACTATTCACATTGGACATTTTTAAAATTTGCATTGATACAAAGGTGTTGTGCATCAACTAATTATATAAAATTATGGGTAAAAATTGATTAGATGAGTAAAATTTTTGTCGAAATATCGATCACACGATATACCAGTCCTCAGGGTAGCTAAAAATGATATTAT
>CAXTMV010000131.1:14376-14671 GCA_964245425.1 uncultured Flavihumibacter sp. | reverse complement strand
CATGTTGTTTGCGGGGCATTACCTGTATAAGTTTTTTCTTGATAAATATAATTTCGACTTAACCCTGCACCTGGAAGTAATTGTAATCGGCATTGTTCTCATCACGACCCTGCCCGTTATTTATAAATTATTTTTTGGCAAACGGACAGGCATAGACGAAACACCTCCCAATGCCTGATGTCATGGAAAAGAAACAACAGCCTGTTTTTGGTCTTGCCGTTATTGTAGCCGCCCTGGGCTATTTTGTAGATATTTATGATCTGTTGTTGTTCAGTATCATTAGCATACCGTCTTT
>CAXTMV010000131.1:11001-14274 GCA_964245425.1 uncultured Flavihumibacter sp. | reverse complement strand
CGGTAACACAGTATGCAACGGTTCGTTTTATTACCGGCTTTGGCCTGGCCGGTGAACTGGGTGCGGGCATCACCCTCGTAAGTGAATTATTGTCGAAAGAGAAAAGGGGTATCGGTACTTCACTGGTGGCGGGTATTGGTGTAACGGGGGCTGTATTCGCCTTTTTGATAAAGACCTATTTTGACTGGCGCACCTGTTATTTTATAGGCGGGGCGCTGGGGTTTGTATTGCTGTTTCTCCGGGTGGGGGTGCTTGAATCAGGCATGTTCAAAACGGTGAAGGAAAGCAATGTAGCAAAAGGTGATTTTTTTATGTTGTTCACCAGCGGGAGAAGGCTTAAAAAATACCTCTCAGCTATTTTTGTAGGTTTGCCAACCTGGTATATCATCGGCATCCTGATTACTTTCTCAAAAGAATTCGGGTTGAAAATGAATATCAGTGGCGTAGACCCCGGAAAGGCCGTTATGGTTTCCTATGCCAGTCTTTCGGTGGGCGGTGTTATTATCGGGTTTATCAGCCAATGGCTCAGGAGCCGCAAAAAAGCGGTGGCTTTGTTTTATGGCATCGCTGTCATTGCCATCTTTCTTTTTTTCCGCCTGCAGGATCAATCCATCAGCAGTTTGTATGTGGTCTGTGCCCTGCTGGGTTTCAGTACAGGCTTATGGGCGATGTTTGTAACCATGGCGGCCGAACAATTTGGTACCAATATCAGGGCCACCGTTGCCACTACCGCGCCCAATATGGTGAGGGGCTCGCTGGTATTTGTATCGTGGTTATTTGTAGGCCTGCAATCATCATTGGGTTATCTCACCAGCGGGTGGGTAACGGGTATTGTTGTGATGGTGGTTGCTGCCCTCGCCTTGTTTTTTGCAGAGGAAACCTACGGGAAGGATCTTAATTATACGGAAGAATAGTTGTAGTTCGATGGTTCTTCGTTCGCCGGTTCGAAATCCATTTACATGGCAACTGAACTATGAACGCCCGAACTTGGAGCTGTATGGTGAGACAAACGAACTATAGACTAATTTAGCGTATGAAGTTTTTGATCATTCGGTTTTCGTCTATCGGTGATATTGTACTGACAACACCTGTTATACGTTGTCTTAAAAAGCAGGTGCTGACCGCCGAACTGCATTTTCTTACCAAGAAATCATTTTCAAAAACGGTAGAAGCAAATCCGTATATCGACAAGATCCATTACCTGGACGAGGATCTGGACGCTACCATTGAACAACTGAAAGGCGAAGATTTTGATTATATAATTGATCTTCACCATAACGTACGAACAGCCAGGGTAAAGAGGGCGCTCCATAAAAAATCTTTTTCATTCAATAAACTGAACCGGCAGAAATGGTTGCTAACGGCTTTAAAAATAAATAAGCTGCCGGCCATGCACATCGTTGATCGTTATATGGCCACCCTGGCTTGTTTTGGTGTTAAAAATGACGGGGCAGGCCTCGATTATTTTATTGGAACGAATGATAAGGTAAAAGAAAGCGATATTCCCACCTCGCACCTGGCCGGTTACATTGGCCTGGTAATAGGCGCGGCCCACCATACCAAAAAATACCCGCTGCACAAACTGGAGGCTTTTTGTAAAACCATTCGCCACCCGGTCATTATACTGGGTGGCGCAGAAGATGCTGCAACCGGTCAGCAGTTGTCTTCGATCGATCCATTTAAAATTTACAATGCCTGTGGCAAGTTTAATTTAAATGAATCGGCCGACCTGCTGAGGCGGGCCAAAATGGTTATTACCAATGATACCGGCCTGATGCATATTGCTGCGGCCTATAAAAGACCTGTCATTTCTCTTTGGGGCAACACCGTGCCGGCTTTTGGCATGTACCCCTATTTCGGTGATCATTTTCTTTCGCAGAAGGCGCCATTGCCTTACGATATACTGGAAGTAAAACAACTTTCCTGCAGGCCCTGTTCTAAAATCGGGTACAAAAAATGCCCCAGGGGCCATTTTAAATGCATGGAAAAGATAGCGGTGGAAGACCTGCTGCAAAAAACCATCGCAAGATTATAGGGTGTATGCCGTTTCTCGCAAAGAAGCAAAGTGTTCTACAAAGACAGCAAAGCCTTTGCTGCTTTACCATCTTGGCCGTCTTTGCGTGAAACAGCTACCACTTTACGGTATCACATCATAATGTGATAAGGAAGCAATGCTTTCTTTTGAATCTTTACCGGGTCATCCAGTTTATTCGGCAACCACCATTCATGTTATAAAAACTCCCGGTATGAAAAATATGCTGCCCCTGCTTGTATGCGCTTTATCTGCTCTTTTTTTTGGCACCCGAAGTTTTGCAGCGGGCAATCTGACCATCAGTTCTGTGGCGGTGCCCGCCGGTAATATGAACCAGGGATCACCCAGTAATATTATTTACATCGCAAAGCTGGATGTAACCACTGAAAACCTGACTATCACCGACGTATTATTTACCCTGGCGGGCAACTATGATAACAACGATCTCAGCAATCTAAGCGTTTATTATAATACCAACGGCCCAAGCCTAACGAGCGCTTCCCTTGCCAACAATGCGGCCGCTAATTTTGCAGGTCCGCATGCCGTTGATATTTCCTTCAGTATAGCTGCAAACGCGGGTACAACCGTCTATCTCATCATCACCGCGAACATTGATCATTCGGCTACCGACGGTCATACGGTTAGTATTAATGGTGCCACCAATCCCATTACCATCACTGCCAGCGTTCCATCCAATATCACCAATAACCAGACCAACGCAGCCGGTGTGCAGACCATCCAGGCATCTGATCTTACCATCAGCACGGTAAGTCTTGCAGCGGGCAATCTTAACCAGGGCTCGGTTAGCAATGTCATTTACATAGCAAAAATAGATGCAGCCACGGAACCGATCAGCATTACCAACCTGCTGTTTAATTTAACGGGCACTTATGATAACGATGACCTGGGCATCCTGAGCATATATTTTAATAAGAATAGCCCCAGCCTGTCGGGCGCCTCGCTTGCCAATAACCTGGCCGCTAATTTTGCGGGCCCGCATGCAGTTAACTTTCCCGCATCGATAGATATTCCCGCTGGTACCACCCTCTACCTCATCCTTACCGCCAATATCACCAGTGCCGCCAACGACGGGCATACGGTAAACATCAATGGGGCAACTGATCCCATCAGTATTATCGGCACCACGGTACCGAATGTCACCAATAACCAGACCAACGCAGCCGGTGTGCAGACCATCCAGGCATCTGATCTTACCATCAGCACGGTAAGTCTTGCAGCGG
>CAXTMV010000131.1:0-10901 GCA_964245425.1 uncultured Flavihumibacter sp. | reverse complement strand
GTGCCGCCAACGACGGGCATACGGTAAATATCAATGGGGCAACTGATCCCATCAGTATTGTCGGCACCACCGTGCCGAATGTCACCAATAACCAAACCAATGATGCCGGCGTGCAGACCATCCAGGCATCTGATCTTACCATCAGCACGGTAAGTCTTGCAGCGGGCAATCTTAACCAGGGCTCGGTTAGCAATGTCATTTACATAGCAAAAATAGATGCAGCCACGGAACCGATCAGCATTACCAACCTGCTGTTTAATTTAACGGGCACTTATGATAACGATGACCTGGGCATCCTGAGCATATATTTTAATAAGAATAGCCCCAGCCTGTCGGGCGCCTCGCTTGCCAATAACCTGGCCGCTAATTTTGCGGGCCCGCATGCAGTTAACTTTCCCGCATCGATAGATATTCCCGCTGGTACCACCCTCTACCTCATCCTTACCGCCAATATCACCAGTGCCGCCAACGACGGGCATACGGTAAATATCAATGGGGCAACTGATCCCATCAGCATTATCGGCACCACGGTACCGAATATCACCAATAACCAAACCAATGATGCCGGCATACAAACCATCCGGGGTGCCGGCATTACCCTGAGCACGGTTAACCTGCCCGCTACGAATATTGTACCCGGTACCAATAGCAATATTATTTACGCGGTTAAAATGGAGGTAGGTACAGAGCCGGTAATGGTTACCAGCATACAGCTTCCGCTGGCAGGCACTTATGATGATGATGATTTGGGCAGCCTGTCTGTTTTGTACAATGCTACCATGCCCACTAACAACGGTGCTGTTCTTGTTAACAACGCAGCCACTAATTTTTCAGGTCCGCATGTGTTTTCCATTTCGGCACCGCAAAGCATTGGTGCAGGCACTACCGGTTATTTTATTTTTACGGTGAACGTAAACAGTTCCGCTACTATTAACAATACCGTATCAGTAAACGGAGGCACGGACCCGGCTGTATTCGGCTTCACCACGGCGCCGGGTATTACCAATAACCAAAGCAACCTGGCAGGTGTATTTAAGATATCCAATCTGGCGCTGCCCTTAACATTAACCAGCTTTACCGCGCAGGCTGCTGCAGACAGGAACCAGGTGCAGCTGAACTGGGTGACCGCTTCGGAAACCAATACCAGCCGTTTCGACATAGAATGGAGTACCAACGGCGCATCCTTTGTAAAAGCCGGGTCGGTAGCTGCACAGGGTAGTAGCCAAACCGATAAGTCATATGCATTTCTGCACAGTGCCCCTGCGGCAGGTACTAATTTCTACCGGCTTAAAATGATTGATATCGATGGGCAGTTCAGCTATTCCCCGGTGGTGAATGCACAGCTTGTAGGTTCACAGCGAAGCATGATAATAGCACCCAACCCGGTTGGCGCAACCCTGCGGCTGGTCATGAACAACAGAGAACCCGTTAAGGCCCTGCGTATTTTTGACATGAGCGGAAAACTAAGGTGGCAGTCGGGCGCGATTGTAAACACCGGTATCGTTCTTATCCCGGTGGGTATTTTAAGCGTTGGATATTATAACGTAGAAGTATCCACGCAAAATGGAGTGGAACGACTGCCCTTTATTAAAACAGGCAAATAGTTCAGGCGGGGCTGTTCATTTATCAGTAAAGGCAAAGCAATGGTTGAACGGATGTGTTATGGTGTTTTTTTATTATATTTAGGGAAGTGTGGGTGCTGAAAGACCTGCCAGCCCCCGTATTTAATAAAATTTGCAACTTATCATACATAATGACACCCGCCAGATGCTTTTTTTTATTGATTTTCCTGGTTTCCTGTGCAGCGTCTTTTTCGCAGACCCAGATAATAGACAGCCTGCAGAAGATAATTGACGAAGGTAAAAATGACGTGGAAGAAAACAGGACGCTGAATAGGATCGCAAGAGAATACCTGCGTACCAATCCGGCCAAAGCCAAAACCTATTTATATGCGGCCATCCAGCTGGCCGGCCGGTTAAAAAACCCGGAATCAATGGGCGCCGCTCTTTCACAGATCTGTATCCTGCACATGACTACCGGAAATAAAGACAGCGCCGCCTGGTACCTGGCCTCGCTGAAAGAAATGGTTGCCGGCAGCAATTCGCCCAAGGTAGTCAGCAATTATAATTATACTGCCGGGCTTTTTTACAGGAAACAGGGAAATTTTAAAGCCGCGCTGCCTTTTATGATCGCCGATTTAAACGAGCTGCTGGCCGTTGCCGCCGGTCATCCTGATTTGGAAACAGAAACCTCCATTGCCGGCCAGTACCTGAATATCGGCAATAATATGATCGATATAGGTAATTATGCAGGAGCGCTCAAATACCATTTAAAAAGCCTGCAGCTGTTCGAGAAAGTGGACAATAAGCGTGGTATCTCATTTTGTTACCAGGGTGTTGGAAGCGATTTCATCAGTCTGGGCCGCTTTGCAGAAGCAATACCCTACCTGGCAAAATCAGTAGTACTGAAAACAGCGTTGAACGATAAACGAGGTGTGGCCACCGTAAATGGTAACTACGGAACGGCATACAAGGGACTGGGTGATTTTGAAAAAGCATTGTATTATTCAAATGAAGCGTGGCAGTCCTTTCATGAACTGAAATTGTTGCCCGATGAAGCAAGAATGGATGTGCAACTGGGAAAAATATATGTTGGTAAAAACGATGGCCGCCTGGCCCAGCCGTATTTCGACAAGGCCGCGCTGCTGGCAGATCAGTTAAAAGACAGTTCGCTGGCCTTGTCGGTGGCGGCGGAGAAAATAGCATTGAAAAGCAGCATCGTTCAGCAGAAGAAAGAATCTCAAAAACTGATGGCCAGCCTGCAGAATGCGGTTGAAATGGGCGATAAAAACCAGGAGCTGGTGTCTTATCAATACCTGGCCGACTATTATTCCAATAATAAGCAATACGATAAGGCCCTGGACTTTACCCGTAAACTGTACCGCTCTTCAGACAGCGTGGGCAATAAAAACCTGCAACTGCAGGTGAAGAAAATGGAACAGCAATACAATATAGAAAAAAAGGAAAATGAAATTGCGTTGCTGAAAAAAGACCAGCAGCTGGATCACCTTAGTTTGCAGAAACAAAAAAATTTCCAGGCGGGTGCGATCATTTTTTTAGGCCTGCTGATACTGATTGCATTTTTGCTGGTAAACCGGTACCGGGTGGTACAGCGGGCGACAAGGCTGATAGAAATGGAAAGGATGCGGAACAGCCTGGCGCGCGACCTGCACGATGATATCGGTTCAACCCTTACCAGCATCAACATTCTCAGTAAAGTGGCCCTGCAGCAGCAGAACGGCGCAGATCCCTTAATGCTTTCCAATCTCCAAAAGATAAAAGATCGATCTTCAGCCATCATGGAGAGCGTCAGTGATATTGTCTGGGCCATTAACCCGCAAAATGATACCACCGAACAGATGATCTCCCGTATGAAGGAATTTGCAGCGGAGATACTGGAGCCCCTCAATATCAATTACCATTTTATGGAAGAAGGCGACCTGGCTGCCATTACATTCGATATCAAGAAAAGAAAGGATTTCTACCTGCTGTTCAAAGAAGCCATCAACAATGCGGCTAAATACAGCGGTTGTAATAACCTGCTCATCCTGCTGAAACAGGAAGGGCCCTCGCTTCATTTATCAGTGAAAGACGACGGTGCCGGGTTCAACCAGCTGGAGGTAAAAAACGGGAATGGCTTACGGAACATGCGCGACAGGGCAGCTGCCATGGGTGCCGGCATTACTATTCAGACGGCCATTGGCAGTGGAACGGGCATTGCCGTGGAAGTGCCCATCACATGATTGCGGTATTGGCGAAGAAAAAATAATTGACCTATTTTGTATATGACTTTGTTGAAAACATCCGCTGCAAAGGTGGCCGTATTGGTTTATGAGGATAATAATAACCTGCGGGAGAGCCTTTGTAATTTAATTACCTTTTCTCCCGATCTGCTATTGCTGGCCAATTTCTCTAATGCCAACGAGGTGGTGAAACAGGTAGTAGACTTTCAGCCAGATGTAATTCTGATGGATATCGATATGCCCGGTATCAGCGGCATAGAAGCCGTAAAACAAATCCGAAAATTTAACCAGCAGGTACAAATCATTATGCTGACCGTTTTCGACGATAACCAGCATGTGCTGGACGCGATCTGTGCCGGGGCGTCTGGCTACCTGCTGAAAAAACATATTTCCGAACACCTGCCCGACGCCATTTCGCAGGTATTGCAGGGAGAGGCACCCATGAGCCGGGGCATTGCCCGCATGGTAATACAAAGCATGCAGCAGACGGTTAAGCCGGTCACCAATAATTATAATCTTACACAAAGAGAAAAAGAAATACTCACCAATCTTTCCAAAGGCAGCAGTTATAAGCTGATTGCCGCAGCGCTTTCCATCAGCATCGATACGGTGCGCACGCATATCAAAAACATCTACGAGAAATTACAGGTGCATACCCAGACCGAAGCCGTTTCCAAAGCGGTAAATGAAAAGCTCGTGTAACCAGGAATGGCAGGAGTGAAAACAGGTGAAGGATGCTTTCGTCGGCTTCAGCCTTGGGCATCTTACAGGAAAGAACATAGGTAGCAAAGCTTTTACTGATTGGCTGGTATCCACGCCATCCCTTTAGACAAAAATAAGCGCACTCATCTCCTCACATCATCATGTGATAAAGTCTGTCCGTTTCGGCTGCACCTTTACAAGGCAAAGAAACCACGACCAGTTATAGCCTGGTGGCAACTGGCGGGTATCCGTGCTTTGGTTCATTCTCTGTCTGTAGCGTCCATGTCTTCTGCCCTGTAAAAAATAAAATCCTCTCCTTCCGCGTATACCAGCCATTGCTGGCACTGTTGAATGGCTGGTTATAATAATGTAGTCAAACAATAATGATAGCATCAGCAGATGCATTACCCTTTAATTTTTTTCCTTTATTTCAAAAACAGCTTTCAATGAGAAAAGAGTATTCGATTGTAAGAACACTGGTAATTATGTTATTGATCGCGCCTGTCTGCACAGGCGCTCATGCGCAGGTGCTCTGGGGCATGACTTCTAACGGCGGCAGTAAACTGGGTGGCGGAAATATCTTTTCGCTGCATACAGATGGAACGGGATTTACCGAGCGCTATGCTTTTTTTGCCGATGGCGCCATGCCAGACGGACAACGGTTACTGGCTTATGGCGATGGCTATTTGTACGGGGTAATACCTGCCAGTTATGCCGGCACGGGTTTGCTGTATAAAATGCTGCCGGATGGCACCGGCTACCAGGCCGTCTATTATTTTCCGGCCGGGTTGCCTTCTTCCAGTATTATTAAAGGAGCCGATGGTTATCTCTATGGCACCCTGCAAAATACCGGCGGTGGCAATAATTACGGCAACATTTATAAAATAAGCAATACGGGCACTGGCTTCCAGGTATTGCATAATTTCAATTATACAGATGGAGCCTTTCCGAATACGGAACTGCTTATGGCAGGCAATACAATATATGGCAGCACGGCAAACGGCGGTACCTACCAGAAAGGCGTGCTTTTCAGCGTTCATACAGACGGTACCAGCTACACTGTGATGCATCATTTTACCGGTACGGATGGCGCCGCCCCCAATGGGCCGCTTACCTTGCAGGCAACCAGGAGTGGCGATATGCTCTATGGTACTACCAGTAGCGGCGGCAATAGTAATATGGGGGTTTTATTCCAGATAAACGCAACGGGGAATGTATATCAGTCGCTGATGAGTTTTACCCCTACCATGGGATATGGCAGTGGCCCCGTTGTAAAATTTGTTAACAGCATCCTGTATATCGCTACCCAAAACACTGGTACAAACGGGGGCATGCTGATTGCCTATAATATGACCACCCCCTCCTGGACCACGGTGCATGTTTTTTCTTACGATGCGGCCGGCTCCCTTACGCAAAGTCCAACCGGGTTGATTGGTATTAATAATGTTTTATATGGAACCGCCCGGCTGGGTGGTGCTGCACACCAGGGTGTTGTATTTAAAGTAAACATAGATGCCAGCGGGTACCAGGAATTACACGCACAAACGGATCCCAGTGGTTATATGCCCAACCTTTCTTATATAAACGGGCAGTTGTATGGGCTAACACATGGGGGCGCCGTTACAGGTGTACCGGGCTTAAGCAATGGTACCCTTTACCGGCTCAATACAGATGGCACCGGCTTTCAGCAACTGCATTCTTTTAACAGCAGCAACGGGTACGGGCCTTCCGGTTCGATTATACATGCCAGTGATGGAAACCTGTATGGGCTCACCACCTATGGTGGCAGTGGCTATTCAGACGGTGTTGCGTTCAATATTAAAACAGATGGCACGGGGTACAATCCTTTTCAACTGGTTGATAATGGTCCTGCTGCTGGTCAGCCGCAGGGATCACTGATACAGGCTTCCAACGGACATTTCTATGGCATGAACAGGACTTCCGGCCCGTCTTTTAATGGCAGCGTTTTTTCATTAACGGCTACTCCTCCCAGTTTTCAGCAATACTACCCGTTTTGTTTTGGAAACGGTTGCGCCGATTACCCCGCTGCTTCACTGTTGCAGGCCAGCGACGGATGGCTGTATGGTATGACGCCCAACACTTCACAAAGCGGAACGCAAGGCGCCATTTTTAAAATGAATACAGACGGAACGGGTTATGCATTGCTGCATACATTTACCGGTGCAGACGGAGCGTTGCCAACAGGATCGCTGATACAGGCACCAGACGGCTTCCTATATGGCTTAACACAGAACGGCGGCACCGGCGATTATGGTACTATCTTCAGGATAAAAACAGATGGCAGCTTTTTCCAAACCCTTTTCCAGTTTGGCACGGGCGGTTCAGGTGTTAATGGCATCCATCCTGCAGGCAGCTTGTTGCGGGGGGCAGATGGTAAATTATATGGCACCACGTTTAGGGGCGGCGCAGCAGTGGGCACCGTTTTTAGGGTTAATACCGATGGAACCAGTTACCAGGTACTGGTAAATTTTACCGGGGCCAACGGATCTTTTCCCCTGGGATCACTGGCACAGGATCCGGCTACCAATGTCCTCTATGGCATGGCCAACCAGGGTGGCAACAATAATTTCGGCACTGTATTTAAGCTAAACCCCGATGGCAGCGGTTTTGCAAAACTATTCGACTTTACCGGTGCCAATGGCAAATTACCGAAAGGCGATTTGCTGATACTGCCGGCGGGTTCACCCCTGCGAACCATCAACCAGTCCATTAGCCCCGACATAAAACCGCCTATAGCCGGCGGCGTATCAATAGCAACCCCACCCAACCCGGTACAGAATAGCTTTAGCATTCATTTCAGTAACCTGCCGGAAGGAAAACTAGCGTGGCTGCTGTCTGACCTCAACGGAAAAACGGTACGGGAAAATAGGTCCGTCGTTGCAAAGTCGGGTTCCTTCTCACAAACCGTTAATATGGCAGGCCTGCCCGCAGGTATGTATGTACTGAAGACCCTTGTTGGCCAGCAATCATTTATATCGAAAATTATAAAACAATAGATACGGGCTTTACAAAGATCAAATCAGTTGCCCTAACAGCTTCCTGTTAGGGCAATCGATTTTTGTATGGCAGGATGCCTGTAATACAGGTGTAACCGGCACAACTGAAAAAGAGAGTGCTAAAATGGTTGAAAGAGTGATGCAAAAAGATAGTGAAGCAGCAGCGTCTATTAAACTACTTGATATGCATGCCGGTCCATGCACATTCCTTATCAAAGAGATTAAAGCCGGTCATGGAATCAAATACCAGGAAAGAACCGGTCCATTCTGCCGTCAGGTTAAACTGGTTATAAGTACCCTTGGTGGTCCTTACATAAAAGAAGGTCCAGTTTGATTCTTTGTCGAACTGGATCATGATGTCCTGGCTGTATTTTGTAATATATCCTATCAGGGAATTGTTGGTATCAAACAGGTAAAGCCCGTGCCAGTTTTCAAATTTGGGCGACATATAGATAGAGAACATAGGATTCATCTCCTCATTCTCCATCGGGTTCAGCTGCTTATTTGTTTTGGGATTGATATTGGCAACTTTATTGGGGTTAATCAGTCCGTTTTTAAAAGGATTGATGTTCCAGTTCAATTTAGGATTGATGGTGCTGTTATGATCGGGGTGTATGGAGCTGTTTTGGGTGGGATTTAAATTAATATCCAGCGCGGGATTGTGCTTTGCATCAAAGAATTGTGCGCTGGACACCAGGCAGCATAATATACAGGCAATTGAAATGGTACAAATCTTTCCCATAATGTGGTTTAAATAATAAATAAGATAAGAGGCTTGTCAGGAGGTTGGAAATATTTTCATGGAATACTGTAGTAATCCGGGTCTGTACGATGTGGACAAAAATAGTAATTGAATTTAACATTTGGAAGCATGTGCGTGCTTTTATTTTTCTTAGTGGGCGCGCCGGAATGCGATAGATCCCCCCGAAGCCTTCGTTTTCAGCCAATTCGATACCTATATTAAATTACGGGCAGTGATGACCGTAATGGTCAATAAAAAACCCCTGCCAGTGCTGGTAGCATGGCAGGGGCTTGCTTATTATGTTCGTATAAATGTATTATTATATAATATTACAGTGTTTTCAGTACATCATTCATGCTTCTTACGGCTGCAGCACTTTTGTTGAATTCGGCTTGTTCAGCCTCGTTCAGGCCAAAGTCGAGAATTTTTTCCCAGCCATTCTTACCGATGGTTACAGGAACGCCCAGGCAGATATCCTGCTGGCCATATTCACCGTTGAGCGATACGCAGCAGGTAAAGAGTTTCTTTTCATCGCGTACGATGCTTTCTACCAGTGCGGCACCTGCGGCGCCGGGTGCATACCAGGCAGATGTACCGATGAGTTTGGTTAAAGTGGCGCCGCCTACCATTGTATCGGCCACAATCTTTTTTTGTATTTCTTCAGACAGGAATTGGGTAACGGGTACGCTGTTCCAGGTGGCCAGGCGTATCAGTGGTATCATGGTTGTATCGCCATGACCGCCTACTACCACGGCGTTCAGGTCGGCAGGGCTGCAACCCAGGTGTTGGCTTAACTGGTATTTGAAACGGGCGCTGTCTAATGTACCGCCCATGCCAATGATCTTGTTTTTAGGTATGCCTGAAGAGGTCAGTGTCAGGTAGGTCATGGTGTCCATCGGGTTACTGATAACGATGATGATGGTATCGGGAGAATATTTCAGGATGTTCTCGGTAACACTTTTTACAATACCGGCATTGGTGCCAATCAGTTCTTCGCGCGTCATACCGGGCTTACGCGGCAGACCCGAAGTAATGACCACCACATCGCTGCCGGCGGTTTTGCTGTAATCGTTGGTACTACCGGTTATACGCGTATCAAATCCCAGTAATGCGGCGGTCTGCATCATATCCTGTGCCTTGCCTTCCGCAATGCCTTCCTTGATATCCAGCAGCACCAGTTCTTCGGCCAGTTCCTTGCGGGCAATATTATCGGCGCAGGTAGCGCCAACGGCACCGGCACCTACAACAGTCACTTTCATGTAAAAGATTTTAGGAGTAAAAAATATTTGCCGGGCAAAGGTAGGCGGGCAAAGGCAAATTGAAATTATCCCAGCATAATCTTTTTTCCGGTGGCAGCTGATGCATAAATAGCATCGATGATCCGGGCATCTTTCCATCCTTCCATTCCGGATATATGTTCAGGTAAAGGCACATTGTCCAATAGCAATTTGCCTATGCCATCCAGTTGTGCGGTTTGCTGGTTAATGTCGGGAAAATGCAGGGCGCCCTTGCTGGTACTTCCCTTAAAGGGTCCGTAACTGATGGCCGGGCTCAGTTGAAAGAAACCATTTTCAGCCGCAACATACACCCCGTCTATATTGCAATTATAAGAGCTGCTGCAATTGCTGACGGCCCCGCCGGGAAAATTCAGTTGCCACATAATCGAAGCTTCCACCTCGGAAAATACAGCGGGGTTGGTATTGGGGCCAAACTGTGCCGTTACGGAAACGGGTTCTTCACCAATGATGTACCGACTGGCCTGCAGGCAATATACACCCAGGTTCATCAGCGGGCCGCCGCCAGACAGGGCCTTGTGCAGGCGCCATGGTTTTCCATCTTCTACCTTATAACCCAGCGATGCTTCCACCAGCCGTACCGGCCCAAAGACTTTTTCCTGTCCCAGTCTTTTTAATTCCATATTGTACGGTTCGTAATGAAGTCGGTACCCTACGGCCAGCTGCACGCCGGCGGCCGCGCAGGCCTGTATCATTTCTTCGCAATCTTTTGCAGTTACGGCCATCGGTTTTTCGGTTATCACATGTTTGCCTGCCCTGGCCGACCGGATAACATATTCTTTGTGCATGGCATTGGGCAATACTACGTATACCAGGTCGATGTCTTTGTTGCCGGCAATGCCATCAAAATTTTGGTAGTTGTATATATTCTTATCGGCAAGCTGGTATTTTGCCTTCCAGGCGGCTGCTTTGGCCGGTGTACCGGTAATGATACCGGCCAGCCGGCAGTACTTGGAACCGGCGAAGCCATCGGCCAGGATATTGGCATAGACGCCCAGGCCGCAAAGCGCAATATTTAATTTCCTGCCGGCATACAAGTCATTGCCGGCGACCGGCCGTTGCTGTAAAGAAGGCGCCAGGGCGGTAACGGCCGCACCGATGCCCAGTTGCTGCAGAAAAGAACGACGGGATACTTGTTTCATATCATTCGGTAGAACCGGCATTTGCACCGGCCGCTGGATGAGTCGCCTGCAAAAACAAATTATTACAGTTATGCCGCAAAAAAGCACTTATTCTGTTCCGTCAAAGGCATTCAGCAGGGTGGCTACCTTCTGGTTGCCCTCAAAACCAGTGATATAATTTCCCTTGCTGTTGTACAAGGCCAGGTGCGGCAGACTTTTCAT
>CAXTMV010000130.1:0-14678 GCA_964245425.1 uncultured Flavihumibacter sp. | reverse complement strand
ATTTATTTGGTTTATAATATAAACTACTTTATTTTTATTATAAATTTACAATTGTGAAGCGCTTAGTTACCTTGTCCATTCTGTTATTAATGACTGCAGCGGCCATGGCCCAGGTTATCATTGCCGGTACGGTGAAAGACAATAAAGGCCGGCCTGTGGGTGGCGCCAGCATCGCCATAAAGGATTCTTATGACGGTGCTACTTCCGACTCTACCGGCCGTTTTCACTTTAAAACCACAGAGAAGGGCGCCCACTTGCTTACAGCCAGCTCAATCGGGTTCAAGGCTTTTGAAGTACCTGTTACCATTGCAGCCGATACGGCCGGTTTTATCATAACCCTGAAAGAAGAACCCAACGAACTAAAAGCTGTAACCATTACTGCCGGCTCCTTTTCTGCGGGCGATTCTAAAAGAGGCGCCGTGCTAAGCTCTCTTGATATTGCTACCACGGCCGGGTCAAATGCCGATATAACAGCGGCCCTTAAAACCCTGCCCGGTGCCCAGCAGGTAGGTGAACAGGAAGGCCTGTTTGTACGGGGCGGGGCAGGGTATGAAGCCAAACAATATATCGATGGTACCCTGGTAAACAATCCATATAATACCAGTGTGCCCGACATTGCCCAGCGGGGCCGGTTTTCGCCCTTCTTATTTAAGGGCACAGTATTCAGCACAGGCGGTTATTCTGCACTGTATGGACAGGCATTGTCTTCTGTTTTATTATTGGAGTCGATCGACCTGCCGGAAAAATCAGAGGTAGATGCCAGTATTTCGCCGCTTTTTGTAGGCCTGGGTACCCAGCAGCTGGCCAGCAACAAAAAATCTTCCTGGGGCCTTAATTACGGCTATACCAATGTGGATCTTTATTTTAAAGCCGTAAAGCAGACGCCGGATTACTTTAAAGTGCCACAGTTTCACAGCGGTGATGGCAATTTCAGGTTTAAGACAAAAAGAGGCGGCATGGTAAAGTACTATACTACTTTTGCCCATAGCACCCTGGGCCTGCGCAGGCCCGATATAGACAGCAGCTACCTGAAAAATGCCTTTGATCTGCGGAACAACAACTGGTACAATAACCTGAGCTGGAGAGAATACCTGGGCAAAAACTGGAAGATGAACCTGGCGGCCGGCTTTAGTACCAACCGCGATAATATTTTACTGCAGGTGCAGGATGCTGCCAACCAGCCCAAAAGCTTTGCAGATTCAGTCTACTGGATGCAGGCAAAAAACCTGGCACTGGTAAACAGGCAGGACCTGGCACAGGCAAAAGCAGTATTCGAGAAAAAAATAGGCGCCATCAGTTCCATCCGGTTTGGCGGCGAGTTCCAGCATTTTTATAATACCACCCAGGTAAATGATACCCTGCACAAACTGGTGGATGATTTAAGTGCAGGCTTTGCCGAATCTGATATTTATATTACCAATGAGCTGGCCGCCAAACTGGGGGTACGGGCAGAATATTCTTCTGCTATCCGGAAAGCCGATATCGCACCCCGTCTTTCGCTGGCCTATAAAACAGGTAAGGATGCCCAGGTATCGGTTGCCTATGGCGTATTTTACCAGAAACCTGAAAATACCCAGCTTTTTTATACCACCAGTCTCGGGTTTACCAAAGCCACGCATTATATTATCAATTACCAGAAAATGACAACCGATCGCGTGTTCCGGGTAGAAGCCTATTATAAAAAATACGAAGACCTGGTTAAAACCGTTCCGCTTACTTATTATTATTCGGGTTATAACAATACCGGCAGCGGTTATGCAAAAGGAATAGAATTGTTCTGGCGAGATAAGAAATCGATCAAGGACTTCGACTACTGGATCAGCTATTCTTACCTGGATACCAAAAGGAATTACCTGAATTTTACCGAATCACTGACACCTAATTTTGCAGCCACCCATACGGCCTCGGTGGTAATGAAACGGTTCTTTACCAAAATGAAGACAGGTTTAAACCTTACCTATAGCTATGCTACCGGTCGGCCTTATTACGATTTCCTGGTCAACGGCAGCAACAAATACTACATTGCCTACCAGGGCAAAGCAAAAGATTACAACAGCCTTAATTTCAGTATGGAATACGTACCCTCGGTGGGTAAAACCAACGCCAAATCATTTATTGTATGGTTTGCCAGCATCAGCAATATACTTGGCTACAATGCAATATACGGCTACAACTATTCTTATAACGGCATGATAAAACAGCCTATAACGCCCACTGCCAACCGATTTTATTTTGTTGGATGCTTTATCAGCTGGGGTGTAGACAGGTCGCAGGATGCCATTAATAATAATTTACAGTAAACAGTAAAAAGGATCAAACAAAAATAATAATCATTTTAAATTGTCAAATTATGAAAAAGGGAATGCTTTTTTTTCTTCTATGCGGAATAATGCTGGCAGGCGCCGCGCAAAGCGATAAGTACACGGCGGTGATGCAAAAGAATATTGCTGCACTGGATGCTGCAAAAACACCCGCCGAACTGCAGGATGTAGCCGCTTCTTTTGAGCGCGTGGGCGATGCCGAAAAAACCCAGTGGCTGCCCTATTATTATGCTGCGCTGGCCCAGACATGGATAGGCTGGATACCCGATGTGAAAGACAAGGATGCCAATGCGGAAAAAATAAAAGGATACCTGAGCAAGGCAGAAGCCATCGAAAAAAATGCTGAATTGTACGCCGTGGAAAATATGATGGCTACCCAACAGATGATTGTAGACCCCCAGACCCGCTGGCAAACCTATGGTCAGCAGGCCGCTGCAGCTTTGACCAACGGCCTCAAATTAGACCCTAATAACCCCCGATTGTATTATTTACAGGGAGAAAGCCTGTTCGGCACACCCGAACAGTTCGGCGGTGGCAAGGCAAAGGCAAAACCTGTTTTCGAAAAATCGATTGCACTATTCAAATCTGCCCAGCCCAAGCCATTGTACCCCACCTGGGGTCAGAAAGAAGCGGAAGGAAAGTTGGCCCAATGCCAGTAGTGACCCGGCCCGGCCATCGTTCTATAAACTGTAATTAAAATGTGAATTGTGTTATTGCAAATAGCAGTAACACAATTCTATATTTGATGTTTAAACATAAAAACATGCAGGAAGAAAAAATTTCGCAGCAGGAGAGCCTGGCCATTATTGAATCAATGATCAATAAAGCCAGGAACCAGTTCAGCGAAAACGGCTTTGCCTATTTACTGTGGGGGTGGGTGATTCTTATCTGCAGCACATCTCAGTTTATACTGCAATACATTGTTCATTACCCGAAGCATTACCTGGTATGGACGCTTACCTGGGGCGCAATTGTTGTACAGATTGTCTATTACGCCAGAAAGGCGAAACAAAGAAGGGTAAGAACCTATACCGGTGAAATGATCGGTTACGTATGGCTGGTTTTCGTGATTATGCTGATGCTTTGTGGAAGCCTTACCAGCCGGGCCTTGCAGCCGGACCAATATTATATAAGCAATATTATCATCCTCATTTTATATGGAATGCCAACATTGCTTTCCGGCATCATATTAAAATTCAGGCCCCTGGTAATGGGCGGTATTTGTTGCTGGTTGCTGGCGATTGTTGCGGGTTTTCTGCCGAAAGACTTTATTGTGCTGCTGCTTGCAGCAGCCGTTATTATTGCCTGGATCATACCCGGCTACCTGTTGCGAAGCAGGTATAAAAAGGAAAATCCAGCAGTAAATAATTTAGTTATCTGACCGTTGAACCCAAACATAAAGTACCTGCGTGTTTAAAGAACTTGATCCCATATTGCATTCACAGTTACGGCTGGCCGTTATATCGCTGCTGATAGGCGTACGGGAGGCGGAATTTACTTTTATAAGGGAAAAGACAAACGCCACGGCCGGCAACCTGAGTGTACAGATCAATAAGCTAAAGGAAGCGGGCTACCTGGATGTAGTGAAGCAATTTAAAGACAACTACCCCCAGACCACCTGTAAAATTACCCCTGCCGGTATTGCCGCGTTCGACCTGTATGTAAAAAACCTGCAGACCTATTTCAGGCAATAGAAAATTATTTAAATGTTGCATTTTATAGGTGGAAGGGCTTTAAAAAATAATCCCCCCGTTGCCGGGGGGATATTTGTTTTACCTCTGTTGAAACCACTTATTTTAATTCTTTATCAGTTTAACCATCATCCGTTCGTTGCTGTTTACAATAACTTCCAGGAAATAAACACCTGCCTGCAGGCGACTGGTACCTTCCAGTCCAAAGCTATTGCTGCCGGTGCTGCCGCGGGTAGTCTTCCGCATTACTTCTACGCCGCTACTATTGGCCACTTTCATTACAATGTATGAATTCTCATTCAGCTGCACATTTACTTTAATATCATTGATGGCCGGGTTGGGTGTAACACTCAGTGACTGCAATGATTTGGTACGGTAAACACGCACTACCAGTATCTTGGTATAAGAGGCTTTGCCATTCAGGTCAACCTGTTTCAGGCGATAGTATAAGTCGTTTTTGTTCAGTACATTCCTGCTCACATCGTCGTTGATTTCATAACTGTGCTTAACAGACGCGTTGCCCTGGCCTTTTACAGTAGCCACCGCTGTAAAGCTGGTACCGTCGGTGCTGCGCTCTACATCAAAATGGTCGTTGTTCAGCTCAAAAGTGGTTGTCCATTTCACATTTACCTTGTCGTTGGTATAAACAGCGCCGAAATCAGTAATGGTAACAGGCAGGGCGCCGGCCGCCTGGAATACGATGGTTACCATAACGGCATTGGAACACATGGAAGGTGATCCATTGTCGCAAACCATATAAGTGAAAGTGGTACTTTGTCCTTTAAAACCAGGGTTGGGCGTAAAAGTAAAGACACCGTAATCCTGCAGAACAACATTTCCATCGGTTGAATTGGTCATCAGCTGTGCCGACAAAGTATTGTTTTCCGGATCATGATCATTGGGCAATACATTACCGCTAGCCGTAAAAGCATCGGTGCCGGCAAAGAAATCAGGCACGGCAACAGGGGCCTGGTTACAACCACCGCTGTAACAGGTAGCTGCGCCCAGGTTCAACTGGTCAATGGCAATGCGGTTATCGCCGCCCGCTCCCTGGTAATTGATATAAATCTTACTACAGATAGACGCATTTGTCTGTAATGATTTATTGTAAGCATAGAGGGTACTGTTGTCGGAGCCTGTCAGTTCAACACTATCCAGCAGCCTTGTAACATTGTTATTGGCATCAGCGGTATAAATCTTCAGCCAGCGGCGATCCGTAACAGCTGCGCTGAATTTATAGCTGAAAGAAACCTGTATCAATCCGTTCAATGATAACAGCGGAGATAAGATACCTGCATTTTGCGTGCTGCTGGCGCTGGGGCCTGATACAATGGCCCCGTCGCCTTCAATGGCAGGGTCCCATCCATTGTTGATATCAAAATCATGGAACTGCCAGCAATGGTTTTGTAAATAACTTTTTACCTGTGTAAGATTGGTGCCCGGGCGGCTGTTGAAATTTTCAATGGTTTGTGCGAAACCCCCGGTGATTGCAAACAAGGCTGCAATGAGAGTAATAATACGTTTCATTTTTGTACGTTTCAGAAGGTTAACAATAAAAAAGAAGCACATGATTGATGTCTTTGCATCAAAATCGGGGTATTTCGCAGGAGGGGACAAGCATGTATGCAGAAAAAGCGGAAATCTGTTTGTGGGGTTTTTGTAAGGCCGGGATTGGTGTTGTTACATAGTAATTGGAAAAAGGCCATTTTGCCGGTAGTAATAAGTCTTCAGGGATCTCGGTGCAGGCTGTCAGAATGTGCTGCAAAGGGATTTTCGAAGGATGAGGCAGTAAATGTAATGCCTGCAATTGAAGTATGCAAGCAAACAGGAGATTTTTTTTGCCGGTTCTTTCTGCCGGTTGATCAGTTGATTAGCCGGGACACACTGACCAATCAATCAGCCAATCAATCAACTAATCAACTAAATTGCAGCCAGTACTCAAACTATGGATGTTATAAAGGTTTCCCATCTTAGCAAGGATTTCAACGGCTTCAGCGCCGTAACTGATCTCTCTTTTGCCGTGCACGAGGCCGATGTATATGGTTTTTTGGGCCAGAACGGGGCCGGTAAGTCTACCACCATCCGCATGTTGCTGACATTGATTACACCCACGGCGGGTGAAATAGAACTGTTCGGCATGAACCTGCGCCAGCACAGGAAAGAAATTCTTCGGCAAGTGGGTGCTGTTATAGAAAGGCCGGACCTGTACAAATACCTGTCTGCCTACGAAAACCTGCGATTGTTTGCAAAAATGAGCGGCTTGCGCGTACAGCGTAAACAGCTGATGGAACAGCTGGAAATGGTAGGATTGGTAGAAAGAGCGGACAGTAAAGTGAGTACCTATTCGCAGGGGATGAAGCAACGCCTGGGGATTGCTATTGCACTGATACATGATCCGCAGCTGGTTATCCTGGATGAACCGGTAAACGGCCTGGACCCCCAGGGCATTGCCGATATGCGCAACCTGATCCTGCACCTGAGCAGGCACCTTAAAAAGACCGTGCTGGTTTCTTCTCACCTCCTAAACGAGATGGAACAGATTGCCACGCGGATGCTGATTATTGATAAGGGCAAAAAGATAACAGAGGGGAGTGTGGACGAACTGTTTGACCCGTCCAAAACCATTGTAGAAGTGGAAGTGGCCGACGCGGCGGCAGCAGCCGCCATCATAAAGGGCAGCGGATGGGCTGCGAATCTGCAACAAGCCGGTCAGCAGCACCTGGTATTTCAATTGCATAAAAATCAACTGGCCTTATTGAATAAAGACCTGGCAGATCTGAACATCGCTGTAACGGCTTTCAGGCCTGTCAATTCACTGGAAAAATATTTTTTATCGTTAACAGGCACCAATCAGCATGTGGCAGCTTTTACAAATTGAGCTTTTTAAGATATTCCGCAAACCCAGAACCTATATCAGCTTTGGTGCCATTGCAGCGATGGTCATTATTGTACAGATAGCACTGAAGTTCGACGGTCAGTCTTATATCGAATTTATACTCGGCAGTTTAAAGGAAACCCTTGACATCCCTTACGGCACTATACTGAACGGTTATTTTGTCTGTTTTGTGATCCTGAACCTGTTGCTGATACATATCCCTTTATTAATTGCATTGGTAGCAGGCGATGAAGTGGCCGGCGAAGCCAATATGGGCACGCTGCGCCTGCTGGTATCCAAGCCGGTTAGCCGTACCGAACTGATGCTGGCCAAGTTTTCTGCCACCGTCATTTATACCGCTTTGCTGCTGGCCTGGATGGCCTTTTTGTCGCTGGCCCTGAGCATTGTTCTGTTTGGCACCAATGACCTGATTGTAGCCCGCAGCAATGCGCTTGAAATTATCAGCCGGAACGATGTGATGTGGCGTTACCTGGCCGCTTTTGCCTATGCTACTATTGCATTAACCACGGTTGCGTCGCTGGCATTTCTCTTATCTGTTTTTGCTGAAAATTCCATCGGGCCCATTGTATCAACCATCAGCATTGTAATTGTGTTTACCATCTTATCAGAAATGCAGATCCCGCTGTATGATCGTACGATAAAACCTTATCTCTTCACCTCGCATATGCTGGGCTGGAAAGGTTTTTTCTATTTAAAAACAGATGCAGAAGGGGTAAGCATCGCCGGCACGGTTGAAAACCTGCCTGCCGTAATGAAAAGTATGACCATTTTACTGGGCTATATTTTTTTATTTACCGGATCGGCCATTGTTATTTTTAAAAAGAAGGATATCCTTAGTTAAATGCCATGCCATGACAAAACGATTTCTATCTATACTGTCTTTTTTCTTACTGTTTTTTACGCGGCAGGCAATTGCCCAGGATGCGGCTGCCCTGGTAAAAAAAGTAAAAGATAAACTAGACCAGGTAAACGACTATACCGCTACCGGTGAAATGAAAACCAATGTTAGTTTTATGAAGGTGCCGGCGGCCCAGGTAAAAGTATATTTTAAAAAGCCGGGTAAGATCAAGATTAAAAACGAAAAAGGCATATCGCTTGTGCCAAAAGGAACGGTCAGCATCAGCCTGAATAACCTGTTGAGCGGGCAGTTCCAGGCGCTGGATGGCGGAAATGATAAAGTAGATGGGATACCCGTTAAAGTAGTAAAACTGCTGCCGGTGGATGAAAACGGTGAAGTAGTGCTTTCCAAACTATATATTGATGAAGCCCGGTTGCTGATCCTGGAGGCAAAAACCACTACCCGCGAAAGCGGTACCAATGAACTGCAAATGCAATATGGCAAATTCATTAATTATGCCCTGCCCGATAAGATTATTTTTTCTTTTAATACCCAGGATTATAAATTGCCCAAAGGTGTAACCTTCGATTACGACGACGGCAGCCAGAAAAAGAAAGAACCGACCACCGCACAAAGCCAGCGTGGTCAAATTGAAATTACCTACAGTACTTATATAATAAATAAGGGTGTTTCCGACGACGTGTTTAAATAATCTGATCGCTGATGTGAAAATACCTGATTTTCTTGTGCTCTTGGCTTAACCCTCCAGTTCGATATCAATTTTTTCGTCTACAGCGCCTGCCAGTATTTTATCTTTCATTCTTTTTAACGGGTTCCGGTGGTATTCTTCGTACTCGCTGCGCTGTTTGATAATGTTTGCACAGGTAAAAATAGCTGCAATAAAAGAAGTGGCATCGGCTTTGTTTTTGCCGGCAATATCGAAGGCCGTGCCATGGTCGGGCGAAGTTCTTACGGCGCTGAGGCCGGCGGTATAATTAACGCCTTCGCCCAAAGCCAGTGATTTAAACGGGATCAGGCCCTGGTCGTGGTACATGGCCAGCACTGCATCAAATTTTTCATGTTGTCCGCGTGCAAAAAAGGCATCGGCACTATAGGGGCCAAATACAATTACATTGCTGTTGCTTTGCTTGAAATCCTTGATGGCCGGCCGGATGATCTCTTCTTCTTCCTTGCCTACCAATCCGTCATCGCCTGCATGCGGATTTAATCCCAATACCGCAATCTTTGGTTTGTCAATGCAAAAATCTTTCTGCAAGCTGTCTTTCAGAATAGAGAGCTTTGAAATAATGGCTTCGCGCGTAATGTGTTTGGCAACTTCACTAACCGGTATATGCTCGGTTACAAGCCCCACTCTCATATTTTCCGCCACCATCAGCATCAGAACATCTTTGGCGCTGAACAGGTTTTTCAGATAAGGTGTATGCCCGGTATACGTAAACTCGGCTGTTTGCGAATTTTTTTTATGAATGGGTGCGGTTACCAGCCCATCGATCTTTTTTTCTTTTAATGCGATGCCCGCTGCGGTCAGGGATTTGATGGCATAGATACCGCCCAATTCATTCAGCGTACCGGGGTTAATGGCGATTTCTTCTTCCCAGCAATTAAAAACCGTTACCTGCTTGGCATTTATACGATTCAGTTCTTTGCTGTTCTGGTAATTAAAATTGAATTCCGGTACAGATTTGCGATAAAAATTGATCGCTTTATTGGAAGCAAAAACAACCGGGGTACATATCTCCAGCAAGCGGGTGTCTGTGAGTGATTTTATGATCAGCTCAATACCGATTCCATTAATGTCTCCGCAGGAAATGCCGATAACGGGTCTTGGAGGCGTGGGCGCTTGTGGTTGCTGCATAAAAATATTTTTGCAATGTGGGTAAAGTTACGATAAGCTAAGAGAACAAAGAGAAAAAAGAGCGCGCGGTACGCAAAAAAATGCCCGCACTATAGGGGCGGTCCTTGCGGCCCCTTGCGATTTTATGGGTGCCACAGCGCTGACAGGGAAAGAAGTTTGACGCGTTTCTCTTTTTCGCTGTTCGTTCTGTGCGACCTAAAGACGGTGGCCATCCCCATCCCCGTGTTTTACAGTAATTGATACTTTAGCTTATTTAACAGCGCTGGTATCTGTTAAAGTCAGCAAAAAGGCCTTGAGTTCTTTTTTCTCTACAGGGGTTAACTGCAGCCTGTCTGCGGGCAGTGTCTGGTTAGGTATACCAAGCCCCATGCCCTGTCCGCCTCCCCTGTCATAAAAGTCAATCACTTCTTCAAGGGTTTTGTAAACGCCGTTGTGCATATACGGAGCCGTTAATGCAATGTTCCGCAGCGTGGGGGTTTTAAAAGCGCCTTGCATAAAATCAATCTTCAAAAAAGAGATCCTGCCGGGGTCATTGTCCAGCACCGGGTGCAGGGTATCCGTATTGGCCGGTACGCCAAGCACCTCTGATTCCTGGTAATAATAAGTGGGTGGCTTGGAGCCATTGAACAAAGGAATATAATGACAGGTGCCGCATTTAGCCTTTCCCATGAACAGGTTAAACCCGTTTATTTCTGCCGGTTTCAGCTTGTCTTTCTGACCGCGCATATATTGATCAAAGCTGGAACGATAGCTAATCAATGTGCTGATATAGGCTGCGATGGCGTTGGCTACATTTTTTTCAGTGATCACCGTGCCTGCCGCCCCGTAAGCCTGCCGGAATAACTGCTGGTAATGGCCGGAAACAGAAAGTTGTTGAATGGCGGCTGCCGCGCCACTATTCATTTCCTTTTCATTTCCCAGCACTTCCATTACCACATCTTGCAGCAGCACCTTGCGGCTATCATAGAACAGGTTCATTTGCAGCGAGGCATTCCATAGCGTGGGCGTATTGCGCGGCAGGGTGCTGTGCCCGTCCAGCTGCAATGCTTTGGGCAATCCGTCGGTAAAAGCCAACGACGCCTGGTGACAGCCTGCGCAGGAGCGCTTATTGTTTACCGATAGCAGCGGTTCATAGAATAATTTTTTACCCAATGCCTGGCGCAGGGCATTCGCCGTATCATTGTACCCATAGCGGTTTTTGTTAAGGCTGCTTTCTAAAAACAAACTGCCTTTTCTTTTCAGCAGGCTATAATGCAAGGGGTCTTCCTTGTAGCCCGCACTGGCTTTTATATGGCCCAGGGCATCACACAAAGGGTTTAAAAAGGAGAGAATAAATTCCATCCGGTTGAAGCGGTCAAAATCCCTGTGTTTGTTCAGGTAAGCCATTGCCCCATTCAACAGCTGCCGGGCTTGCCGGTATTGAACAGGCTGTAAAGGTTGCCAGTCTTGCGCGTAGATCTCCATCATCCGCTGCAGGCTGCCCATGGCAGCACTTGCTTCCGGCAATGAATATTTGGCAATAGGAGAGTCGAAGCCGCTGATGCCAAGTGCCAGAATACGGTATAACTCTTCCATTACTGCATCGGGCATGTATTCCTGCGGGTTAAAAAGCTGCTGATTGCCTGCCAGTCCCTTGGCAACTATTTCCAGCTGGCTGATATATCCCATCAGCTCTTTTTTTTTGCCGGTTTCATAAGCCGGAAACAGAAAGGCCTCAATCACCTGGAAGCCCTGCGGTTGCTGATAGGCAGCGGGATCTTCTTCTTCAATATAGGGTACGGCCAGGCCATTAAAATATTTTACGTCGCCGGCAAAATAATATTCGAGCAGGGGCTCCAGCTGTTTATAAACCAACCGGGCCTGTAAAAAATCATTGCGAAGGATGCTGCCATCCTTGTTATCTGCAACCGCTTTTTTTAGATGGGCTATTTGCTGTAAAAGGGCCGAAAATGTTTCTGTGTAGTAAGCCTTTATTTTTTCTTTTGGCCCCGGCCTTTGTCGGGTAAAAAAAGATAACAATCCAGTGCAGCAGGATAAGAAAATAATAATAATAATTTTTTTCCGAATCATTTTTACTGGCTGTCTGGTGATGGGCTGTTTTTTATCGCCCCTGTTACGGCAGCGGGCTGGTAAACAACTACCCGGGTGCCAATTATTTTGCTGTCAGCATTTTTATCGGTTGCCAGCAGCCGGTAATAATGAGTACCCTGCAGGGGATGGTTATCGGCAAACTCGTAATGGGTGGGTGAACTTGCATCGCCCTTGCCGCTGATCACCATCAGCGTTTCAAAATCGTGATCGTTGGCAGCGCGCTCGATGGTAAAATAATCGCTGTTTATTTCCTGCAGGGTGGTCCATTGCACCCGCACTGTCGTATCCTGTGCAAGGGCACCGTATTTTATAATGGATGCCGCCACAGAAGAAGTAACCTGCAAAGTAAAAGTATCGGCCATGCAGGTAGCGGATGCGCCCAGGCTGTCAACCACATAATAGGTAAAATGACCTGTTGCCGAAGGTGTAACGGTTAGCGAGCGGGCAGTGGCGGCCGCTTTTACGGCCTGGTGGCTGTTGCTATTCCAATTGTAGCCGCCTATCCAGGAAGCGGTTAATATAGCCGGCTTGTTTACAACGGCGGCAAGGGTTGTTTTTTTGTTAACGCCTTTCATAATGGTGAACCGGTCCCGGATGGTGCCGCTGTTACCCACAAATTTCGCGTCCAGGCGGTTATCCTGTATTTCGAGGTACAATGCGCCGGATTCTCCGCCCTTGCCGGCACTTTGGTTCCTGGTATAAAACAACGGGTAGGTATTGCTGTTGTTGGCATTTACCTGGCCGGCAGAACCGGCAACTACGTACACCGTACCGTGTTTATATACGCTGTCGATGGTGAAATAAGGACAGACTGAATTGGCCGTATTGCTGTCGGCGGATGCATGGTTATTGGGCATCGATCCATCGTATTTAGCGCTGGAAAGGCTTACCGCTTCACCACCCGGCAGGGTGCCATTGTTGAATGAGCTGGAAAATCCTGTATGGTCCCTAATCAGGAAACTTCTTTCATATACATGGCTGTGGCCGGCCAGTACTACGTCTACCCCATACCGTTCAAGTATAGGTGTTATTTTTTGCCGGATGGCTACCAGGTCAGGCTCCGCATCAGACCGGTGCGATCCGTTTGTATAAGGCGGGTGGTGCAGACAGGCGATGGTCCATTTGTGTTTACCGGCATTGGCTGCCAGGTCTGCTTTTAGCCAAACCGCCTGAACGCCTACGGCCGTATCATCGTACAGGCGGTTGCCCGCATCAATACCATAAGAGTCGAGCATAATAAAGTGAACACTGCCGTAATCAAAAGAATAGTAATGCTCGGTTCCCGATGGCAGTCCGCCCGACTCACCATTGGCTGGCACGGTAAATATGCTGTAATAAGGAATGTTATGATCGGCCGCCCTGGTTCCATTATTGGCATATTCGTGGTTACCGGGTACGGGGAATATGGTATGGTTGTCAAAGACGTTATTGTCATAGATGTTAAAGAAATTATTGGTGTGCTCCAGTTCCGTGCCTGCATTGTAAGCATTATCGCCCAGCATGATCATCAGTTCTGAATTACTGTAGTTTCCTTTTAGTTTAAGATAATTGTCTCTTGAGCCTTTCTGGAGCAGGGTGCCTGTGCCGGGGTCGCCAAAAACGCCGATCCGTATCTTTCTTTTGCTATCGGCCGGTGGGGCCGTGGTAAAGTAATTGCGGTAGCTGCCTTTCATGATGGAATTGTCTGACCCGATGGCATAATAATATTTGGTATCGGGTTGTAACCCTGTGATCCGCATTTCGTGGTCGGTTACACTTTTATGATCACTGATGGCCGCTGTGAGCACATTTTCAGCAGTGCCATATTTCACTCTTGATGTGTTGGCAGTAAGGGTGGTCCATTTTACGGTAATGGCATTGCCGCTCACCATTTGCAGGTAGGGTCCCCGGGTAATATCCGGCTCGGCCTGTACCTGTGTGCCGCCTGCCGCGCTTTGGCTGTTGGCTGGTTTTAAAATGAGTTCCAGGTCGAATGAAAGATCTGAACTATTGGCCGATGACTGGTGCACTTCCACGGCTATTGTGTTGCTGCCCTTGCTGAAGCTGCTGATGGGCAGGATGAAGGTTGACAATGTATTGCCATTCTCTTCTGCAGAAGCGGCCAGCGTTGTGTATACCGGCTGGCCGGTTATATTTACACGGGCGGCTTCTGTGCCGTTGACATATAATACCGCACCATCGTCTATATAGGCATTTATTGTAACGGTATTATAAGCTGAAATATCCGGAATATTCAGCGCGCGCCTGAAATAAGTAGTAATGTATTTATTGGCCGGGTTGGCGCCAAACCTTACCGTGGTTCTTTCTTTACCGGCGCCATAACCCAATTCTGCGGGACCGCTTTTCCAGCCTGCATCATTGAACGAACGGCTGCGCCAGTCTGTAGCGCGGTTACCCGAAGGGGCAGCGGTACCGTTATCCAGGTATTTCCATACACTGCCAAATGTAATATAGGTGCTATCTGCCTTTGCCGTGATGCTTATTAACAGTAACAGCGCTGCCGACAATGCGCATATGAACGGGGCTGGTTTCATTTAAATATATGGTGTTTATGATTTGATGGCCGGGGATTGATTTTGTGGTTTTTACCATCGTAAATATACCAACTAGACCAGCCCGCCAAAATATTTTACTGTTAATTGACGGTCATTTCTTTTCCCGATTCCCAAATTAATTTCCCAGGAATAGAAAAAAGGCCGTTTTCTTTTTTTTTGTGCCTGCTGATGGCTGTTCATTCATCGAAAAGATAAATCATCAATTTGCTGACTATCATAGTCGTTTATCTTTTTCGGGTTTGTCAGTCGGGTATATCACCCAAAGCCTTTTTACCGGGGTGGCGTGGCATAACAGTTGTTCAACAACGGTAGTCAAAACAGTTCTTATCAATTTGTAATAGATATTCAATGTTCAGTTAAGTAATATTTATACATTATTAGAATTTAGTATTTATTGATAGGTATTAACA
>CAXTMV010000129.1:0-14860 GCA_964245425.1 uncultured Flavihumibacter sp. | reverse complement strand
CGTGGCATATTTGGTCTTTTTAAGTGTTTTTTAAAAAAAAAAATTTAAACTGTTTAATTATACGGGTTGGGGTGGGTTCGGGCATGAGGGTTTAATTTTCACTCAAAATATTCATTTTAACTGAATATTGAAAACGGGTCTGCATTTATACGGTTATTCCCAGTTCTTTCAGTGTTTGGGCCAGTTGGGCTGCAGACTGAAAATGAATGCTTTTAATGCCTACTGCTTCGCCAGCCGCCACATTGCGCAGGTTATCATCAATAAATACTGCCTTTGCCGGGTCAATGGAAAAACGGTCTAACAGCAAATGATAGAATTCCGGGAAAGGCTTCCTGGTTTTTTCTACACCGCTTACCAGCCTGCCATCGAACCAATATAAAAAGTTGTATCGTACCAGCGCAATCTGGAAAAGCTCTGCCTGCCAGTTGGTAAGCGCGTAGAGCCTGTAGCGGCCAGACTGTTTCAGTTTTTGCAGGATTGCTACGGTCTCCGCAATCGGTCCGCGCAGCATTTCCGTCCACCTGCCATAGAAATCACGTATGGGCTGCTCCCAATCAGGAAATTTTGCTACCAGTTCCTGCGTGGCATCGCTGATAGGCTTGCCGGCATCCTGTTCCTCATTCCAATCGCCGGTACACACGTTCGAAAAGAAATAATCCCTTTTTTCCTGGCTGTCAAAATACTGGTCGTTGTATACATATAAAGGATTCCAGTCCAGTAATACACCGCCCAGGTCAAAAATAATGGTATCAATTGCCGCTGCCATACAGGTAATAAGATAAATTGAAATAAGAAGGTTGCCAATGCAGCCAAAGGTAATCACTGCCGTGAACTGCCCGGCCTTTATCAGCCATGTTTTTTGACCGCAATAACCGTTTCCTTTAAAACATCATTGCTTCGGGCGTTGCTCATATACTATTCGGGATAGAAGCGCATTAGCACATTTATCACATTCACCACATTATTCAACAAACGGAACCTGGGCATGGCCAGCCAGGAATTTGTTGCGCCTGGCAACAAAAGACGCGATAAGATTCAATACCAGCACAAAGGAAAGTCCTGCGGCCAGGTTTAATTTTTCTGCCACCAGCCCGATCACCGCCGGACCAAATAAAAATCCGATCAGCCCGCCACTGGCAACAGCGGAGAGGCCCATGGCCGGGCTGATACCCGGTACATTGGCCGCTGCGCTGAATAAAATAGGTACCACACAGGCATAGCCAATGCCCACCAGGCTAAAACCCATGATGGCTGTTATCCTGTTCTGGAAAGCAATCGCCAGCAGTAAGCCGGCAGCCGCCACCAGCGTGCCGCCGATCACAATTTTTTTAGGACCTGTTTTCTGTATCAGCGCGTCACCGTTGAACCTGCCGATGGCCATCATCACTGAAAATCCACCATAACCCAGTCCTGCAATGGCAATCGTGCTTCGCAGTGATTCCTTTAAGTAAATAGCGCTCCAGTCTGCAATACTACCCTCGCCCATAAAGCTCACAAAACAGATAAAAGCAAGCCCTATTACTGATATCGGCGGAGCCGTAAGCGCAGCGCCTGAATGAATGAATACCTGGTGAATAAGCAGGTGCCGGCGGATACAGATCAGAACAATGATCAATGCAATGGCCACCAGCAATATCTGGTAAACAGCCATGATGTGCAGGCTGTAGAAAGTAAAAGCCAGCCCTGCACTCACCCCGCCACCCAGGCTGTACATGCCATGGCAACTGCTCATAATGCGTTGACGGTATTTTTTTTCTACCAGGTCAATAACTGCATTGATCGATACGCCGTTGAAAAATCCGATTACGCCGGTAGCGAACAATACCAGCCAGAAAATAAACTTGTGCTGCACCGTTACCATTTCTATGAACAGCAGGCATTGGATAATGGGACCTGCCAGCAGCCATCTGCCTACTTTAATACGACTGAACAGCCAGGATGATAACAGCACGCCTGTTAAAGCCCCCACCGGTGAAAGCAGCAGTGAAAAGCCCAGTGCCTGGTTATTAAGGCCGAGCCGCTGTTTAAGCGCAGGCAGGGCTGCCGTCCAGATGCCCAGCAGCAGGCTGCTTACACTCAGCAAAAAGCCCATGGTAAGACCCGGCTTGTGTTTAAAAAATGCAATGATGTGATGGCGCATACCTGCTTTTACTTGTACTTAAGTTTGAAATACAGCATAATGCAAGACAGGAACAATACCGTACTGTTGGTATAAATAATAGACCCGTTTTTGATTATGATGCCATATACCAGCCATAACACAACGCTGGTGGTCGCAAACAGGAACATAATAAGGGATATATCGTGGGCTGATTTTGTTCTCCAGGTTTTTATTACCTGCGGCAAAAATACCAGTGAAGACATGGTGCCGGCTATATAGCCGAGAATTTCTATTGGCTGCATACTTGGTGAGGTTGAAGGTTAAAGCTGTACGGTTTTGGGTTTGGATGGAAAGCTGTAGGGTTTGATGGCCAAGTGTTGCCGCAAAACCTTACAGCCGAACCTTATACCCTATATCGTGATTTCTACCCGGTTCTTATCGGGGTCTGCCACTACGCTTTCATAGTAACCGTCTCCGGTCCATCTTGGCCCGTCCAGTATGGCAAATCCTTCCTGCCGCAGTGTTTCGGTGAGGGCATCAACCCCTTCTTTGCTGCCGGTGCTGAAAGCCAGGTGCGCCCAACCGGTACTTGTTTGCCCGGCTTCGTCTGTATGGCCGGTAATATCCGGCCGCTGCATCAGCTCCAGCCGGGCGCCTTCCCCGAAGGAAAGAAAATAAGAACTGAATTGTTTCACCGGGTTATGGTATTTATTGCCGGCCCTGCCATTGAAATAACGGACGTAAAAGGCTTTCAGCGCCTCCAGCTGGTTGGTCCATACGGCGAGGTGTTCTATTTTCATACCCGAATATAAGCTAGCTTTACGGCGTTAGTGCAACCTGCAAAAATAAGAAGATTTGCAGCCCGGGGAGCCGGTTATTTGCCGGTGACCGAAATTACTTTCCCAATCTGAGAAACAGTTGTTGTTATTCAATTGGTTTTCTTAATCTTTGCAACATAAAATCATCTGTTATGAATATACCGGAAAACCTGCGCTACACAAAGGATCATGAATGGATCAAGCTGGAAGGCGATATAGCCACCATCGGAATTACCGAATTTGCTGCAGGTGAGCTGGGAGATATTGTGTACGTAGATATTGAGAGCGTTGGCAAAGCCTTTGATGCTGAAGCTGTTTTCGGAACGGTAGAAGCGGTAAAAACAGTGAGCGATCTGTTTCTGCCTGTTTCTGGTACAATTAATGAAGTTAATCCTGTATTGGCAAATCAGCCGGAACTGATAAACACCGACCCTTACGGGGAGGGCTGGATGGTTAAAATGACCGTTAAGGATCCGGCAGAAGTGGCCAAATTACTTGACTCAGCTGGCTATTTAGCAGTTATTGGGTAAATCCATCCACAATCATATTTCGTACATAGGATAGCGGTTCAGGTGTGATAATTAGAACCGCTTCCACAAACCAACTGGCCTACTTGAGCAACACTGTTACATATAATGAACAGGAACTTGTTTTGTCATTGAAAGCGAAAGATCAACAATCATTTAGCTTTTTATATGATAACTATTCAGGTGCACTGTACAGCATTGTGCTACAGGTAGTACCTGATAAAGAACTGGCAAGTGATGTATTGCAGGAAGTCTTTGTAAATATCTGGCGGAAAATCGAAAGCTATGACCCGACAAAGGGCAGGTTATTTACCTGGATGCTGAATGTAGCGCGGAACCTGGCGATAGATATGGTTAGGTCGAAAGCCTACCAGAACAACCAGAAAAACCAGGAAATGCCGGACAGTGAGTTTTTTGATAAAGATGGCAATAATGCCCATCTGAGTGTAGATAATATAGGATTGAAGAAAATCGTAAATAAATTAAAAGCCGAACACAGGGTGCTGATAGATCTGGCTTATTTTAAAGGATATACGCATGAGGAAATTGCAGAATTGGAGCAGCTTCCGCTGGGTACCGTAAAAACAAGAATCAGAAGCGCATTAATACAATTGAGAGAATATTTAAAGTGAATATACAGGAATACATATCGAGCGGCATTGTTGAAAGCTACGTTCTGGGTTTAGCCAGTAACGAAGAACAACTTGAGTTTGAACAACTTTGTTCAATCCATGCTGAACTAAGGCAGGCAAAAGAGGCTTTTGAAATAAGCCTCGAACGCCAAGCCCTTGAAAATGCTATGCCTGCCCCGTTGGCTGTAAAACAGGCTGTCTGGAGCAATTTGCAACTGTCTTCTTCGGAAGTGACCAAGCCTGCTTCTCCTGTTGTTGCTATGCAGCCTCCGGCCGATAATAAAGTGCACCCGCTTACCCCCATCCGTTCTTTTGCCAAACTTCTGGCCGCCGCTTCTATTATATTATTGATAGGAAGTACCCTGCTCAATTTTTATTTTTACAGCCAGTATAAATCTACCACCAGCCGGTTAAATGAATTAATTGCCAGCAACCAGCAGGTAGCGGATAATAACGGCCTGCTGCAGGCCAAGCTGCAACAATATGAAACCAGTTTTGAACTGATGCGTAACCCCAACATGTCTGTAATAGCCATGAAGGGCCAGCCGGTAGACCCCAAGAGCCTTACCACTGTTTACTGGAACAAGCAGACCGCCGATGTATACCTGATGATCAATAGCCTTCCTCAGCCTGCTGCCGGCAAACAATACCAGCTATGGGCCATTGTGGATGGTAAACCCGTAGACGCCGGTGTGCTGGATACCCGTGTTTCCGTTGGGCTGATCAAAATGAAAAATATTCCGCAGGCCCAGGCTTTTGCCATTACACTCGAAAACGAAGGCGGTGCCAAAGCACCTACCATGCCCATCTATGTAATGGGCCAGATTTAACTTATCCCTACTTTTTCCATTTTCTTTTTAAATGCTTTAGTTTAGCGAAAAATTAAGCTGTGATCAATCGTATGCTCAGCAGACCCTATGTCGCTATTGCCTGGACCCTTCTAATCCAGGTTTTATTATGCCTTCCAGGATCTACGCTGCCCTCTGGGGGTGTTTTTGAAATACCCCAGCTGGATAAAATAATTCATACCATATTATTCGGCGGCCTTACTGGTTTTTGGTGCTATTACTTTTTTTTAAAGGGGATGCCCGCCAGCAGGCTGAAAACCCTTTTTTTTGTTGTTTACCTGCTGACTGCTATAAATGGTATTGCACTGGAATTTGTACAACGAGATTTTATACCCAACAGGAGCTTCGACCAGGCTGATATTATTGTAGACCTTATAGCCGCCAGCATTGCGTACGGCCTTTGCAATATCAAATTGCTAAAAACAGCCGCATAAAAAAATGAGCCCTGTAGAAACAGGGCTCGTAACCAAAACTAACTGCTTATGAGAAAATTGACTGCTTATGTGAGAGAGAATCTTAATTTATTGCTTGTACTTATCTATAACGCAAATCAGGTGCCATTAGTATGATGGATTTGGTTAAAAAAGGTTTAAAGCCATCGTTCAAAGTCATCTTTACTAAATACGTATTTTTCCGCTGCACGGATGCAAATTCGCTGAAAATCACTACTGGCGTGGGTTTCAGCAGAAAAGATCACTATCGCAACGCTGATTTATGAAGAAAAATAAAAAAAGGCACTGTATACAAGTGCCTTTTTTTGTGGAAATATGTCTACGTGAACGCCGTAATTATTTACCCATCAGGTTTTTAAGGGTATCCATAATGCCGCCGCCGCTGGTGCCGGCACCACCGCCGCCTGTAAAATGGCTTAAAATACCCTGGATATCAAAACCGCCACCGCCTGCCGTTGCGGTCTGCTGGCCACCACCGCCGCCCGTTAAGCTGCCGATAATGCTTTGAATGTTAAAGCTGCTATCGTTGGGATCATTTGTTTTATGTACCAGTTTTTCCAATACCGTTGGAATAACGCTGGCAGCAATGCCACTGGCAGCCGCCTGGCCCAGGCCAAATTTGCTCATCAGGTTCTGTATAAAACCACCTGAAATCTGCTGCACAGCCGGGTGATTGGCAATATCGCCACCTTGATGGTTAAAAAGGCTTGCTACGTCTTTTATATTGCCGCTGGCGAGCATATTCTTCAGGCCGTCCATAATTGAGCTGCCCGCTTCGGAAACAACCGCATCGTTGTGCTGGTTAGGAACGGCAGGATTGTCGATAATTGAATTACCTGCGTGCTGTTTTATAAGATCCAAAAGGTTGTCGAACATAAAGTTTGTGTTTTAGTATAAGGTAAGTTAGAATTTTAATGAAGAAGGTTGCAAAATCGGCAGGATTATTTTTGAACCGTATTTGTTAAGTACCGGCAAAAAACCCTTTGGTAACCATTGCTGATGTAATTTAATTCTGCCGGGTCATCTTTTCGGCGTTTTCCGCAAACTGCAGTTTGTCTATCAGCTCTTTTATTTCGCCGTTCAGCACGGCATCCAGGTTATAAAGGGTAAGGCCAATACGATGATCGGTTACACGGCCCTGCGGAAAATTATAAGTACGGATTTTTGCACTGCGGTCGCCGGTACTGACCAGGCTTTTTCGCTGGCGCGAGATCTCGTCTTCCTGTTTGCGAACCTGTTCTTCATACAGTTTGGTGCGCAGCATCTGCATGGCCTTCTCGCGGTTGCCCAACTGGCTGCGTTCCGTCTGGCAAACCACTACTACACCGGTGGGTATATGTGTTAAGAACACCTTGGTTTCAACCTTGTTTACGTTTTGCCCGCCCGCACCACCGCTGCGCGCTGTTTCCATCTTAACATCACTTTCCTTTAATTCAAAATCCACTTCTTCTGCTTCCGGCATTACCGCTACGGTTGCGGCACTGGTATGTACCCTGCCGCTGCCTTCGGTATCCGGTACGCGTTGCACCCGGTGCACACCGCTTTCAAATTTAAGGGTACCGTATACGTCTTCGCCCACTACTTCTACCTGTATTTCTTTGTAACCACCCACAGTGCCCTCACTTTCAGAAAGAATGGCTGTTTTCCAGCCCTTTTTTTCGCAATATTTAATGTACATCCGCAACAGGTCGCCGGCAAAAAGGCTGGCCTCATCACCGCCGGTACCGGCCCTTATTTCAAGAATAGCATTCTTTTCATCCTGCGGATCTTTGGGAATCAGCATTTGACGGATGGAAGCTTCCATCTCTTCTTTTTTGTCTTCGAGGCCGCTTACCTCTGCCTTCGCCAGTTCGCGCAATTCATCGTCATCACCGTTCAACGCTTCCTTATTAAAATCGATATCGCCCAGCAGGCGTTTATAACCCTCATAGGCAGTTACAATCTTTTCAAGGCTCCGGTATTCCTTGCTCATGGCGCTGAACCGCTGGTTATTACTTACAATCTCCGGGTTGCTGAGTGCTACGCCCATATCTGTAAACCTCGCTTTAATGGCTTCTAACTTGTCTAACATGCTTATTTTTTTTGCGCCGGATGTATTTACTGCACACCGGCAGCGCTCAGGAACCGGCAAAATTAAACCATCGGGATGAAAGAAGGAAAAGTTGATCGGTTATTGGGTTGATCAGTTGATTCACCGAAAAGCGGGCCTTCCTGTTTACCTTCATGGTTTATTAATGGTAGCATATGGCATTCAGAAAATTCAGGGCGCAGCAATTGTTTAACGGGTACCGCTTTTTGACAGCAACGGAGGTGTTGATTACACAAGCAGATGGGACCATTGAAAACATAGTAACCGCCGGCGAAGCGGGAGATGACATAGAAGAATTGCCAGGTATCCTCACGCCCGGATTCGTCAATTGCCATTGTCACCTGGAATTAAGTCACCTGAAGAATAGCATTCCCCCGCACACGGGCCTGGTTGATTTTTTATGCAGTGTGATTACCAAAAGGGATTTTGCAGCCGGGCTGGTACAGGCAGAGATGAAGAAAGCAGAACAGGAATTGTACCGGAACGGAATTGCAGCCGTAGGTGATATCGGCAATACGACCGACCCCATCAGCATAAAAGCCGCCAGCCACATTCGCTGGCATAATTTTATCGAAGTACTCGGTCTTTCAGATGCAAAAGCCACCGAAAATAGGGCGAAATACGAACAGGTGCTGCAAGCATATACAGCCGCCATGGGTACAACACAGCAAAGTGTATTAACGCCCCACGCTCCTTATAGCATCAGCCCAAAAACATTTGAATGGCTGAATGCCGCCACCGCCGGCCAGCTGATTTCCATCCATAACCAGGAGAGCCCTGCAGAAGATGACCTGTATAAAACGGGTGGCGGCGATTTTTTAAAACTGTTTGCCCTTTTTGGGTTAACCCAATCTCCTTTGCCGGTTACGGGTACAGGCAGCCTGCGGTCTTACCTGCCTCATTTCAACAATGGGCAAACCATTTTGCTGGTGCACAATACCTATATGCCAGCCGAAGACATCGCTTTTGCGAATGCATACGCTGTAGAAAACGGGCTGAAGTTGATATATTGTTTATGTCCCAATGCCAACCTGTATATTGAAAACAAGCTGCCGGTAATTGATAATTTTATTGCCGCGGGCAGCCAGCTGGTGCTGGGCACCGATAGTTACAGCAGCAACTGGCAGCTGAGCATTGCAAAAGAAGTGCAAACGATGCACCGGCATTTCCCCTCTCTTTCACTGGAAACGATTTTGCAATGGGCTACCAGCAACGGGGCAAAGGCGCTGCGTTTGGAAAAAGAACTGGGCAGTTTTGAAAAAGGCAAAAAACCAGGGGTGACGTTACTGAGCAATGACCTGGAAAAATCTGACAGAATATTGTAGTAGCCCGGTACCGGTTCGAAAGTTCATCGTTTGAAAGTTCTTTTGCCATGCGCAAACCAAGAACGCCCGAACCAGAAACTTCTCAACTCAATACCTCCTGCAATACCGGCAACGTTTTCATGCTGCCAAAATCCTGTATGTGCAATGCGTAGAACTGTTGATAGGCATTCAATAATATCCGGCGCGTTTCCTGGTTTAAATTGAAATCGCTCAATTCATGCGGTTGCCGGCTTTTCAGTAATTGCGAAGTGGCATGGCTGTATGGATCTGACAGGAAATAAGGGTGAAGCGGCTGCTCTGGTACAAACTCACCTTCCTGCAGGTCGAGAAAAGTTTTCTGCGAACTGTAAGCGTCTGAAAACCGCAGCCCGTGCAGGGAAGCCAAATGCAATGCAAAAAACAGCGGGTAATTGGCCACTACTTTTTGTTCACTGGTATCCAGGTGCAGAAAGGCGTCTTCAATAAAATAAAACAGATCTGTATTTTGTTCTGGTTGTTTGATGGTTTTGGACAATAGTTCCACCATAAAAAGCGCCACCGCATTCTTCAATACGCTGGAAAAAATATGCTGGTATAGATGCGCCCATTTGAATTCTTTGATGCGCTGCAGGTTTTTAAGATCGTTGTGGTATACCACCATGTCCAGCAGGGCGGCGGCCTGAAAAAGGCTGGCTTTACCCGGTCCTTTTTTTGACGAGGTCCTGACGCCGTTGATCAGGTAAGACTGTAACCCGAACAATTCAGTATAGATAGCTGCAATGATGCTGGTTTCACCGTATTTAACCGTTCGCAGAACGATGCCCTTTGTTTTGTATACGGTTGCCATTACTTACTTATAAAAACAATTTTTGTTGCCATCTTTTCTGTATGCGTATCATCGCTTACCAGTACCAGGTAAACACCTGTTGCCACCCGACCGCCTTTATAATTTTTACCATTCCAGACGGCTTGTCCGCCCAATGCCCTGGTCTGGTATACCAGCCGGCCATCAAGCTCCGTAATTTTTACGAGGGCATTGTCCACCAGCCCGCGTATGGCAATAGTGCCGCCATAACCCGGTGGCACCGGGTTGGGAAATACCAGCACCTGGCTGTTTTCCACATCGCCTTCTGTGGCCGTACTTCTGAATGAACAAATGCCTGATGCCGTAGAAAAAAATACTTCGCCGGTTTTACCATCAATGGCAATCTTTTTTACATCATTGCTTAACAGCGGACTATTGTCTTCCGTAAAGCGGTAAATGATATTACTGCCGTCGGCACTGATCAGCCACGCACCATTCTTACTGCCTATCCATTTGCGATCGGCGCCATCCACGGCAATGGTCTGTACACTTTCATCACTAAACAGGTAGCCGGCAAAATTATCCTGCTGCACCACCGGCAGCAACGCATCACAGCCCTGCGACGTAAATACCTGCTGCGGGCATTGTATTACGCCGATGCCCTTGCTGGTGCCCACCCAGATAAAACTGTTTTTGTCTTTGGCAATGCACAGCACATCGTTAACAGGCAGGTTGCCCGCGCCTTTTCCGGCCGTGTATAATTTCCATTGATCATCGCCGGTGTTATCGATGCTTTGACCGCTGTTGAAACAAATGAGTCCATTGCCCGGTGATATGATCCATTTCTGGTTGAAATCATCAATGACAATCTGCGAAACGGCATTATTGGTCAGGGCAAAGGGAGCAAAGAATTTATGCCAGCTGCCATCGGTTTTTTTTACAGCAATATTTTGCACGGTGCCATAATCGGCTATCCATAAATTCTGTTCTGCATCAAAAGCCAGTCCTGCAATGAAATAGTTATTCGGATTGCTGAAAGCAGGTGCCAGGGGAGAACCCTGTTTGTATACCTGCAGGGTATTATCTGCGGCCAGGTGCAGCAGGCCGCCGCCAAAAGAGCCGGCCCAGGCCGTATTGTCTTTCGGGTCGGCTGTTATGGTGATGATATCATAGAGGCTGTCGAGCCCCGGGAAGGTCTTTTTATTAAAATTTGTCCATTCGTTTTCACTGAACCGGTACAAACCGTTTTTAGAAAATGTATTGGTAAAGCCGGCGGTAACAGTGCCCGCCGCTACCCACAATACGCCATCTCGGACCATCATTTCACCGCTGGCAACCGAATAAGGAGAATTGGGCTGGTAATTTTGTGCCGTGTTGCTGCTGTATGCCAGCAGGCCCGAAAGGCTGTCTGCTACCCATACGGTATTTTGCACTGAAACAGCCTGTGCCGGTGCCAGCAATACATTGTTTTGGGCGATGGTTCTTTCTACCGCACCGGTATTGGTTACCAGCAGTACCCTGGCGGCGCCGGATTTCTCCTCGCTCACCAGTAAGCGGTTGTCCGTTGCTGTTATATTGGTCATTTTCCAGCCATCTGTATACAAAAGGCTCCAGGCAACGCCATTGAGTATAAACAGGGAATCATGCTGCTGCGCAATTACATTGCCCTGCACAAAAGCCACATTGCTGCAAGGGCCGGCCGGGAGTCCATTGCTGCCGCTGAGCAATAGCCAGTTGCGATAGTCTGGCAGGTTAACCGAGGTAATGGCGGCCTGCTTGAGGCCTTCATCAGTGGCAGCATAAAAAAAAAGGGCGTCGCTGGTAAGCCCGTTTATTTTTACAGTGTTACCACCTGCTCCGATTACATAGGTATCTTTTACTTCAAATTTATTTTCATCAACGGCAATAATGCCCAGGCCGCTGCAACAATAGGCCATGTTCTGGTAGCAATAAATACTATAAATGGTTTTGTCTGCCGGGGTGGTAGCTTGTTTAATGGCATCAATAGTATGAATAGTTGTGCCCTGCAGTACATCGATATCGCTGTTGGTATAAGCCACTACCAGTTTTTCTGCAGCCACATCCCATTGAATGGTTTGTATACCGGTTTCGTGCAGTCCGGTCAGCTTGCTGTAACGTTGTATACTATTATCACTGGCATCAACAGAAAAAAGCGCATAAGGCGTGGCACAATAAATGCCGTCTTTTGATGGGGTTACCTGGATGGCCTGGTTATACGACAGGTGCTCCCGCCACTGGCCAACCGGTTGCAGCTGGGCGGCAGCTGAGCGCACATGGCAGCAAAATAACAAAGAAAAAACCAGGTGTTTCTGCATCGCGAACGAAGTTAGTTGATCAGTTGATTGGTTGATTAGCCGATCCGTAAAACCAGCGCTGCCAATCAGCTAATCAATCAACCAATTAAACCATCGGCTGCCCTGGCAGTCTTATTTTTTTAACACAAAACCTAAGGGTATGGCTGTTACCAATATGCAGAAAAACAATCATTTGTTGTGGCGCGCAGGTTTTGGTCCATCCGATGCGGATTTGGCGGGCCTGGAAGCCGGCACACCAGAATCCGTGTATAAAAACCTGCTGCAGGCATCGCGCAAGGCGCCCGCCTATATTGAAGTGGCAGACAATGGCCTGCAGCAGCTGATCATGGGCATGGGCGAAGCCGTGCTGCAAAAACAGGCATTATCGGCCGAACAAAGAAAGGCGCTGCGGATTAAATCGAGGGACGGCCTGAAGAACCTGAACCTGGCCTGGCTGGGACAAATGATAGAAAGTCCGCAGCAGCTACGTGAAAAAATGAGCCTTTTCTGGCACGGACATTTTTCTACCAGGACCGTAAACATCATTTACCAGCAGAAATTACTGGATACTGTTCGCACCCATGCCCTGGGCAATTTTGCCGATCTGTTAAAGGAAGTCAGTAAAAGCGCTGCCATGATCAATTTCCTGAACAATAACCAGAACCGCAAGGGACATCCCAATGAAAATTTTGCCCGCGAAGTGATGGAATTGTTTACGCTGGGGCGCGGCAATTATACAGAGAAAGATGTAAAGGAAGGCGCCCGGGCCTTTACTTTCTGGGGGGCGGCGTTTAATGGCGACTTTGTTTTAAGGGACCGGCAGCATGATGATAAAAAAACCTTCCTGGGCAAAACCGGCAATTTCAACGGCGATGATATCCTGAATATTTTATTGGAACAAAAACAGACCGCACGCTTCATCACCCAAAAAATCTACCGCTTTTTTGTAAACGATCAGCCCGATGCCGATAAGATCGACTGGCTGGCAGACCGTTTTTACCAGCACAAGTACGACATTGAAGCGCTGATGACGGATATTTTTACCAGCGATTGGTTTTACGATGAAAAGAACCTGGGCGCAAAAATAAAATCACCGGTAGAATTGATTGTTGGCATCAGGCGGATGTTGCCAATGCAGATAGACAACGAAGACGCCCAGCTGCTGCTGCAGCGCTTGCTGGGACAAATACTTTTTTATCCGCCCAATGTGGCCGGTTGGCCGGGTGGCAAAAACTGGATAGACAGTTCTACGCTGATGATGCGTTTGCGCATTCCGGAAATGATCTATGCCGGCGATGTTATCAGTATGAAACCAAAAGATGATGATGACCAGATGATGGGTATGAAAGACCGCGATGCGGAATCCGGCAATGAGGATACCGGGCTACCCAGGGCCGGTAAAAGAAATAATGGCAATGGCCGGCCAGGCCAGCAAATAATGGCCACCATTAACTGGCACAGCTACCTTAGCTCATTTGAAGCAGTTGCAAGGGAAAACCTGGTTCCGGCAATTTCAAAAATATTGTTGCAGACAAAAACAGGAGTCGGCGCCGATACCTTAAAAAGTTATGTGGATGCCGGCAGCAGGGAAAGCTTTATTAAAACGGTTACCATTCAATTGATGAGTACGCCGGAGTACCAGATGTGTTGAGGAATGTGCAATGTGATAAATGTGAAATCAGGCATCATTACATCAAACACCAGAAATAAAAAATTTATGTTACTTAAGCGCAAACAATTTATACAGGCAGGTTCACTGGCAACTGCTTCATTGTTTTTGCCAAAGTTTATGAAGGCGTTTGAAACGCCCCGTAGTGTGCCGCCGGGCAATAAAGTATTGGTGGTACTGCAATTAAGTGGCGGAAACGACGGGCTCAATACCGTAGTGCCCGTACGCAATGACTTGTATTACGCTGCCAGGCCCAAACTGGGTATAAAAAAAGAAGATGCATTGCTGCTGACGGACGAAGTAGGCCTGAACCCCGCATTAGCAGCTTTTAAGGATTTGTTCAACGATGGCAGCCTGGGCATTATGAATGGGGTGGGCTATCCCAACCCGGATCGGTCTCATTTCCGCAGCATGGATATCTGGCAAACGGCCAGCAACAGCAATGAATATATTAACAATGGCTGGCTAGGCCGCTACCTCGATGCGCAATGCAGTGATTGCGATAAACCAGTGCAGGCGCTGGAGATCGATGATGTGCTGAGCCTGTCCCTGAAAGGAGAAAAGATGAACGGCCTTGCCATGCGCGACCCTAAAAGGCTGTACAATACCAGCCATGAAAAATATTTTAAAGATGTACTGGCGCAGCACCATGCAGAAACACCGGAGCAGCCCGTCGACTATCTTTATAAAACCATGGCAGAAACCATCAGCAGCGCGGATTATATTTTCGAACAAAGCAAGTTGAGGCCTACAACGGCTTCCTACCCGGCAACCGGCCTGGGACAGAGCTTCAAAACAATTGCCTCGCTTGTTTTTTCCGATATCAATACAAAGGTTTATTATGTATCACTGGGCAGTTTTGATACGCATGTAGGGCAGGAAGGCCAGCAGAAAAGGCTTTTTACAGAAATGAATGATGCTGTAAAAGCCTTTGTAACAGATTTGAAGGGCAATAACCGCTTCCAGGATGTAATGCTGATGACCTTTTCGGAGTTTGGCCGCAGGGTAACCCAGAATGCCAGCGGCGGCACCGACCATGGCACCGCCAACAATATGTTTTTTATAAGCGGCGGGCTGCAGCAAAAGGGCCTGCTGAATGCCATGCCAAGCCTGGCCGATTTACAGGACGGTGATTTACAGCACAGTGTTGATTTCAGAAATGTATATGCCACTGTTCTGCACAAATGGTTGCAGGCAGACGATGAAAAAATACTGGGTAAGAAAATGGATTATCTCGGGTTTATCTGATTAAGTGCCGGGCTGTTGTAACGCGCGGTGGGTATTTTGCAGCTTACATCAC
>CAXTMV010000128.1:0-14935 GCA_964245425.1 uncultured Flavihumibacter sp. | reverse complement strand
GCGAAAATACAAAAGATGCCCCATATTATGAGTGTTGAAATTTTCATAAATGACCAGACCGGATGAACTGGTTGATGTAATTTGCCGGCTCTAAATGATAAAAATGAGAAGAATCGTTTTCCTGCTTGCAGCATTGGCCTCTGCGCCGGTCGTCTTCGGACAAGCCACAAAATTTACGATTGCCGGCGACCTCAGCAGCCTGAAGGCCCCGGCAGAAATGGTGTATGTATCTTATTACCTGGCCGACCTGCATATCACCGATAGTGCACCGGTGCGGCAAAACGGCTATCATTTGTCGGGCAACCTGCAGGAGCCGGTATTGGCGAGGCTTCGGGTAAAATATAAAATGGCAGCAGAAAAAAGCCAGGCACTCCCGCCCAACAGCCAGCGAGATTACGCTTCTGTTTTCCTGCAACCGGGCAACATAAAAATTACTTCGGTAGATTCTTTTTCCAATGTTTCCGTTTCAGGTTCAAAGGCAGATGAAGAATACCGGGCGCTCGAAGAACTGGCCAAGCCCTATAATAACCGGCTGACAGAATTGTACCGGCAGTTTTCCATAGCAAGAAAAAATAACGAAACCGAACTGGCCAAGATAACGGAGAATGAGATAGACAGCATCAACGGATCGGCCAATGAAAATATTTATGGAGCCTATGTAAAAAAGAATCCTTCCTCGCTGCTGGCCATGTATGCGTTAAAGAACTGGGCTGGCTACGATATTGACGCCGATAAAATAGAGCCGGTTTTTAAAAGCCTGCCGGCCGCCACGCGCAATTCTGTTTCGGGTAAGGACATGCTGCAGAAACTCACCATTGCCCGTAAGACCGGTATTGGCCAGCTGGCACTTGAGTTTACACAGAATGATACGCTGGATAAGCCTGTTTCACTTAGTTCATTGAGGGGTAAATATTTGCTGGTCGATTTCTGGGCCAGCTGGTGCGGCCCCTGCCGGGCAGAGAACCCCCAGCTGGTAAAGACATTTAATAAATACAATGAAAAAGGATTTCAAATCCTCAGCATTTCACTCGACAGGCCGGGGGCAAAGGAAAGATGGCTGCAGGCCATACACGACGATGGATTGACCTGGACCCATGTGTCTGATCTCCAGTTCTGGAACAATGCTGTTGCGCGGCAATATGGCATACAGGCCATCCCCCAAAACCTATTGCTGGATCCGGCCGGAAAGATCATTGCCAAAAATTTAACCGGTGAAGATCTGGACAAAAAACTGGCAACTATTTATACCAACTGATGCAACCAAACATTTTTTACGGTAATCTTGTTGTAACAGACCTGTAGTTAAAATGTTACCCATATCAATCAATTTAAATTTATGACGATCAAAAGAATCTTTTTATTACTCTGTACGGCAGCGGCGGTTGCCCATACTACCCAGGCACAGAAAATTTCCGTAAAGAAAGGCCTGAAGCTGGAATCTGTAACAGTTACCAAAATGACCATGGAAGTAATGGGCCAGAATATCGATAATGAAACCAATATGACCAGCTCGCTGGAAGTGAAAGACGTAAACAGCGATGGGTATCTTTTTTCCAACCTGGTAAAGCACATCGTTATCAAAGGGAACGCCATGGGGCAGGATATCAGCTTCGATTCAGATAAAAAAGAAGACATGGATGGCCAGGTAGGGCAGGCCTTGAAGGACCACGTGGGTGTATCCCAGGACATCCAGGTAGATAAAAAAGGTAAGGTGCTCAGTACAACCGACAGCAGCAAGAAAGCCGGTGGCATGTCTGATATGATGAGTGTAACAGGCGATGTAACCAAAGGTCAGCCATACCCGATGCTGATCCAGTTGCCGGCCAAAACGGTTAAACCCGGTGATAGCTGGACGGATTCGAGCGGTACGGATGCTACTATAAAAACCGTTACCACCTATACTTTAAAAAGTATTTCGGGTGATGGCGTGCTGGTAAGTTTTACCGGCACCTTAAGCAAAAGCGGTACGATTGAACAGAGCGGCATGGAGATACAGATGGACATGACCGGTGCCATAAAGGGAGAGTCTACTTATGAACCAGGATCCGGGCTTTTGAAAACAAGCACCAGTTCTTCGGATATCAAAGGCACATTGGGCGTAATGGGACAAAATGCGCCTATCTCCGCAACCGTAACCGCCAATATTGTAACCAAAAAATTATAAGGCGTCCGGCTTTAACCGGCTAACCGGGCCGGTCACTGGCATAATTCTTTAACGGTCAGCACACCTGCCTGAAGCCTGACGCTTTCCGCAGGGTAGATAACGCCGCTCCGCGGATAGCGATGCTGGTAACCACATGTACACACTTCCCAGCAATCACACTTCACCTGGCGGTGGTTGTATGGCTTCATGACCCTTCATACACCCTGCCATATGAAGAAGGCCGGCGAGGTCTGCACTATTCTGTCAGGCCCTTGTCCAGCAGCATTTCCAGTTTTTCCAGCCGGTCTGTGATTTCGTTTACGGCGGGCAGGCTATTGCCCGATTGCTGGGTGGCATACCATAACACTACCATGCCAATATAGTCCTGCATATCCTTGCCGGCAAACTGGGTCTTGAATTCAATTATCTTATCGTTGATTAGCTTGATGGTTTTGCGTACCACTTCTTCGTCTTTCGGTTCTACCCGAACGCGGTAGGTCCGGTCGGCCAATAAAAGGTTTATAGGAATTAATGTATCCATAACTTGCTGGTTTCAAAATGATTTAATATTTTTATTCACAGCTTATCCACTGTTTTAATTCTTTTTTAACCGTATCCATAATGATTGTGAACCATACAAAACCCAGCGCTTATGTTTGCCAGAGTTAAAACACCGGTGTTCATCGATACACTCAGGTTTGAGGTATCTGTGCCGGCGCCCGCCCACCTTAAAGCTGTACTAAAAGATGATAAAAATAGCATTTGCGGCACTTTTGAATCCAGCACCGCTCATGCGGGTAATGAACTGACCTGGCGCAACCTGAACGATTTGCCTTATGGTGTTTATACCCTGGAATTATCGCATGGCCAGGATGAAATGACCGTGCGACTGGTAAAAAGAGTCTGATTTATTCGTTCAGTATGGCAATGCACCGGTCTATTTCCCGGATGTATTGATTCAGTCTTTTCTCCAGGTCCTTTTTATCTTCCGCTGTCATGTTGCCGGTAGCTGTTTTAAGAATGACTACTTTCTGTTCCAGTTCAGCCAGCCGTTGTTCTTTTTCTATTTGAAGCGTTTTCATCCCGGCTATTTCCTTTTTCAGTTTCTCGTTTTCTTTCAGTACCGAACGGTACTGCTTCAGCAATTGCTGCAGCTTTTCATTGATGCGTTGTATATGCTGTTCAAGTGGGTTGTGCATGGGCAAAGAGCGGGTAACCCCGTTGATTTATTTAGAAACGATAAACCAGCCCGATGCCACTGGCAGGCTGCTCCACCCAAAGTGGATTCCAGTAAAAAAAATAGGTTAACAGGCGTGCTTTTGCAGGCAATCGAATCAAATATGCTTACTTCCTGATTTCTGCGTTCAGCTGTGTTTCCATCGCCGTCATTATCTTATTCATCATGCCATCAATCTCTTTATCGGTCAGCGTTTTTTCTTCGTCCAGGAAAGTAAAACTAACCGCCATCGATTTTTTGTCTTTTCCCAGTTTTTCGCTTTCAAATACGTCGAACAACTGCATGCCTTGTAACTTGTCCAGCTTTACCGTCTGTATTGTTTTTTCGAGCGACTGGTAAGCGGTGGCCCGGGGCACCACCAGCGCAAGATCTCGCTGCACCGGCAATTGCCTCGGCAATTCGGCTGCCTGGATATCTTTTTTTGCTTTCAGCAGTTGTAAAACCAGGCTCCAGTTGATGTCTGCAAACCAGACTGTTTGTTTAATATCAAAAACCGCGAGGGTTTTTTTATCAACCATACCCAGTATGGCTACCGCAGTTCCGTCAACCAATAGCTGCTGGCCATACCTTAGTTTCGGTTGTTCTATTGCGGCAAATGAAATATTTTTCCAGCCAAGCAGGCCGAAAATGCTTTGCACGGCGCCTTTTATATAATAGAGATCGCTTTCAGTACCTTTTTGTTTCCAGGCATCTGCTGTTGTTTTACCGGTTACATACAGGCCAATATGTTCTGTTTCTTCATAGACGGCGGGGTGTGGCGTGCGGTATGTTTTTCCGAATTCAAAAAAACGAATATCATAATTGCGGCGGTTGATATTATGCGCCACTGATTGCAGACCGGTTTCCAGCATGGAAATGCGCATCATATCGAGATCCGCGCTCAGGCTGTTGAGCATTTTTACGGCGGTAACCAATTCTTCTTCGCTGTAAAAAGCGTGGTTGGTGATGGAGTTGGTAAAAATTTCGTTGAAACCGAGTCCAACCAGGTAATTGGCTGTTTTTTCCTTGTACGTATGTTTATACCCGTCTGTATCTACGGAGGGTGTAATGGTGATGCTGCTGGGTATGTCGATATTATCATATCCGTCTATCCGCATTATTTCTTCCACCACATCGGCGGGTAAATGGATATCGGGTTTGCTGTAAGGTGCGGCCACCCAGATATCGTCCATGCCTTCCTTTATCACTTCAAACCCCATCCCGTTAAGGATATCTTTGACGGTATCCTGGTGGTATTTTTTTCCGCTTAATTTTTTTAGGTAGTGGTGTTTGAGCTGTATGGTTACTTTTTCTTTTTTATCGGGGTATACATCTGTTATTTCTGAGGCGATGCTGCCGCCCGCCAGTTCTTTGATGAGCAGCGCAGCCCTTTTGAGCACCTGTACGGTGTTGCTGATATCGGTATTTTTTTCAAAACGCGCCGCTGCGTCGGTGCGCAGGCCGTGCCGGAAAGATGTTTTACGGATGTCTAAAGGATTAAACCAGGCGCTTTCGAGAAAGATGCTGTTGGTATTTTCTTTTACGCCGCTGTTGAGGCCGCCGAACACACCCGCGATACACATCGGTTCTTCAGCGCTGCATACCATCAGGTCTTCCGGGTGCAGCTTTCTTTCTTTGCCATCCAGCGTGGTGAATGCCGTTCCGGCGGGCAGGTTCTGTACGGTTATTTTATGTTCCTTAATATTTGCCAGGTCGTAAGCATGCAGGGGCTGGCCGGTTTCATGCAATACATAGTTGGTTATGTCTACAATATTGTTCAGGGGCCGTATACCGATGGCTTTCAGGCGGTGCTGCAGCCATGACGGGCTTTCTTTTACGGTAATGCCGCTGATGCTGATACCGCTGTATCGCTGGCAAGCCGTTTTGTTTTCGATGGTAACGGTAACGGGTAAGCTATTATTATCGGGTTTGAAGCTATTGCTGTAAGGTGCTTTTACCCGGCTGTCTTTTTTATCATGGTGCGTAAGATAGGCGCATACATCGCGCGCTACACCCAGGTGGCTCATGGCATCCATGCGGTTGGGGGTAAGGCCAATTTCATATATAAAGTCTGTATAAGGTTGAAAATAGGTGGCAGCAGGGGTGCCTGCCTTGATATTGGCCGGCAGTACCATTATGCCGGCATGGTTATCACTGAGGCCGATTTCATCTTCCGCGCAGATCATGCCCTGGCTTTCTTCCCCCCTGATTTTGGCCAGCTTCATGGTAAGGGGCGCGCCGTTTTTTGGATACAAGGTGGCACCCACGGGCGCAACCACCACTTTCTGGCCGGCAGCTACATTGGATGCACCGCAGACAATTTTAAGCAAAACACCTGCGCCGATAGACACCGTGGTTAATTTTAACTTATCTGCATTCGGGTGTGAAAGGCATTCCATTACCTCGCCCACCACCAGGCCCTGCAGGTTGCCCTTTAGTTCTTCGTAAGGTTCCAGGCTTTCCACTTCCAGGCCCAGCGAGGTTAGAATTTTACTCAGTCTTTCCGGTTCAATGATGGCGGGCAGGTATTCATTCAGCCAGTTATAAGAAATAGTCATACGGTTGCTTCAGTTTCAATAGGCAAAGATAAGTTCTTCGTTCGTTAGTTCGATAGTTCATAGTTTTGCGGCAATCTGTCGGACAAGCCACCGAAGCGGCCCGGCTCAGGAATTTTTGTAAGCAACTGAACTGTGAAATACCGAACTAAGAACTATTTGCCAAACTTAATACCTTCGTGCCCGATCTGTTAATTGGATAAATCAGCAGTTAATACATTATGAAAGAAAAAAAGCTCAACCCTGCTTCCATCGTTATTTTCGGCGCCAAAGGCGATCTGACCCGCCGCAAGCTGATCCCGGCCCTGTACAACCTCTTCCTGACCGATCACCTGCCGGAAGTGTTTACTATTTTATGTGTTGATTACCTTCCGGCGCAACAGGAGGAGTTTATAAACGATTTGCTGGGCGGTGTCAATTCGTTCTCACGGAACGGCAAGGCCGCTGCCGAGGATTGGTCAAAATTCGCCGCCCATGTGCAATACCTGCAAGGTGATTTTATGGTGGCCGATACTTTTGTTGCATTGAAAAAACAAATAGCGTCGTTTGAAAAGCCGCATACAAAAAAAGGTATCCGGATGTTCTATTATGCGGTATCGCCCAGGTTTATTGAGCCCATTTCAGACGCTTTGTATAAGCAGGGTGTTTGTTCCAACCCTGCACTGCACCGCATTGTAATAGAAAAGCCTTTTGGCAGTGACCTGTTGTCTGCGCAAAAGCTGAACCGTTTTTTGCGGAGGCGTTTTGCAGAAAAGCAATTGTACCGGATAGATCATTACCTGGGTAAAGAGACCGTACAGAACATACTGGCATTCCGGTTCGCCAACCATGTGTTTGAGCCATTGTGGAACAGCCAGTATATTGATCATATCCAGATAAGCGTGGTAGAGCAAGTTACCGTGGGTGCCCGGGGCGGCTATTATGACAGTGCCGGCGCCATCCGCGATATGATACAAAACCATTTGTTGCAGTTGGTTTGTGTAATTGCCATGGAATGCCCCGGCAAATATGAGCCGGAAACCATCCGGAATGCCAAGGCAAAAGTGCTGAAGGATATGAAAATATACAAGGAAAGCGAGGTGTTCAATGAAGTGATACGCGGCCAGTATGCAGATGGCAGTGTAAACAGCCTGCCGCAGGTGGCTTACCGTTCCGAAGAACATGTATCAGCTGATTCCGATACAGAAACCTTTGTGGCGGCCCGCTTTTTTGTAAACAATAAACGCTGGAAAGGCGTTCCTTTTTTATTGCGCACAGGCAAGGCCCTGCAGCGCCAGGCATCTGTTATTGTAGTGCAGTTCAAGGATTCGCCGCACAAGATTTTCAAAGATGATATTCTACCCAACCGTTTAATCATCAGCATACAGCCGGAGCAGGAGATCAACCTGTTGTTTGAAAGTAAGGTACCCGGGCTGCAGATGAAATTAAAGCCGGTAGAAATGGATTTTATGTACAAGGATGCGTATAACGATGATATCCCCGAAGCATACGAAACCCTGTTGCTGGATGTGCTGGAAGGAGATGCTACCTTATTTATGCGGGCCGACCAGGTAGAAGCCGCCTGGAAGGTGGTGATGCCGGTGATCAATGCCTGGAAAAAGCATCCTTCCAAACAACTGCGGTTCTACCAGCCCGGTAGCTGGGGACCATCGGCTGCCAATAAACTGCTGAAGCCTTACGCCAAAGACTGGATATTGCTGCCCGATGCCGGGGGTGCGGCAGCGGTGGTAATAGAAAAAGCAAGTTGACAACCAGTTTTTCATTCCGAAGTCCGATGGATCGTTTCGCCACAGGCAGCAGCGTCCGCTGGCGCCTGGGGCAAAAATTATAGTGACAGGTTATAGTAACCATTTTTATCCGCCGCTATAATCCAGGAATCCCTTTGTTATGTCTACTATTTTTCTCCTGTTCAGCCGGAATACACCGTACCCGTTGGCACTTAATGCCTCGTTGGTATTGCCTTCAATAGTAGTCAGTAATCCACCACCGGAACTTTCCACCAAACCAGTATGCCCGTTGCCGCCGCCATGGTCAATGATAAATATAAAGCCGGGTTTAATCAGCGAAGGATCTTTCACGGCAGCCAGCTTGGTAATTTTCGGACAGGTGGCCCTGCTCCAATGGTCCAGGCAGCCGGCTGTTTTTATCACCGGGTTGTGTACATTCAGCTGCGTAGCTGCCTGTGTAAAACACCAGTACACAAAAGCCGCACACCAGCTATAATGCTGACCTTGCGGGTCCAGCCCTACTGTTCTTAAATACTCATCCACTTTAGGCCCGCGGTTGCTATTGGGCGGGTCTTCGGTTACACCAATTTGGGAAGCTGCTATCTCCAGTACTTTAGACAAGAGGGCAGAAGGAGCAGTATTATCTGCCGGCACACTGTCGGTACTGAATAAGACCGACCAGGTAACCGGGCCAATCTGGCCATCGGCTTTTAAAGGCGTACCCGCAACATCGGTATGCCTGGTCTGAAATAATTTGACGGCGCTTACCGTACCGTCGTCGAAAACACCGGTAACGGTCACCGGCCCGCATTTCTTTTCATTTAATTCGTTCTGGATGGCGGTTACAATTGTAGTATCCGTTTCGCCTGTTTTAATGACCCGGTTTGGATAATCCATGGCAAAGCGTTTAGGTGCTGGTAATAAATAAGGGTTCTGTTTTTACTTGCTGTGATCCTTTTATGTATTATAATATATCCAGTAATTTTTTTCCATCTGCAACGCCGAGGCCGGTACAGCCATCCCAGCCGGCACTCGCCGTGTAGCCCTTACCGGTAGAGGTGGTAATGTTATTTCCATCGGTGATATCCCTGAAAGCAGTATTGGCCTGGTATATTTTGGTTTGGATGAATCCTACCGGCCTGTTCTTGAGCTGGTTGATGCGCGCAATTAGGCCCGCAACCAGGGGTGCTACGGCGCTGGTGCCACCAATGATGGCATCTTTGCCGCTGATATAAACATTATAACCCGATTCAGGATCAGCCACGCCAGCCAGGTCGGGAACGCCTCTTCCCTTGAATTTGGTGGTATTCACCGATACGGGCACATTTGCATTGACCTGGTAATCGGGCAGGGGAAAAAATTCACTGACGCCGCCGCCGGTGGCAGAATCATTCGATTCGTGCCATACCGTTTCGGCAATGATGGTATTATTGGAAGCAGCCAGGTTGGTGCCGCCGCAAGCCAGTACATAAGGACAGGACGAAGGGAAGTCTACATGCGCTTTACCATCGCCCACGCCATCGTCGGAACCGGCATCACCCGCGGCCAGGCAAATGGTAACACCTAACAGGGCGGCCGCTTTGCATACCTCGTTAAAATTTGTTTTGGCCTGATCGGTCCAGATGGTTTCCGGACCGCCCCAGCTGATGGAAATAATGGTAGGATTGTTTACATCGTCGTGCACCGCCTGTGTAATAGCATCTATAAAACCTTTTGTTGAATTGGGCGCATAATACATTACAATGGTTGCTTTGGGTGCAATGGCGCCGGCCACTTCAATGTCAAGCATTACCTCATCATCGGCATCTCCGCCGGGCGCATTATGACCCGTACCAACAGACACTGATTTTACCACGGGTGTGGCCAGTTTCAGCGAAGAAAAATAATGATCCAGGTCGGCCAGGGTATGGCCACCGCCAAACTCAATGATGCCGATGGTCTGCCCGGTACCATCGGCTTCCGGAAAATTATACAGCGTTGCCAGCTGCGTAGGATAGTATGATATTGACTGCGCTTTGGCACTGGTGCCGGCCCGCTTTTTTTTATTTTTAACGCGGAATTTGGGCGTAGACTGGGGCCGGTTGTCTAAACCGAAAACGCCCAATATAATACCTGTGAGTGCTTTGGGAATTTTTATGATGCCGCTTCTGCCGTGATAGGTTTTTTTGTCGATGGTATAATAGTACAGGGTAACACCAAAGGCCTTGGAAATATTACCTGCCGTACCTTTTAATATCATGATGCGCCGGCCATAGCTGGTATGCACAACCGAAAGACTGGCGGATGCTGCAAAATCACTTACCTGCTGCGCATCTTCCTCGCTGAGGCCAAATTCAACCGCATATTCTGCGCGCGTATATATTTTACCGGTTAATTCCAGTTCCTTCAGGGCGTCTTCAATCGATTTTTTTCTTCGGATACGCAGGGTTACTTCAATGGTATCGGCCGCATTCACAATCTTCCCCTTTTTGCCGTCCGGTGCTTTCCGGGCACTTGTTTTCAGTGGCGCGAGCGTCTTGAACGGATTTGGTTTTTTTGGCATGGTGATCTGTTTTTTGCCTACTCTGGATACCGTTTTCGGCTGCCCGGTTCTGTTTGATTGGTTACTATACCGCTGGCCAGTGCTGTGTACCGTGGTATACACACAGCCTGTTACAATAGTATGGTAAGGGAAGTCTTCAGGCGGGTGGGGGTTATAAAGCAAATAGCCTTTGCCGGTAGTTATAAAATTAGGAATAGTTTGATTACAGCGGAATTCTTTTCCGGCCTTACCCTGTTTTGGCTACCCCGCAAATGTACAGGTTAAAGCCCTGCTCCTGCCTCCCGTTATTTGGCGGCTGGGCGGTCTTTGAAACAGATTTCAGCAGGCCTGCCATCGCCTGACTGCAAAAATCCAATGGCCACGGGCATTTCAGGGCAGCTGCGCTGAAACCTTGAACTGGCGTACAAGTGTGCGACGCAACGAAGCTGAACAGCGCACTATGGCTTGTTTCACGTAAAAAAACGGCTAAAAAATGCGTAAAATCACGCTGCTGCTACATCTTGTAATTATACCATTGCACCCAAACATTTATGGGTATTTTGTTTTGCACCGGCTGTGTGGATTTAGTTTAGGAAAGGGTGCTGAATTTTTTTAAATTGTGGGTAAGCGCGTTGCCGGATGTGGATAAGCCCGGAATATGGTGCATTACGCTGTGCATTGCGTGGCAATAAATATAAAACTTCATTTTGTTTTTTTTGAAAATGAATGCAGTCTATATTCGCCGTCCTGAATTTGGGTAACAATTTCTTAACATGCGCAGGCCCCCAACCCCGGCCGGTCAAAATGAAGAAAACGGCCAACCAGGACCAGCAAATTAAAATCTGATTAATGCCCCGAAGAAAAACTACTTTTTTAAAACCATTGCTTTAACCTTTTTCTACCTGGAATAATATGGATTTAACGAACCTGAATAAAGACCGCGCTAAAAGCAGGCGCAAAAGTTCTATTGATTTAAGTACCATGGTGTATGGCAAAGTGCCACCCCAGGCCAAAGACCTGGAAGAAGCGGTACTGGGCGCCATCATGCTGGAGAAAAGTGCTTTTGACACGGTTGCCGAAATATTAAAACCGGAATGTTTTTACGTAGATGCTCACCAGCGGGTGTTTAAAGTGATGCAGGGCCTGCAGCAAAAAAACCAGCCCATCGACATACTCACCGTGGTGGAAGAGCTGAAAAGCAAAGAAGAGCTGGAAACAGTTGGCGGCCCTTATTTCGTAACCCGTTTAACCAATGCCGTTGTATCCAGCGCCAATATTGAAGCACATGCACGCATCATCCTGCAAAAGTTTATCCAGCGTGAGCTGATACGCATCAGTGGCGAGATCATCAACGATTCTTACGAGGATTCTACCGATGTATTTGATTTATTGGACGATGCCGAAGGCAAGCTTTTTGAAATCACCAATAACCACCTGCGAAAGAATTTTGATAAAATTGACGATATACTGGTAAAAACAGTCGCCCGCATTGAAGACCTCCGCCATAAAAACGAAGACATTACCGGCGTGCCCACGGGCTTCCCTACGCTCGACAGGGTAACCTATGGCTGGCAAAGCACCGACCTAATTATATTGGCAGCGCGTCCATCAGTAGGTAAAACAGCTTTTGCGCTTAACCTTGCCCGTAATGCGGCCCTGCACCCCACCAAGCCCACCGGCGTGGCATTCTTCAGCCTCGAAATGAGCGCCGGCCAGCTGGTTCAGCGTATCCTTTCCGCAGAGAGTGAGATAATGCTGGAGAAGATAGCCAGGGGCAAACTGGAAGAGCATGAAATGAAGCAACTGTATGCAAAGGGCATACAGCGCCTGTCTGAGGCACCTATTTTTATTGATGATACGGCTGCACTGAATATTTTTGAACTGCGCGCCAAATGCCGCCGTTTAAAAAACAAGCACAATGTTGGACTGATCATCATCGACTACCTGCAGCTGATGAGTGGCACCAGCAGCGGCAACGGGTCTAACCGCGAGCAGGAGATCAGCAATATTTCGCGGAACCTGAAAGGGCTTGCCAAGGAACTGCAGGTTCCTATTATTGCCCTGAGCCAGCTGAGCCGTGCGGTTGAATCAAGAAAAGAAGGAAATAAAATACCACAGCTGAGCGATTTGCGCGAATCGGGTGCCATTGAGCAGGATGCGGATATGGTGATGTTCCTGTACCGGCCTGAATATTATGATATCAACCAGAATGAAATGGGCGAAAGCAATAAGGGTGAAACCCATGTACGCATTGCCAAGCACCGTAACGGCAGCCTGGAAAATGTGAAACTGCGCGCCCTGCTGCATATCCAGAAATTTATAGAAGACGATGATATGACCAGTCCGCCGGGTTACAGTGGCGGCGGATGGAAAAAATTACCACCCGAAGGCGGGGCGGGCGGCGGTGCAAAACTGTATGTACAGGCTGGCAGCAAGATGAACGATATGCCTGCCGACGACGATGAACCGCCCTTTTAAAAAATAAGTTCGATGGTTCCATCGTTCGTAGTTATTTGCCTGGAAATGGTACCGGGTTCCGTGGTTGATCTTTTTCGGCAACCTGCCGGGAAGTGAACTAAGAACCATCGAACGAGGAACGTTTAAATATGAGTGCGCCGTTTTTTTACATTGAAAATACCGAAGCCGTTTCAGGTATCATAGTACTGGATGAAGACAATTCTCGGCACGCCGTGAGCGTGCTGCGGATGCAGGCAGGCGCCGCACTTTTTATCACCAATGGAAAAGGGCTGTTGCTCAACGCTGTCATTGCCGATCCCCATAAGAAAAAATGTAGCGTACACATCACCGGTAGCCAGCAGTTGGCCGCCCCTGAAAATACAATAGCCATTGGCATTTCGCTGGTCAAGAATACCGTCCGGTTTGAATGGTTTCTTGAAAAAGCGACAGAAATCGGGATCAACTGCATCATACCCCTGCTTTGCAGCCGAACGGAAAAAGAACATTTCAGGCAGCAGCGGATGAAAAATGTGCTGGTGAGTGCACTGCTGCAAAGCAGGCAGGCCTGGCTGCCCCTGCTGGAAGAACCAGCTGCATTGGACGCGGTGCTGAACAGACCGGGTTACCAGCAGAAATTCATCGCCCATTGCCTGGAAGAAGAAAAAAACAATCTCTGGGAAGCCATCCATCCTTCGCTGCCCGGCAAACTTATCCTGATTGGCCCGGAAGGCGATTTTACCCCCAACGAAATTGAAAATGCCCTGCAGAAAGGTTTTTTACCTGTTGCACTGGGCCCCACCCGGTTGCGCACAGAAACGGCTGGCATGGTGGCGGCAACGCTTCTCAAACTCTCCGGTTCATAGTTCATTGGTTCGGCATGCAGGTAGCCTGTATGATTGGCGCAAAACAACGAACCCCGAACGGGAACTTTGAAAACGCTAAAATCCGTATTGTTTTATGGATAAGATTCCTGCGGGCATCTAATAATTACGATGGTTAATATTTACAGAAGCTGAAAATTAAATTTCGTTAACTTGCCGCGAGGCAAATAACCTATTAAAATGACAACAGATCCTTCAGACAGAAAAGCCCGGAATTATATCATCAGGCGGTCTATACTGGACTATGGAATGGGCGCCATCATTGTTGGTTTCGGGGTGTTTTTTGCATTTGCCGAACGGTTTGGGGTAGCGTTTACCGTTACACCCGGCTTTCGTTATGCATTTGTGGTATTGTGCATTGTATATGGCGCTTTCCGTATGTACCGCGGATACAAAAAAAATTATTTTTCAGAATGAATAGTTATAAAGCCGTTCGGGTTACAGGCGCCGCCCTGGTATGCAGCCTGCTTATTTTTTTTGTAAGCGCCTGCAGCAGCACCCCTTCTGAAACAACCGATGAAACCAAAACCCGCGGTACCATACAGATCAGCGCCGATGAATCCTTTAAACCCGTTATCGACTCGCAGATAAAAGTCTTTGAAGCATCCTTCCCCGATGCCAAGATCATTGCACATTACAAACCGGAAGCTGCCTGTATCAAAGACCTGAACAACGACAGCATACGGATGATATTTATTACCAGGCCACTGAGCCGCGATGAAGAAGCGGTGATGAAACAACGGTTGGATTATGTTCCACAATATGGTAAACTGGCCAACGATGCCATTGCCGTACTGGTAAACAGGCAATCGAAAGACTCTTTGTTCGATATGACCGATATGCGATCGCTGGTAAAAGGCACCAGCGGCTATCCGTATAAAGTGGTAGTAGACGGATTATCGGCTACCAGTACCGTACGCTTTGTCGTAGACAGCCTCGCCAGGGGCCAGGCCCTCGGCAAAAACGTAATGGCGGCTACCAGCAGCCAGGGCGTTATTGATTATATCAGCAACAACACGGATGCCATTGGCCTGGTAGGTGTTAGCTGGATCGGGAACAAGGAAGATACTTCCCAGATGAGTTTCTTAAAAAAAGTTAAAATTGCCGGTATTGAATGTGCCGCCTGTGATCCCGTGGTATATACCCAGCCTTACCAATACAATATCGCTACCCGCCGCTATCCTATGGTACGCGGTTTGTATTATATTTTAAAAGAAAATTTTGACGGCGTCGGCAGCAATTTCTCCAATTTTCTTATCTATGAAAGAGGCCAGTTGATTTTCAGCAGGGCTTACCTGGCCCCCGCGCGCATGTCTTTTGAAGTAAGGGATACCAAAATAAATTAGTGGCATTAAATTTAGGTAATAGTAATACCTTATTGGTTATTTTAATACATTTACAAGCACACAACAACTAAAAAACAAAAGGAATCAAC
>CAXTMV010000127.1:0-14936 GCA_964245425.1 uncultured Flavihumibacter sp. | reverse complement strand
CATTTAACCAGTCTTACTGCAGAAGTAAAAGAAATCCTGGCCGTTGATCACCTGCCGGAAAAAGTAAACAGGATCTTTTGCGCCGCCGATGCCTGGAACATCCAGCGCCGGAAAAAAAGCCTGGTACAAAGAAGATATATGTTATAAAAAATATTCAGTGAACACAACAAAACTTTAGTTATGAAAACCTCATTCAACAATACCGGAATAAAAGAAACCACCGCAGCCAACCGCAGTAAAGTAATCAGTGTCGCCGATGTCTGGAATATACAACGCCGCAAAAGAAGCCGTATGCAGCGGAAGTTTATTGGGGATTGCTGATGTGGGGAAGGCATGATGTTGGGATGTATCCGCCAAGGCTGATTGCGGTCAGCCAATGATAACCGATTATATGCCATCAGTCATTCATCTTGCCGCAGCTTTTACTACAACGTTTAAGCAAATAGTATGCGCTGATGCCCCCAAATCTCAAAATCAGTCCCTCTGCCCATCCCCAAATCTCTTCCTCCTTCATTATTTTCGTTGCAGAAAAAACTGCATATGAAAAGATCAATGATTGCCTCCCTTCGTCTATCCGTATTGTTTATGATCGCGGCGATGGCCACAGGTATAACGAATGCCCAGCCGGCCGCCACCGATCCCTTTAAAAAACAATCCGTACTGGCTGTTATGGAAAAAGTAGCCGGCTGGCAATTGCACAGCTGGGATACCGGTGGCTTTAAGCGCCGCAAATACGACTGGACCTATGCTGCCTGTTATGCCGGCCTGGCAGAACTGATGCTGATCAGCCAGGATAAAAAATATGAAGATTTCCTGGTGGGTATCGGCAATGATCTGAACTGGAATACCGGCAACCGGCGGTTCATGGCAGATGATTATTGTGTAGCCCAATTCTATTGTAAACTCTATGCTGTTCGCAAAGATGATAAAATGATTGCGCTTTTCCGGCAACAGGCCGACAGCATTTTGCAGCAGCCGCATACAGAATCGCTGGAATGGAAAAACGGCATCCAGAACCGTGAATGGGCCTGGTGCGATGCACTTTTTATGGGCCCTACTTCACTCAGTTATCTTTCTACCGTAACCGGCAATAAAAAATACCTCGACCTGGCTGCTTCGCTCTGGTGGAAGACAACCGCTTACCTGTACGACTCCTCGGAACAACTTTATTTCCGAGATGGCAGTTACCTTGATAAAAAAGAAAAAAATGGCCAGAAAGTATTCTGGTCGAGGGGAAATGGCTGGGTATTGGCCGGACTGGTGCGGGTGCTGGAAAACATGCCCGCCAATTATCCCGACCGGCCAAAGTTTGTACAGTTGTACAAGGATATGATTCACCGCATTATTGGGCTGCAACAGCCAGATGGCAGCTGGCATGCATCTTTGCTTGACCCGGCCAGTTATCCGGTTAAAGAAACCAGCGGCACCGGTTTTTATACCTATGCCATTGTTTGGGGCATCAACCATACATTACTTGATAAGAAGACCTACTGGCCCGTGGCGGCTAAAGCATGGCAGGCATTGTTGGATGCCGTACACGAAGATGGCAAGCTGGGCTATGTGCAGCCCATCGGCGCAGCACCCGATAAAGTTGACAACAACAGTACGGACACTTACGGAATTGGCGCTTTTTTACTGGCAGGAAGCGAACTCTGTCGCCTTAAATAATTGAACTGGAATGACAAGCTTGCGCCTTTGCATGATCGAATGCAAGCGTGGGTGTTTGTATCGGCCGCCGTCATTCCGGACTTGAGACTGCAGACGCCCGATTGATTTCATGGCAAAATATTTGCATACGTACGCGTGTAACTGATTCCTGATAGAAAACCGCGTCTTATGAAGAAAACGAACTTGCCGTATGCATTACTGCTGCTGTTTATTTGCTGTATGTCCATTCTGTTCAGTTCGGCACAACCAGCTACCTGGCAGGCGCGTGGCGCGGGCGGTGGTGGCAGCATGTTCTATCCAACCATTAACCCCGCCAATGACAATGAATTTTATGTAACCTGCGATATGAGCCAGCTGTTTCACAGCACAGATTTTGGCGCCAGTTACACACAGGTTCCTTTTACACAACTACAAACCGGTAATATCTCCACTTATGAGTTTACCAGTAACAACAGCACCGCTTATTGTATTGCCAATAACGGGGATATTAACTATGGCGTTCGTACCATCGACGGCGGCGCTACCTGGAACGCATTACCGGGCAACCCGGAAGACGGGGAAGATGTATTCAGTTTAAAGGCAGACTATGCCCATCCCGAACGGATATTGCTGGGGTATTACAGCACTTTGTATATCTCGAATGATTACGGGGTACATTTTTCGCTGGTATGGACGGCCGCTAACAGCGGGGCCGGTATTACGGTGGGAGGTGTTTTCTTCGACGGCAATGATATTTATATTGGTACCAATGAAGGTATCCTGTATTCTTCCAACGGCGGAAGTTCTTTTGCTGCCTTACCGGTAACAGGCATGCCGTCAACAGAAGCTATTTTTTCTTTTACGGGTGCAAAACAAAGCGGTGTCACGCGTTTTTTCTGCATTACTGCCAATAGAGCGGATGTTTACAATGGCATTTTCCCCTGGGAATATTACCAGTTTGCAAAAGGGGTGTATTCGCTGGATGCCGGTACGAATGTGTGGACGCAAAAAATGAGCGGGATTAATATCATTACCGACTTTGTCATGTATGCCGGCATGGCCCGTAACAATATCAGTACTGTATACCTGGGCGGCAGTGATGATGCAACGGGCGGTAATTGCGTATTGAAAACAACAGATGCGGGCAGCAGCTGGAATAAGGTCTTCCTGACCACCAATAACCAAAATATCAGAACGGGCTGGTCGGGCCAGGGCGGCGATCGGGGATGGGGCTTTGGCGAAACCTGTTTTGGCATCAGCGTAGCACCCAATAATGCCAATAAAGTACTTTTTGGTGATTATGGCTTTGTGCATACAACCAGCGATGGCGGCGCCAACTGGGAACAGGCTTATGTTAATACAACAGATGAACACCCGGCCGGTGCAGCTACCCCCGCAAAAAAATATTATCATAGCATTGGTCTTGAAAACACTTCTGCCTGGCAGGTCTATTGGCAGGATGCCAACAATATGTTTGCGGGCTTCTCTGACATCAATGGTCTGAGAAGTACCGATGCCGGTGTTTCCTGGGGCTTCGATTATACGGGGCAGACCATTAACAGCCTGTACCGGATAGCCAGGCATGCCACCGGTGCCACCATGTTTGCTGCTACCTCAGGCATACACGATATGTACCAGAGCACCCGGCTACAGGACAACCCGCTGGACAATGCAGATGCCGGCGGCCGCATCATTTATTCTGTCAATAACGGGGCGGCCTGGCAATTGCTGCACCAGTTCGGCCACCCAGTGTTCTGGATAGCCACCGATCCCCATCAGCCAAATCGTATGTACGCCAGCGTTATAAACTATGGCGGTGGCATCGGCCAGGGAGGCATCTGGCTAACCAATGATCTTGACAACCTGGGTACTTCTACCTGGACAAAACTACCCAACCCGCCGCGTACAGAAGGACATCCTGCCAGCATTGTTGTATTGAACGATGGAAAGGTGGTCTGTACTTTCTCGGGCCGGCGAAACAGCAGCGGCAGCTTTACCGCCAGCGCAGGCGTTTTTATCTATGACCCGGTGGCCGCTACTTGGGCCGATGTGTCGCACACGGATATGCAGTACTGGACCAAAGACATCGTAATAGATCCGTCAGACCCGGCGCAAAACACCTGGTATGCGGCCGTGTTTAGCGGCTGGGGTGGTGCACCCAATGGCAAAGGCGGCTTGTTCCGTACCAGCAACCGCGGTGTTTCCTGGACAAAACTAACCGGCACACAATTCGACCGCGTTACTTCCATTGCATTTAACCCGGCTGTAAGCAATGAAGCCTACCTGACCACGGAAACACAGGGCCTGTGGATCAGCAGCAATATACATGCGGCCCTACCGTCCTGGTCGCTGGTAAACAATTACCCCTTCCGGCAACCCGAACGCGTTTTTTTTAATCCCTTTAATACAGCGGAAATATGGGTAACCAGTTTCGGCAATGGACTGAAAGTGGGACTGCAAAACATAACATTGCCGGTGCAACTGCTGGCGTTTTCGGGTAACCGTAAGGGTGCGTTATCTGTATTGACATGGATTACTGCCGATGAAGCACAGGGAGATCAGTTTGAGGTGGAAAGAAGCCCGGACGGCTTTCACTTTACCACAATCGGCACGCTTAAAGGTTTGGAGGATGCGGGGCATCAATACCAGTTCTCAGATACCAGCCAAGCCCCTGTATTGTATTACCGGATAAAGATAAACAGCCTGGCGGGTCAATATTTTTACAGCAACAGTATTGTGTTGAAAAATACGGGTGCCGGTAATGATATCCGGCTCATCAGTAACCCGGTGGCAGACAATATTTCGCTGCTGGTGACGAATGAAAAGGCTGGCAGCCTGCAGCTAACCCTGATCGATTTGGCCGGTAAGGAATGGTTGCGATACAATACCGGTATCAATAATGGCACCCACCAGTTAAACATACCATTGCCGGCGGGTTGCAGCAAAGGGATGTACCTGTTGCGGGTGCAGGCAGGAAACCTGAACAAGACCATTAAATTGCTGGTTAAATAAAACAGGGGTTTAGAAATGATGGCTACGCTTGTGTTTCTTCTACCGGCGAGGGTTCCAGCACGTTAAAATCGAATTGCATTTCGTTCAGTTTACGGTACAGCCCATGGTGGTTCATCAGCTCTGTATGCGTACCGGATTCTATAACGGTTCCCTTATCTATGACAATGATCTTGTCTGCATTGCGAATGGTGGAAAGGCGGTGGGCGATAACAAAAGAAGTGCGCCCTTTCATCAGGTTATCCAGTGCTTCCTGCACCAGTTGTTCACTTCCACTGTCGAGCGAAGAAGTGGCTTCGTCCAGGATCAGGATGGCCGGGTCTTTCAGGATGGCCCTGGCAATGGCGATGCGCTGCCGTTGTCCGCCGCTCAGTTTTATGCCACGTTCTCCTACAATGGTTTGGTACCCTTCGGGGAAGCGTTCTATAAATTCATGCGCATTGGCTTTTTTGGCCGCATTGGAAATTTCTGCATCTGTTGCCCCTGGTCTTCCATAAGCAATGTTTTCACGGATGCTTCCGCCAAATAAAATAACTTCCTGCGGCACCAGCGCCATCTGCATGCGAAGCTGGGTAAGCGGAAAATCAGCAGCAGGCCTTTCATCGAACAGTACGCTGCCTTTATCGGGCGTATAGAAATGCAGCAACAGGGAAGCAATGGTTGTTTTGCCTGCGCCACTGGGTCCAACAATGGCAATTTGCTGGCCGTTGCCGGCGCTCAGCGAAAGATCTTTTAATACGGCCACTTCCTTCCTGCCGGGATAACTGAATGCAACCTGGTCAAAGCGCACATTGCCCTGCAGGGTATAAGCAGGTGCTACCATAGTACTGCCGGCATCGATGGTTTCGCCCTCGCTGCGCAATATTTCGCGCACGCTCTGTGTAGCGCCCAATGTTTTCTGCAACTGGCTGAACATATCTGCAAAGCCTGCAAAAGTGCCGCCCACAAATCCTGAAAAAACAACAAATGTTACCAGGGCACCCAATGTGAGCTGGTGCGCCTGTATCAGTCCGGCCCCGTACCAAATGACAAAAGCGATGGTACCAAATACGCTAAAGATCATAAAGGATACAAAAGCGCCCCTGTACCGGGCATTGGAGATAGCTGTTTCCACCACGGCATATACGCTTTTTACATACCTGCCTATTTCGTAAAATTCAGTTGTAAAGGCTTTTACTACGGCAATGCCATGGAATGTTTCCTGCACAATGGTACCGCTTTCCGCCAGCTGGTCCTGGGCCTTCCGGGCCCTTTTCCGGATGCTTTTGCCAAACACCACGGCCAATATGGCAATCACCGGTACAACAGAAAGCATAACAAAAGCCAGCTGGGGGCTGATCAGGAAAATAAATACCAGGCCTATAACCAGGGTAAAAATACCGCGCAGGAATTCTGCCATGGTAAAAGAAATAGCGTCCTGGATCTGTGACAGATCCGAAGAAATACGATTGCTTAATTCACCCACTCTTTTTTCCGAAAAGTAAGACATAGGCATCGACAGTAATTTACTGTATACATCTCTCCGCATATCTGCCAGCGATTTTTCGCCTACTTCAGTCAGCAGGTATATCCGCATATAAGAAAAAAGGGTTTGAATGGTCAGCTGCAAAAAGATCAGCAGCAGGGTGGTATTGAGGCTCCAGTGAATATTGGTGAGGCTGAACCGGCTCAATGCGCCGCTGGCAGCACCGTTGATCAGCGATATGCCGCTGCCGGGTGACACGGCATCAATCATTTTTCCCAGGAACAGCGGGAAGAGGCTGGTGGTAAATGCGGAGAGCGCTATAAAAACAAGGCTTAGTATAAACCTGGCCCTGTATGGCCGCAGGTAGGAAAAAAGTGCCAGGGCCTGACCCAGGTTTTCTTTTGTGATCTTTGCTTTGGGCGTTCCTTCACCCCGTTTTCCGTTGTCATTATTGTCTCCGCGGGCCATGGCTGATGAGTTGAATTATTAATTAACCTTTATTAATTAATAGGGTATAAAGATAAGGCTATTAAAAAGGGCGACAGTTTTTATACTGTCACCCTGTGTGTGCCTGCTAAGCTGCTTAACCAATTACAATTTCCTGTTTTTTGGTTTCCTGGCCGGCGATAACGGGCATGCTAACCAATAATACACCGTCTGTATATTTGGCCGTAATATTTGCCTTGTCCACGCTGTCATCCAGCGAAAAGGTTCTTTCAAACCCGCCGCGGCTGTACTCGCGCAGTATCCAATCGGGCCTGGCAAAGCCTTCCGGTGGCGTATAAGAAACCGTTAACTCGTTTCCTTTTACGTCCAGGTGAAAATGTTCTTTGATACGGCCTGGTGCAAACAGTAACATTTCATAACTGTTTTCTGTTTTGTACACGTTAACAGCAGCTCTTTGCTGCGAACGGTAAAGCGGGTGTCGGTTCCTGCTTCCGTAATGGGCGCCTTTTGCGGCACATGACTGATTGTAGTGCATGGTTTTCAATTTTTGATGAATAATCGTTTTACAAAAGACCAGACGGCTGAACCACCATTATATTTTAAATAGCCTATCTTTATTTGAACGAAGCCGTTAAGCCGTACTGCCACAACAAGCCGGTTTTTGTTCAACCGCTCTCTAAAAGAAAGGAATAATAATTTCCGCCGACAAGATTTTTGTAAAATGATACCCTTCTTTCCGTACGCTACCGACCCGACATCTGCGCCTTAAAACTTATCACTTACAACGTAAAACTTTTCTTATGGCATTGAATGCTTACCTGCAGCTGAAAGGACAGCACCAGGGAAATATTACCGGGGGCGTTATCCAAAAAGGCCGTGAGGGATCGATTATGGTGATTGCCGCCGGCCATGATGTTGCAGACCTGCTGAGCACCGGTGCAGGCACGCCGGTTGGCAAACTGGTACATAAGCCCTTTTCCATTACCAAAGAAGTAGACAGGGCATCACCCTTATTGTATACAGCGCTTACCAGTGCAGAAATCATCACCCAATGGAGACTGGATTTTTATATGACAAATGCAGCGGGCGTTGAAAAGAATTACTATCGGGTAGAACTGGTAAATGCCCGTATTACAGATATTAAGTTTACCATGGCCAATAATCAAATGGCCGGCCCCGACAAGCTCAATCCTTACGAAGAAATGGCCTTTGTCTATCAAAAAATTACCTGGTCAATACTGGACCCTACAACGCTTATCAGCACAGCCGACTGGCCTGTTACCCTTTAACCTTCACATTTAAAAAAAATAAAATGGCCGACGATCCTAAAAAAAGTTACCCGCTGCCAAAATTTCATTTTGAAGTAGACTGGGGCGGTACCCGAATAGGATTTACAGAAGTTTCGGGCCTGTCTTTTGAAACCGAAGTAATAGAATACCGCAGCGGCAACAGCCCGCTGTATAGCACCACCAAGCAGCCTGGTCTTACCAAATACAGCAATATCACGCTGAAAAGAGGTGTCTTCCTGGGCGATTTTGAATTTTACCAGTTATGGAGAAACACTTTTTTCTTCCAGGAGGGCGCCGCCAAATTCAGGCGCGATATGGTAATCAAGCTGCTTGATGAAGAGCACAAACCTGTTATGACCTGGGCGGTAAAGAAGGCCTGGCCCTGCAAAGTGCTGGCGGGTGATCTGCGCGCAGATGCCAATGAAATATTAATTGAAAGCATGGAACTGGTGCATGAGGGCCTGAGCATTGTAGAAGCCTGACGCTGATAAACAACAATCATATGGTTCCAGCATTTCATTTCAGGGTATCATTCGGCGGAATACCAAGTACGGAAGCAGATAGCCTTTTTGAATCGGTAGCCGGCATCCAGGGGATCTTTCAGCAAACGGATACAACCATCCATGGTTCAGTCGTTTTTCAGCCGCTTGTATTGAGAAGGCCGGTGGTGCCTATGCAACAATCAGCATTGCTCCAGTGGATTTTCAGGAGCCTGCGGCAGGAAGTGGCCGCTTTATTGCCCGAATTAAGCGTTGAAGTGCTGGATGAAGCGCACCAGCCTGCCATTACCATTATTTTAAAGCAGATCTCTGTCAGGAGCTGGGCCCTCGATGAACTGCATGCCCGGAGAAGCGGGCTGCTGATGGAAGAAATCCAGCTTCAATACAAGTCCATTGAAATAAACTGATCTTACAAAAAGCAGATCCTTTATTTATTTTTTGGCTGGTAAATCGAACGCGATGGCAGCATGTTCAAAATGCCCGTTGTGCGACCCATCGCAAAAAGGTTTGTTTTTGGAAAGCCCGCATCGGCAAAAAGAAACAATTTCTCTTCCTCCCAGGCCATAGGCGGCGCCTGTTTTATCGAACACTTCAAATTCGCCTTCAATTTTGAGCGATCCATTGCTGTTTACGGTGATTTTTACAGGGGGCATATATCCTTTTTTATGAGGCGCTAAAAGTAAGCTAAATTAACGAATACAGACAAGCAGGAACCAGGCGCAGGTATTTTTGGAAATAATGGTTGGCCGGGGGATATCTGTAAAAGAGTTAATTTTAAGGGGAATGATTGCCGGTATTGAGGGAACAGGTTAATATTGCCAATGAAAAGTTTTGTTATGAAAAGAATGGTTGCTATTTGTATGATTGCCGGTTTATTGTTTGCGGCCTGTAAAAAAAGCAGTTCCGACAGCGGCGGTACTACTACGGTTGAATACCAGGTGCTCACCACCAATTCTTCTGGTATTTCAATTACCTATAATAATGTGCTCGGAAATAAAGTGCAGGTGAATGCGCAAAATAATTTTACGTTTGATGTTACAGTGGATACAAAACCTTTCGACGCTTATATCCAGGCTACTTCTACCAGTCCCTTCAGCTCGGTTACTACCAGTTGCACCGTAAACATAGTGGTTAACGGAAGCGTAGCAAAAACAGCTACCGTGTCGAGCAATACAGCAGCGGTGGCGCAGGCCGAGTATACCGTTCAGTAATCAAGTAAAAATAAATGATTCAAAATTTAAAAACCTTTGCCTGGCGGAGCAAAGGTTTTTAAATTTTTACTGGTGACGGTTGAATGATTATTTTTTCATTTTCGAACTGTCTTTTTTCAGTGTATCGGCATTGTTGTTAGAATACGCGGTGTCTGCTACAGATGGATTGGTAGCACTGCTGTTATCAGAAGGTTTCACTACATTGGCAGAACTATCACCCGTAATTTTATTTGCATCAGCACTGTTATTGCCACAGGCTGCAAAAAAAAAGCTGGCGCCTGCAATGGCTGTCATTAAAAATAATTTTTTCATATTTTTTTAAGAGGCTGTTAAAAAAATCGTGCCAGAAAACATTCGTAGGTATTTGACTCAACTAGTACACTTACCACTTCGCCTACCAGCCTATTCCATAGTCTTCTCCATGGTTGCTGCTGCCGCCCCATATGCTGCCATGCTTCCAGTCGAGGTAGATGGCATTGATCGGGCCGCTGCTCCTGTCTTCAAAAGTTAAAGTGTAACCCATTTGCCGCAATTCTTTGCGCACCCAGTCGGGCGTACCGCTCTGCAGCATAATGCTGCCGGGGCGGGGTTCACGGTCGGCGTTTTTTTCGCCGCCCAGCGACAGCCACAACTGGTTGCTGTTGAAATTGGCGGCTTCCGTTGCTTCCTGTACCGTCATGCCAAACTCTACCATGTTCAGGAAAAACTGCAGCAGGTTCTGGTCTTGCGTATCGCCGCCCTGCACGCCGAAACACAAAAATGGTTTTCCGTCTTTTAGGGCAAGGGTAGGCGTTAGTGTTACCCGCGGGCGTTTGCCCGGGGCAATTACATTAAACGGGTTAAGGGAGGCATCCAGCACAAAACTTTGCAGGCGCTGGCTCATGCCCACACCGGTATGGCCCGCAATACAGGCGGGCAGCCAGCCGCCACTGGGTGTTACACTTACAACCCATCCTTCTTTATCCGCCGCTTCTACCGAGGTGGTGCCCCGCCAAAGCCGGTCCTGGTAGGCCGAGTCGGGGATATTCACCGCCATTGGTTTATTGTTTACCGTAAAGCCTCTTTGCTGCAGGGTATGGGCAAACGGGTTTGTTTTTCCTTCAAAAGGGTAGGGATCGCCGGGCCCTGTCGTTGCATCGTTCTTATCAAAACCGATCAGTTGCGCCCTTTGCTTTGCGTATTCCTTGCTCAGCAGGCCTTTCATGGGCGATACCGGTGGAAAATTGGGATCGCCGTAATAAAAATCGCGATCGGCAAAAGCCAGGTTCATGGTTTGGTAAAGCGTATGAATATAGCGGGTGCTGTTATAACCCATGGTTTTGAGGTCGAAATTCTCCAGTATATTCAGTGATTGCAGCAGCATGGGCCCCTGGGTCCATTGCTGCAATTTGTAGACTTCAATACCCTTGTAGTTGACATGCAGCGGCTCTTCTTCTACCGGTTTCCATTTTGCCAGATCGTCCAGCGTAATCAGGCCGCCTTGTACCTGGCAGCCCCTTACAAATTCTTTGGCAATATCTCCTTTGTAAAAACGATCGTAGGCAGCATAGATGGCTTCCTTTCTTGTTTTCTTTTTCTTCAATGCCGCCTGTTCTGCCGCTACCATTTTATTGAGTGTTTCAAGCAGGTCTTTCTGTACAAAGATTTCCCCAGCTTCGGGCGCTTCTCTTTTTTCACCTGCATGCGGTAAGAAAACGGCCTGGCTATAGGGCCATTGCTTTATCATTTTCTTACCTTTTTCCATACTGTTGGCGGTTTGCGCTTCTATCGGGTAACCCGCAGCCAGTTGCATGGCGGGTGCCAGCACTTCCTGTAAGCTCATGGTTCCGTATTCTGCCAGCATATAACAGATACCGCCGGGTGTGCCGGGCGTAACCGCCGCCAGCGGACCGTATTCCGGCGGAAAATTCATGCCTTTGTTCCTGAAGAAATCAGCGGTAGCGCCGGTAGGGGCAAAACCCAATGCATTAATCGCCATAACTTTTTTAGAAACCGGGTTGTAGATAAGCGCCTGGGTTTCTCCACCCCAGCTCAATACATCCCACATGGTACAGGTGGCGGCAATCATAGCGCAGGCGGCATCTACTGCATTACCGCCTTTCTGAAATACCATGGCACCTGCTTCTGCGGCCAATGGTTTGCCGGTTACGGCCATCCAGTTTTTACCATGAAGGGGGGGCTTTTGGGTCTGCTGCGCCATGCTGCATAAAGAAAGAACGAATGCTACAAGCAATATTGAAAAATATCTCATGGTGGCTGGTTTTTGGCGTTTTCTAAAGATAATGAATGTAGGCTGTATGTATATTGCCGGTAATTTTGGGGCTACTGTTGCGGCGGACCGGATGGCGTTTCCGCCCGCCTGTGTAAAAAAACATTTTTCAAAAAAATTATTATGGCTGTAATTGATCAACCCGAAGTATGGCTGCGTGGTCCTTTGCCCGGCATCATTCCTGCTTTGCAGCCGGTAGCGCATGCCTTGTTGCAGGCCAGAGAAGAACTTGCGGCGGCCATGCAGGGTTTTGACGATGCGTTGTTATGGCAAAGACCGGCCGGTGTTGCATCGGCCGGGTTTCACTTGCGGCATATGGCCGGTGTGCTGAACAGGTTGTGCACCTATGCCCGCGGACAGGCGTTGCAAGCGGAACAATTAAAACAATTGGCTACCGAAGACATACCCTTGCCGCAGCAGCAAACGCTGCAGCAATTGCTGCTGTTGTTTAACCAGGCAGTAGACGATGCACTTGCACAGCTGCATACCACCGGTAATGCGGAACTGTTTGAGATAAGAGGCGTTGGCAGGGCGCAGATCCCTTCTACTGTGATGGGCTTGCTGGTACATGCCGCAGAACATACGATGCGGCATTTGGGCCAGTTGCTGGTAACCACCCGGGTGCTAAGCGCCGGCAAGTGTTAATGCGCAGCCATTGCCACTACAATTTTTTCAGGACTTAAATAGGTAATGATTACCCGCACCATGTCGCCGGGTTTTGGCAGTGTGGCGGCGGTATCGCCAGGTACTTTTTCCGGGAGGCTGATTTTGGCCTGTATGGCATCGCCCATCAGCTTTACATAAATACCGTGCGGCGTTACTTTATGAACCAGGCTGTTCACCGCGGTTTTGTTTTCATAATGTTTTTGGGCAGCCAGGAAGGCGGGTATAAAACGTCGCTTGTACAGCACAGCGGTTAGTTTATCCGGCTTGTTGGTATTCTGCAGGCTAAAGAACACGGGTTCATTTAACTTATTGGGATCAGGCGGCTGCTCCCAGGCCGATAAAATCAAGGGAAAAAACTGGTAGCTGCCGGTTTCTTTTACAAAAAAAGAATTGTCGGCAAATTTCAGGTAGCCAACAAACCTGTTTTCTTTTGACGCACGGTTTACCAGGTTGCCCAATGCGTCGTTAAACCGGTAGCGGATTTGTTCGGCCACCATTTTGTCGCCCCTGGCCGAGCGTTCCGGAATAAAATATACTTCATCACCTTCATGAAACTGGTGTACTTTTTTTATCAGCTGCTGCTCTTTCATTTTTAATTGCCTTGCCTCATCCACTTTGCCATTGATTGATTTCTTTTTACCATTTTGAAGATACTCAATGGTAACATAATGTTTATCGTGGTGCACAAAACTAATTTTGCCTGTTATCGTTCCTTCCTGCATGATGCTGTTTTAATGGCTGTAATAATAAAGCAAATTACTGACACCTGTTGTAGGGCGCTGTTGGTCGCCAGGCCTTGCAGAGACCCCGCCGGAAGAACCTGTCTGGTAAATTACATGTAAAAATTACCGCCCCGCTGATGCGGTATGCTACAGAATGATTTGTTATAAGCGATTTTCAATACCTGGTTTCTTTCTTACCCATCAACTGGTCAACCCATCAACAATCACCTGCGTCCCGGATAGGCAAGCAGCGCTTTTTCCAGGCAATCCATGGCCCCGTTAATGGCATCTGTATTCAATACATATGCCAGCCGCACTTCGTTTTTTCCAAGACCGGGGGTGCTGTAAAAACCGGTTGCCGGCGCCAGCATCACCGTATGGTCATGGTAAGAAAAAGATTCCAGCAACCACTGGCAGAAAACATCTGCATCATCTATGGGCAGTCTTGCCATGGCATAGAAAGCGCCGCCGGGGTTAGGACAAAATACGCCGGGCATTGCATTCAGCCTGTTTACAATGGTATCCCTTCTTTTTTTATATTCGGCCCTGGTGCCATCAAAATAATCGGCGGGTAGATCAACGGCTGCTTCGCCCAATATCTGTGCATAAGAGGGCGGGCTCAGCCTGGCCTGTGCAAATTTCATAACGGCATCCAGTACCTGCTTATTGCGGGTAACCAATGCGCCGATGCGGCCGCCGCAGGCACTGTACCTCTTGCTGATGGTATCCATCAATAGCACATGATCGTTGAGGCCGGTTAAATGCATGGCACTGGTATGTTCGCCGCTGTAACAGAACTCGCGGTAAGCCTCATCGGCAAAAAGATAGAGCCCATGGCGCAGTACAATGTCTTTCAGGGTTTCCATTTCCGCCCGGCTGTACAGGTAACCGGTGGGGTTATTCGGGTTGCAAAGAACAATGGCTTTTGTTTTTGGCGTGATGGCTTTTTCAAAGGCCGACATCGGTGGCAGGGCAAAACCCGAATCGATGGAAGAAGTGATGGGCACCACCGTTACGCCGGCTTCTACTGCAAACCCGTTGTAATTGGCATAAAAGGGTTCTGGGATAATCACTTCGTCGCCCGCATCCAGGCAGGCCATCATACCAAAAAGAATGGCTTCGCTGCCACCGGTGGTAACAATGATCTGCTGGTAATCCACCTCAATGCCAACGCCATGGTAATAGGTGACCAGTTTCTTCCGGTAGCTTTCATTACCGGCGCTGTGGCTGTATTCCAGCACCTTAAAATCTGCCTGGCGTACTGCATTCAGGATCTGCGCGGGTGTTTCAATATCCGGCTGGCCGATATTGAGGTGATACACTTTGATACCTTTTTTTTTGGCGGCCTCTGCGTAAGGCACCAGTTTACGTATGGGCGATGGCGGCATTATCTGTCCGCGCTGGCTGATGGATAACATGACGCAAAAATAAGCAGGCGGGGGTAATAAAATAAATAAAGCCACCCGGTTTGGATGGCTGGTAATTTTTATGTTGTAGTAACGCCGTTGCTTATGATTCCATGGTGGTAGCGTCTGTACTGGTAGGCTCTTCCAGGGGCATTTCCATCGCCGGTGGTTCCGTAGCAGACGGTACAGTTGGCATTGGTTTTTTCTTGGGCGCTGCTTTCTTTTTAGGTGCTGCCTTTTTTTTTGCTGCTGCTTTTTTAGGAGCCGCTTTTTTCTTTGCCGCTTTTTTAGGAGCAGCTTTTTTG
>CAXTMV010000126.1:14311-15022 GCA_964245425.1 uncultured Flavihumibacter sp. | reverse complement strand
TCACTGGCCGTACCTGGCAGGCTGCCCTGGTGCCACCAGTTATTGCTGCCGTTTACAGACCAGCCACAGGCATAGCCGGCGTTGGCAGAAGAAGCCGTGGTCATAACCGTGATGGCATTCGGGGTCAGGATATCTGTTTTGGCTGCATACCCGTCTACATGCACCAGCACCCTTGCCAAATCAGTAGCCGTTGCCAGCCATCCGCCATGCGCATCCATGCGGGCGATATTATAAATGTAGGGGTTCTCTCCGCTCTGGCCATAGTATTTCACTTCATTGGTGGTGCGGTCTGCCAATGTATTTCCGCTGATCTTCATATCACTGACGCCCGAGGGTTGTAATACCAGCGATTGCACGGCAGCGGCATAGGTCATGCCCGTTATTTTTTCAATCACCCTGCCCAGAATGCAAAAACCAAAATTGGAATAGGCATAGGTGCTGCCCGGCACCGTGGCAAGCGGGCGGTTATTCAGCGTCCAGGTGATCAGTTGCCCGGCTGTCATGGTCGGATTGGTAAACATGGGGTCGCTGCCATCGTTGGGCCATCCGCCGGCAGTATGGTGCAATAACTGGCTCACGGTTATATTGGTGATATTGGCGCTGTAGGGCTGTGTGCCGTAGTCGTTGCCCAGTATGGCGCCGGTGCCAAATACTTTTTGATCGAGCGTGATCTTGCCCTGGTCCATTAGTTTCATGATGGCAATAGAGGTA
>CAXTMV010000126.1:9192-14301 GCA_964245425.1 uncultured Flavihumibacter sp. | reverse complement strand
AGCTGTTTGGAACCGCTTGCCAGCCGGTACAGATTTCCGGTGGTAGCCGCCTGCGCATCATCTGCTTTTCCATACGCTTTCACATACACCAGATTTTCATCTTTTGTAATTGCCAGCGATAAACCAGGAACGCTGTAGGTTGACATAAAAGTGGCTACGGTCTGGTCTATACCGGCCATATCTGTGATCAGCGTTACTGTATAATCTTTTTTAGTGCCGTCTGCTGCGGTTACTTCATATACGACCGGGCTGGTAAAATCATTTTTCGAGGAACCACTTGCCTGTGTCTTTCCGCTGATAGTGACCGTTGTTTTATCAGAAGCGGTAAAGCTGGCCGTCAGTGCTGTCTTGCTGGTACCGGGCGGTAAAAAAATGGTTACGGCGGTGCCGCTGATGCTGGCAGTAGCATCTACCGGCGTACCGTTGGCTGCTTTCGGAAAGGAAAAGGCGGTGATGTCCTTGTCGGATGAACTGCCCCCGGGCGGCGGCGCGGTGGCATCTTTACTTTTGCTGCAGGAAGTATTCAACAAAAGCAGGGTGTTAAAAAATACCAGTAATGCATACATTTGATAACGGCGATAAAAAACAGTTACAGATAACATAAAAATGATAGTTGAATTAGATGATTAAATCATGTCAAATATCACTCAGTCGTTGTTCCTGTAAAATAATACATATGACGTATTTTACGGACCGTAAAAAAATTATTTTCTTTAACGGTGGCCAATAACTGTATTCATCTTAAAAACAGATCGATATGGAACGCATCTCCTCCCCTGTTTCGGCATTAAAACCAGTGTATGATATTATTGTCATTGGTTCAGGTTATGGTGGGTCCGTAACGGCTTCCAGGATGGCCCGTGCGGGAAAAAAAGTCTGCCTGCTGGAAAGGGGCCGTGAAATATTACCGGGCGAATACCCCAATGATTTTAAGGGATCTTCCGAAGAGACGCAGATTGATGCGGCCCACTTGCACATAGGCAAGAAAACCGGGTTGTTCGATGTGCGGGTAAACACCGATATCACCGTGGTAAAGGGATGCGGGCTGGGTGGTGGATCCCTGATCAATGCCAGCGTAGGTATGGAGCCCGAAGAAAATGTATGGTCGGATACCTGCTGGCCACAGGCATTGCGGAGCGACCTGCCGGTTTTGAAAAAGGCGGTGGCCACTGTACACGATATGCTCAAGACCGCTACCCTGCCGGCCACCCATCCGGCGCTGCCGGCAAAAACAGTATCGCTGAAAACGGCAGCAGAAAAAACCGGTTTGGCTGATCGCTGGAAGCTGACGCCCATCTATGTTAATTTCGATGTAAACGGTGCCAATCATGTAGGGGTTGAGCAAAAGCCCTGCAATGGCTGCGGCGATTGCTGCTCGGGCTGCAATTACAGCGCAAAGAATACGCTCATCATGAATTATCTGCCCGATGCGCACCGGCATGGGGCGGAAATTTACACCCAGGTAAATGTGCGTTATGTAGAAAAAGCCGGCCAGCAATGGAAAGTGCATTATAACCTGTTACCAACCGGGCATGAAAAACTGGATGCGCCCGCCGCTTTTATTACGGCAGATATAGTGGTACTGGCGGGCGGTACGCTGGGTAGTACGGAACTGCTGCTGCGCTCCAAACAACAGGGACTGGCCTGTTCAGATAATACGGGCACTCATTTTACGGGCAATGGCGATTTCCTGGCTTTTAGTTTTAATGCAGATGAACGGGCCAATGCCATTGGAGCGGGAACCAATACACCCGATGCCAACGATCCGGTGGGACCCGGTATCTGCAGCATTATTGACCTGCGGGATCCGAATGATAGCCGGCAGGGAATGGTGATTGAAGAAGGCGCCACACCGGGCATGCTGGCAAAGGCTTATTATTCAATGGTACTGCTCACCTCCCGGCTGGAAGGCCAGCCTTCGCATACCAACCTCGGTGGCTGGTTGAAAAAAAGAGAACGGGAAGTTGACAGCAATATCCGCGGGCCTTACCATGGCGCCGCCAATAATACACTCGTATACCTGGTAATGGCCAGTGATGAAGGCGATGGCAAGATGGAATTGGCCAACGACCGGCTGGAGATCAGCTGGGCGGGCGCGGGCAAACAGCCTGTCTACGATAAGATAAGCAATCAGCTGCTGGCCCTTACGCAGGCATTGGGCGGTGTGTATACAAAGAACCCGGTCTGGACCAAACTCTTCTCCAGCAGGTTGGTAACGGTGCATCCACTCGGTGGCTGCATTATGGGAGAAGATGCCGCCCAGGGAGTGGTGAACCACAAGGGGCAGGTATTCTCCGGCAACAGCGGCAATGACGTGTATGAAGGGCTGTATATAAGCGATGGTTCCATTGTGCCAAGGCCGCTGGCCATCAATCCGTCACTGACCATCTCGGCCCTCGCAGAACGCATCTGCCTGTATATGGCGCAGGACCGGGGCTGGGCATTTGATTACGCCTTCAGCTGATGGTTGTTCACGTTGTAACCACCTGGCATGCCAGCATTTTTAAATAAATGAATGTAGGAATGTATTGCGTCAATCCGCTGCCGTTTATAATTTGATGACGGCAATGGTCTGTGGCTGCACCGACGGGGCAAGCTCTTTGTAATATAACACCACCACCTGCGGAAAACGGGGTTCAAGTATATTTTTTAAGGGTAGCCTGGCACCGGGCGTGCTGGTCATTATCACCGGCAATTGTGCACCGGGTGGCAGGTTGCCCATTTCTTTTTCAATTGCCACCCTGATCTGCAGCACGCTGGCCGCCGGCGGCGTGCCTTCCTGCAATAAACTTTCCAGTAACCAATCTGTCTGGTATACCAGCAATGAGCCATTCAGCACAACGTACCGGGGCGTAATATAATCGCGCAGGCGCATCCGCACGAAAGAGAGCCGGTTTTCTGCTTTTTCTTTCCACCCTGCAGCGCGCCCTGGCAATACCGGCACCCGGTCGTCCAGGATAATATTTTCCGGACGATCATCTTCCATACAGTCTGCCTCCAGTACGGCTTCACTGATTAGGCCTGTGTATTTTACAGGCAATCCCTCTTTTACCAGCAAACGCAGCACGCTTTTTAGCATCGCCGAACGGGCCGCTGAAAAGGAGTCGCCCATGGCAAAGAGTTCAGGATATTTAGTCGCATCACGGCTCTGTGTTAGCAGTTGACGGATGATGCAGGCACCAGCATGCCGGCGGAGGAATGCATCGAAACAAAATAAGAAATAAGCCGGGGCGTTAACGGCAATAAAGCCTTTGTCTTCTGCCGCAGCCCGGGCTGCGTTATTGATGACGCAGTGCGTGCCCCCGTTTACCGGGTTCACCTGTTCACGAATAATCATCACGCCAGGCAGTTCTGCGGAGCTGGCATTCACCAACAGCTCTTCCGGGCCCTGCAGACCGGTATAAGGAACAGAAACAAACTGGTTCATCCCGAAACGGAATGCCTGCAACGGCAGATCCTCCGCATACTGTATCCTGAAATCGGGGTAAGCAATGCCGGTTTCATTCAGCAAATCGGCCCGCAGCTGTTCAAACATATTGCTGGCTGCGCCAGCCCTGATGACCTGTTTAAAATAAGCGGGATGGCAATAGATAACGATTTCGTTGCCGGAAAATCGGTCGATCAGTTCTTCCCTGAAAGCATCCCATTGCGGCAGGTCGTTATACAGGAAGGCATTTCTGCTGGCGGCCGTTTCTTTTGTATCGATGGCCAATGAGATATGGAGGTTCAGCAGGGCTTCCAGTATCTCCCTGCAATGTTGCTCGGTGGCAGCGTTTTGCAGGGAGCTACCGGTAAGGGGCATGTGAAAATAGGCAGCGGCCAGTCCAGCCGGCAGTAATACGGTGGGTTGCCGCCAAAGAATATCTACCAGCAATATTTCCCAGAAGGTTGTATCGGTGGTGGGGCCGCCCGGCAGCAGCATATATTCATTCACCTGTGCCGGCAGCCAGGCAGGAAAATCGCAGGGCAACCCGTTGACCGTTAAAAAAACAGGGTTGCTGGTAAAACTTGTCTGTACAGCGGCGGCGATGCCCAGGCGGGCAAGCAACCGTGCTACAACGGCAGCACAGGTTTCATCGCTCATCGGCCGTTGGCTGAAGGTTTGCTGCCCTATCTCTATTGTTATTGCTGTTTGCATCGGGGCGTTCATTTATTTTCCAGTTCTTCTTTGGCCATTACGGTCAGGTAGGGAAATTCAAATGCCGTTAGTTTTTTAACGTATATCCTTAAGCGCGATTCCGTGACCACCAGCATTTTTTTCTTTTGCTCGCTGAAATTGCCTGTCACTGCTGCAATGGCTTCTACTACCAGGCTGTACGTTTCGGGCGCGATCGACAACCAGGTTTTTCCGTTGGCGGTTACCAGCGATTGCTTCACCAGGGCTTCTGTTGCGGGTGGTAATGAAACCCTGACCAGCTGTAGCAGTTGCGCCGGCCATTCATTCCGGATCGCCCAGCGCACGGGCTGCAGCCATTCATTTGTGTAGAGATGGTCGGCTGCAGCTTTTGTAAAGCTTTCAATGATGGCCTTTTTATTGTGCAATGGCAGGCGTTCCCTTACCAATTCTTTTAAAATACTTGTAAAGCTGGTATACAGGAAGGGATCGGACTGTATGGCGCGGGCAAGATCTTTTTCCTCTTCCGTATTGTTCTGGTTTACATAATCCTGCAGGTAAGTGCGGCAAAAAGAAGGGTCAATCAACCTATCGAGCGAGTGCACCAGCATTTCCTCTACTACCGCCATAATATAGTCGTAGGGATCTAACCAGTAGGCAAGCTGGTTGGCCTCCAGCAAAGACTTCTGCGATGGATCCACCCAATGGGCTTTATCTAAACTGGCCGGGTCTATTACGGCTTCGCCCTGTATGCCCAATGCCTGCAAATTGTTGGGGGTGGGCGGCACATACCATTTGCCTAGCTGTGTTTTACCTGAAATAATCAGCACGTCTTTCAGCAGCAGCGAGAAAAAGGATGATTCGGTAAACTGCGGGTTGTCTTTAATCTGTACCCACGGCAATCTTACCCCGGTCATAGCGAGCAGCCGTTGCCGGGTAGCGGGTATTAAGGTGCGCATCACTTTCCATTCGGTAGTGGGGTCGCCGGTCAAATT
>CAXTMV010000126.1:0-9182 GCA_964245425.1 uncultured Flavihumibacter sp. | reverse complement strand
GTCCTTTGTTGTATATCGCATTCCAGTAATCATCCAGGTTATCCGGCAACGCTGTTTTTCCACCAAAAGAAGCGTTGTTTTCCAGGAAAAGGGCAAATTGCCAGGCAACCGGGTTTTGCCAGTACATGCCTGTCAGGGCATCCCATATTTTTTTGCCTGTACCTGCCTTGTCAGCGATGGCTGCTGCCATATTGTTCAGGTAATGGATGCTTTGCGGTTGATCATGTTGCTGGTAGAACGCCATCGCCAGCAGCAGGTTTTGCGTAACCAATGCGTTTTCCTCTTTGATATCAAATTGCCGCAGCAAGAGGATGGCCCGGTCGTATTGGGCATTTTTCAGCAGTTCTGTGGCGCTGGCAAATAGTTGTTCTGTCAGGCGTTGCAGGGCCTTGTCGGTCTCCGGAAATTGTTCCGGGTATTGTTTGAGCCATTGATAGGCATGGTAAGCTTCCGGCAGCTGATCGTTTTCTGTGTACAGCCTTGCCAGTGCCGCGCTGATAACTATGTATGGAAGGCTATGCTCTTCAATGCCGTATTCCTGTTGTTTATTTTTTAATTCATCTATGGCTGTGAGGTGGCTGGTTGTCAAAAAAGCCAGTTTTTCAGAAATACTTTTTTGCCAGCGCGCGATGGTTTGGGTAAAAACAAGGGCATGGGCAGCAGCTGGTTGCCGGCTGTTGAATTGAAAACCAAGTGCCGACAAACTATCCTGCAAGTCTTCCAGCAGGTTATTGTTGTTGCAGTAGGTAATAAATTTACTGAAAGTGTCAGTTGCCTTTGTGATGGCACCGGCATAGAGATAAAACTGCGACAGGCTGATGGAACTATCTTTCAGGTACTGTCTTTTTTCGTCTGCCTGTTCCAGCCGGCTGATGGCTTTTTCGGTATCGCCTGTAATAAACAGGGCCCAGGCAAAACTAAAATCCTCCCGGCGAAAATCATATTCTTTTTCCGTTTCCAGCAGCGCATAGGCGGTGGCGGTGGCACCTTCCAGGTCGTTGAGGTACCAGCTACAGATCATTTTCATTTGCCGGGCAAAAACATCTGTTTTAACCGCTGTCATTACTTCATCAAACAACTGCAGGGCTTCCTTGCGCCGAACGGGGTCGCGAAAAAGAATATAGGCATCCCAGTTTTTGTGGTAAGGTTTGTATACATTATTGGTGCCATCGTCATTTTTTTTCAATTGATCGAGGTACTTCCGGGCTTCTTCAAAATGTCCGTTGTTTACCTGGCAAATTGTTTTCTCTTCCAGGAACATGTCATCCCCGGCACCCAGTGCGGCAGCTTTTTCAATGGCCACCAGGCTGTTCGTGTCCATATCGAGGTTGCGGTAAAACCTGGAGATATAGGTCCACCAGGTTGCATCATTTTGCTCGTATACCAATAGCCGTTCAGCATATAAAACCGGTTTCCAGAATTCTGCGTACAGATCCTGTTCAACAAAGCGGTACTTTACTTCGTGTATGCGCGCAATTACAATATAATGCCATGTATCGGCTGCCTGGCGCACGATTCTGTCAGGCGCCTGCTGCCAGGTATCATATGCTATTTGCACCTGTGCTTTATCGTTATACGGCGGATCGGGGCGGGTACTGAGGATATAAGTAACATCGGCCTTAAAAATATAGGCCTCGTTTAACAAGGGATCCAGGGTAATGGATTTATCAAAATTCGTAAGGGCCGCTGTATTATTGGCCATCCAGTAATAACATTTGGCGGCTTCAAAATACCCCGCAGCTGCTTTTAACCGGTCTCCTTTTTTCTCCTCGATGGCCGCAATGAGCAAATGCAGGCCCAGCAATGGGTGATCATTGCCATTTTTCAATCCGAGCTGTCTTGCCTGGTCAAGCAATGCTTCCGTATTTGCCGGCGGCTGGTCCATCAGGTTGCCCAGGAATGCAGCAAAAAAATAATGGTTGCCCGCCGGGGGTGCCAGCGACGCAATCGCATCCAGTTTTTCCAGGATCTCGTGGTCTTCAAAAGCCCTCCGGTACCCAAAATCCTCGTCGTTAAACAAAGCAGTGGCGCCTGCCAGGTCAATCTGCCCTTCAACCAGTATCATCAATTTCAGGAACAGGATATCATAGTTGTCAGGGTTGCGGGTCAGTGCATCTTCTGTTTCCTTCTGGGCAGTCTTGAATTCGTTTTTATTGATCAGCGCAAGGATATGATCATGAAAAGCCTGTATGTCTTTGTTCACGGAAGAAATGGCATGGGCATCTGTTTGCCCGCTTGACATAGATGACAGCAGCGCTGTCATCGACCGGCGATCGGTATCAGGCAGCTGTGCATCTTGTAATTTTTCCAGCAACAAGCCTCCCGTGATAGTTGCTGTGTTGGCATTCATCATATCAGCCGCCTGTTTGTAACAATCCTGTTTTATTTTGTCTTCCTGACTCAGCAGTGCTGCCTGCAGGTATTGTTCAAATGCTTCGGCCGGCTTGCTCAGGTTCCGGTATCCCTCTGCCAGCAGGTAAAAAGTCTTCCAGCCGGCGGTGCCGGTTTCTGACAGTGAGAGCGCCTTCAGCAGAAAATCAACCGCCTGCCTGAATTTATTGCCAACCATCAGCGTACGGGCCAGTTCTACATACAACTCTCCCTCCGGCTTTATATCAGCATATATATTGTTGTTAATGACCATGAAAGCATTTATTTATCGCCGGTATACTTTTTTCTTTCTTCGTTTATGGTGTTCAGCTGTTGATCGATATCTATCAAATCATGTTTCAGTTCAAATTTAGTACCCTCGTCATTGGTTGTTATGTTCCTTTTTTCAAAAGCACTTTTCTTTTCCAACAATAATCTTTCCTGTGCGTCCAGATCGGCCATTCGCTGATCCGCAATACTTTTGGAGGCAGGTGCCGGTGCTGCATTGCCGGCAATAGCACCCTTGCTGACCAGTATGTCGTGCCGGCCGTTCAGGTACAGTAAAGGAAAGCCATAAGCAAATTTGGGTACAATATCATTCCGCAGGTTTTGCACCGCTTCTACCAGTGAAAGCGCGCCTGCCAGGTTGCGGTACAGGGTTTCAAAGAACGCCGCTCGGCCGTCGGCGCTTTTCTGGTTCAGCAGGTAGGGCATTGAAATAATGGCCGCCTGGCTTTTCCTGATCACACGGCTGGCAATTTCCTCAAAACCGCTGTAGGCATTGTTCTTTTCATCATTCCAGGCCTGTAGCACCAGCAGTTTCAGGCTGGGATCCTGCAAGATGTTTTTATTGAACAGTTCTTTAAAAACATCGGTCAGGCTGATGGGCTCTGTTTCGTTGCGGGTCTTGTTGAAATAAAGTGCTTTTTCATAAGCAGGGTTTTCCGGGTTACGGGTGCTTTGTGTAATGGAAACATCGCAAACCAGGTGCACGATCTTGTTTACAGGGGCAGCGGCTTCTTCATTCTTGTTGTAGAGGAATATTTTTCCAAGGTCTTCCTTGCTGAGCAAGTTGATGGATTTATTAACCTCATTGGGCGTATTGATGAATTCAAACCTGATATTTGCATTCTCCTGCTCAACCTGGCCGGCGATTACTTTAAACCCGTCGTACACTTCTTTCAGGTTCTCGATGTCTTTTGTCAGAAACGCCACAGATACGCAAACGGCTCTCATGTCTTCCGGTTTCAGATCATCGGTATTTTTGTATTTGCGGTAAATAGCAGCTGCCTGTGAAACAAAAAAACCGTCTTCATCCTCGTCTTCATCACTGGCCGCCAGCTGGTCGGGGCAGTACATGAGTTCCCAGGGCAGGTTCATGATTTTTTTAGAATCTTCTTTTGCCTGGTCAAATTCCAGTATGATTTCCAGTTCTTTTTTTTGTTTTTTGGCATCGTGCAGGTAGCCGCGGAAATTGTTGGCGCCGAATAATAGGCGAAAGAGGTATTGCCCGATGATCTTTGCCATGGGGCCGATCACCGTACTGTCTATATTGAAAATATCTTTGCTGCGTAAAAGATTATGCCCGTTGCTGATGGTGTTCTTGCAGAGATCGTCATAGAAACCGGTGTTGAGATCGATGCCGGTTTCCTGTAAAGAATGCAGCCAGTCCCAAAATTCCTGTTGGTCGATTTTGGCGCTGAACCCAATCTTTTCAAGATTATACAGTTCAAATTTCAGTTGTATCTTATTTTCCGTTGTGTCGGCCATTACAATTTATTCAGTCTGTCGGTTAACGTTGCTATTTCATTGTCGATATCCTTCAGGTCTGCTGTAAGGGAGAATTCAAGTCCCGGATCAGCGGTCTTTATCAGTCTTTTTTCAAATAGGTTCTTTTTATCCGTTAACAGCAGTAATTGTTCTTCCAATCCTTTTCTCTTGAGTTCATTGATCGATTCGGTTTGTTGTACCCGCGCCAGTAACTGCTTCGATTTAGTATCGTCTTCCTGTTGCAGCTTTACTTTTAACAGGTCAAGGATGGCTTTGTTTTGCTGGCGGAGGGTATCTATTACCTGTTTAAAATCGGCCTCTGACAGCCCGTTGTTGATAACGGTTCCCTGTACAATATAATTACCATTCCCGTTATTGATGATAATATTATTGTTTTGCAGCCAGTTGAACTGCTGGCGGTACTTGGTATCGGCCACGCTTTTAACAGTAAGATCGATGCCCTTGCCATTTTCGCTGGTAATGGCGGCCAGCTCCTGCTGGAGCAACGGAAAGGATAGCGGCCGGCCGTTCGGATAGGGTGCTACCACAAAATTAGTGGTTTCGCTTTCGGGCAATACATTCAGCTGGGGTTGCTGCGGCGGTAACATGGCCAGCGCGGTGCCGGAAAGGCCCACTACCCTTTCTCTTACGTCCATGGCCAGGTTAAAAATGGTAACATTTTTGTCTTCGCTTCCCAGGAATTTGCCGCACAGGCTTTCTATCAGGGCATAGGTAAACAGGCTCACGGGTTGGCTGAGGTAAGAGTATTGCTGTTTGGCACAGGCGGTCAGTATGACCCTGTTTTTGAATTGCAGCAATGGTTTTTCATCAAAAGGGATATCGGTTTCTGTTATGCCGCCGGCATGGCAACAATCCAGCAGCACCAGCATGTTGTTGCTGCGGATGGCGGCCAGCCGCTCAACAAAGTCTTCTCCTTTGATACCGGTGCTGGCAATATTGGCGGCCGTTGTATCATGACAGACCAGGTAATACTGGCCATTTATCCGGGCCCCATGCCCGGAAAAATAAATGATGACCATTTCTGCCGGCGCTTCTTTTGTACGCGTGGCCAGGTTACTGAGGGCTGCTAAAACAGGTTCATGGGCAGCTTTCTCATTTGTGAGCAAAACACTGTTGGCGGCTGCCACTATACCGGTAACGGACAGTGCTTTTGTAAGCCAGGTGGCATCGCCGGCAGTGATGCCCATGGCTTCAATGTCTTCTGTTCGCTGACCAACGCCGATCAGCAGACCGTAAGAAGGTAGTTTATTGTCGGGCATACATTTATTATTTCATTAGGAGGGCGCAAATCTCGTTCAGTTTTGGTTTGTTGGATGCTATGTAGGCATTGGCAATGGCCACCAGTTGTTGAATATTCTCATCAGACGCATCATCCATCTGGCTGTTGGCCTCGGGGATCTGCAGGTTCAGCCTTATATAGCGCGGGGTGCCGTCTTCAAATGTGGGCAGCAGGTGCTGCATGGTATAATCGGTGCTTTCCGATACGCTTTGCATAAAAACATTGGTGAGCAGGGGTTTCAGCCATTTGGTGGTCCGCCAGTCGGCCGCTGTGGAATAATCGATGCTGGTAATGCTATGGCCGCAGCCGATGGATAATAAGAAGAAGGGAAGATCATGGTCGTCTGGCGATACCACGGCTTCAAACACTTTTGCCGCGCCTGGTGCATGCGTGGGTGGCTGTAAATCGGCTGCGTATTGGCGCTGTTTCCATAGTTCCTTGCCTTCGCTGTAAGCCAGTATGGAGGGGTTGTTAGCAAAGACGCCACCGTCTACCAGCGCCAGCTTTTCTTTGCCTTCATAGTTTACCAGGGCGGGTTTGAAGTAGGTAGGTGCGGCAGAGGTAGAGCGGGCGATATCGCGCAACAAAAAATTTTCTTCCGGCCTTTGTTTTGCCAGCCGTGAAGAAAAATAAAAAGGTTTTTCATCCTGGGGGTCGTAGGTAGTTACCAGCAGATCGGTAAGGCTGTCTTTCAGCCGGTGGTCGTCAAATTTTGCGGCCAGTATCTTTTCAAAACCGGCTACGTCAAAATCCTTGTCGAACAATCCTTTCGGGATAGGCAGGGCGGAACCTATCCAGCTTAACAGATCCTTTGGCCGCCTGGAGAAGATGTATTTGCCCTGTTCAACGTATAATTTCAGCATATCATCGGCGGTATAGGCATTGCCACCGTCTTTATCTGCCATGGTGAGGCCCAGCGAGATGATACCACCGGTAGAAGTACCCGCCAGGAGGTTAAAGAGCCTCGCTGCCGGCAGGCCTGTTTTGTCTTCGATGTACCGGAGTATGGTGCAGGGTATGATGCCCCTGATGCCGCCCCCGTCTATAGACAATATATTGAATGCATGCTTACTCATGGACTTCTTATTAATTTAAAGAGGTATACGAATGTAATTATTTCCGCCCGGTATTTTTTATCACCGCGCAAAATGAGTTTCACGCTGCGTAAAAAGTTGCTTCCTGGTAAAAAAACTACAGCCCAAACATTCCATACCCATCATTCAGCGGCAAACCTTCCTGCGTTGCAAATCTTTCCACGCTTTCTACAAAGGAGAAATCCTGCAGCAGGGCAGCTACTTTACTGATGTCGTCTGCAAAGATGCGGTCTTCGGAGGCAAAGCCTACCGACTGCCGTACATGCTCATGCGCAAATTCCAGCAGGGCGCTGCTTTTCAGCGGACGGCGGAACTCGATGGCCTGGCAGGCGCTCAGCAGTTCGATGGCCAGGATGTACTCCAGGTTGCTTAGCACTTCATACAGTTTCCGGCCGCTGATGCTGCCCATGCTAACATGGTCTTCCTGGCCCAGCGAAGTGGGTATGCTGTCTGCGCTGGCGGGAAAGCAAAGGGTTTTATTCTCCGTTACCAGGGCGGCGGTGGTGTATTGCGGAATCATGAAGCCGCTGTTCAATCCAACATCTTTCATGAGCAGCAGGGGCAATCCCCATTTTCCTTCCAGCAGCAGGTAACAGCGGCGATCAGAAATATTGCCGATTTCGGCGGCGGCAAAACAGGCATAATCGAGTGGTAACGCCAATGGCTGACCGTGAAAATTGCCCCCGCTGATGGTATCGGTGGCGCTAAAGATAATGGGGTTGTCGGTTACGGCGTTCAGCTCGGTGTTTGTCAGCTCTTTCAGGTGCAGCCAGGCATTGCGGCTGGCGCCATGTACCTGTGGCATGCAGCGAAGCGAATACGGGTCCTGTACCCTTCCGCAATCGATATGGCTTTGCATAATGGCTGAATCTTTCAGCAGCACGCGCAATCGCTGCGCCACCAGCAGGCTGCCGGTAAAGGGCCGTAGCCGGTGCAATCGTTCATCGAAAGGCGATTTGGTGCCGGTCAGTGCTTCCAGGCTCATGGCACCGATGATATCGGCCGCTTCCAGGCAGTAATGTAAGCGCTGCACCGCTTTTACGGCGAATGATAAAATAAATTGTGTGCCGTTTATCAATGCCAGCCCTTCTTTAGGACCCAGTTGCAGGGGTGCGAGGCCATGGCACTGTAACACTTCCAGGCTGTTGCGTGGCAGGGAAGTACCGTTGCCCGTTTCTACGGTTACGGTGCCGAGTCCGATCAGGGGCAGGAACAGGTGTGCCAGCGGTGCCAGGTCGCCCGAGGCGCCCACGCTGCCTTTTTCAGGCACCACCGGCAATATATTGTTTTCAATATGCCAGCAAATGCGCTGCAGGGTGGTCAGCTGCACGCCGCTATAGCCTTGTGCCAGTGCTTGCACTTTGGTAATCATCATCAGTTTGGCTATTTCCGGCGCGATGGCGGATCCTACGCCCACGCTGTGGCTTTGCAGGATTTTATGTTGCAGGGTGCGGGTATCGGCGGCGGATATCTTTGTATTGGATAAAATGCCAAAGCCGGTATTGATGCCATAGACCGTGTTGTCGTTGTCTACAATTTCCTGCACGTATTGCTGGCTGGCATTTATTTTCGCGATGGCGGCATCGTTCAGTACGGCGCTTGTTTTTCCGGTTGCAATGGCAAGGGCCACGCCAACGGTCAGTGAATCGGTTCCATAGTTAAAAAGGGATGGCATAGCGGGTATTTTCTGCGGTAAAAGTAAATGAATTGGAAATAGGAAATAAGGCCCTTAAATTGGGGCTCGACTATTAAAAGCAATCAACAACATGCAGTTAAAATTATTTATGCTTTTGCTGGGTTGTCGCCCGGCAGGCCGGAACACAGAGCAGCACGATGTTTTTTTTGGTGTAGGTGAAACGCTGAAAGACCTCATCCCCGATATTAAAAAATTCTGGCCGGCAGCCAAGAGCAATATTCATATTGATGCCTGGCGAAGCATTACCGCCGTAAATGGTTATGCGGTGCAGGTGACGGAACGGGCCGCCGGTGAAAGGAAAAAAGATCGCGCCTTGTTTTTTATCAACCTGGGTGGCTACAAGGAAAATGAATTTGATGAATTCCATTATAAGATGCTGGTAGCGGCCGGCAGTATGGAGCAGGCCAAAAATATATCAAAGCAATCGGCTTTTTTTAAACATACCAGCCTGGCCGCTGCGCCAAATAACCATGAAGCGAGTGCGCACATCGACAACAAATACGGCATCGATGTAGACGATATATATGCAGTGGAAGATATCCTGCCGGCCCACCTGAAAGATCGGTTCAGCCTGCAGGTAACGGCGGCGGATAACCTGGCGGAAGACGAGATCAATCTTGGCTATTACAGGCTGGTTGATTTGTGAAGCGGAGTGCTCTGTAAAAACAAAACCCCCGCGTTGGCGGGGGTTTCTTTGAGATTTTCCGTTACTTACTTTTAATCTTTAACTGATACAAGTGAAAGGAGCTGTCTTCCGATTACCTTTCAAAAGCTCCCCTGGAAAATCGTACATTATAACAGGTATAATTATCGTACCAGTTTTTTTATGCGGGTGTTGACGGTGCCAGGATGGTGATTTTTCTACAAGCCGGGAATTTTGTGAAAAAAAAGCCCCTACCCTGTCCCATCCCCCAACCTTCTTTAAGTTTAAAAAACAAGCACTGTCCAGGTA
>CAXTMV010000125.1:0-15117 GCA_964245425.1 uncultured Flavihumibacter sp. | reverse complement strand
AACGTGACTGGTATGTTGTAGACGGTACTAATCAAACCGTAGGACGCATGAGCGCCAGGATTGCCGCCGTTTTGCGGGGCAAAAACAAAGCCTATTTTACACCACATGTAGACTGTGGCGATTTTGTAGTTATTGTAAATGCAGACAAAGTTGTATTTACCGGCAACAAGGCAGAAGACAAAATGTACCAGAATTTCAGCGGATACCCCGGTGGCTTACGCGAAGAAGCTGCGCAGGATTTGCTGAGACGCCGCCCGGAAGTTGTATTGGAAAGGGCTATTAAAGGTATGTTGCCAAAGAACCGCCTGGGCCGCCAGATGTATAAGAAATTATTTGTGTACGCAGCGCCCAAGCACCCGCATACGGCACAGCAACCCAAAGAACTAAAATTCTAAATCTAACATTCCAAATTAAAAATAAATGGAAAAGCAAAAAAATGCCGTTGGTCGCCGTAAAGCTGCTGTAACCCGTGTATTTATTACCAAAGGGGAAGGCAAGGTGACCATCAACGATAAGGATTATAAAGTCTATTTTCCGCTGGTGTACCTGCAGAACCAGGTAGAACTGCCCTTAAAGACAGTTGAAACCTCCGGTAAATTTGATGTTGTTATCAATGCCACCGGCGGCGGTGTTAAAGGCCAGGCCGAAGCAGCCAAGCTGGGTATTGCCCGTGCACTGCTGGAAGTAAACCCAGAGTTTCGCCCTGCATTAAAGGCAGCGGGCTTATTGCACCGCGACCCAAGAGTGGTAGAGCGTAAGAAACCAGGCCGTAAGAAAGCCCGCAGAAGCTACCAGTTCAGCAAACGTTAAAAAAAGCTGTGCACTGATAGCGAACGGCTGTTGGTTCACCGGCATACAATCATTATTTTAATAAACAGCTAAAAGCCTACTGCTAATAGCTAAAAGCTAAAAAATAAAAATGGAAAACAACACTTCCTTACAACAGCAACTGCTGGACGCCGGTGTGCATTTCGGACACCTCCGCAAAAAGTGGAACCCCAAGATGCTGCCTTACATCTTTGCTGAAAAAAAAGGTATCCATATTATAGATCTGAACAAGACCACCGAAAGCTTACAGGAAGTATCAGGTCTCTTAAAACAGATTGCACGCAGTGGTAAAAAGATCATGTTTGTTGGTACAAAAAAACAGGCCAAGGAAATTGTAACCGAATGTGCCAAGAAAATAAACATGCCATATGTTACAGAACGCTGGCTGGGTGGTATGCTTACCAATTTTAATACTGTTCGCAAGAGCGTAAAGAAAATGCAAAGCATTGAAAAAATGCTAACAGATGGCACCCTGGAAAGCATCACCAAGAAAGAACGCCTGACGCTTTCACGCGATAAGGAAAAAATGGAAAAAGTACTGGGTGGTATCGCCCAGCTGGGCCGTGTACCAGCCGCTTTGTTCCTGATAGATATCGGGCATGAGCATATTGCCCTGGCCGAAGCAAAACGTTTGGGCATTCTTACTTTTGGTATGGTAGATACCAATTGCGACCCCAACAAAGTGGATTATGCTATTCCTTCCAACGATGATGCTACCAAGTCGATTGCTATCATTGTTAATTATATAGCAGCGGCCATCTCTGAGGGTTTAACAGAGCGCCAGGCGGCAAAAGATGAAGAAGTAGATGATACAGATGATGAAAAAGAAAAGAGGGCAGCGCGCCTGCAGGCTGAAGCGGATGCGGAGAGCAGCAGGGGCGGCAGGGGTCGCGGTAGTGCCGGCGGACCTGGTGGTGGTCCTGGCGGACCCGGCAAACGTCGTGTAGGCGGACCCGGTGGCGGTGGCGGCGGTGGTAACCGCAGGCCAGGAGGAGGACGATAGTATTTAGTCCTTTTGCCCGGAAACAGTTCATGGTTCGGTTGTTCATAGCTCGTTTACCAGGTTTTTGCCGAAGGCAGACCAGTACTGCTGTATGATGAGCCTGAACAATGGAATACAGAGATTGCTTTGGAAGGCAGGGTTTTTGATTTTTGAATTTTCAATTTAATCGTATGTCAACAGTAACAATAAGCGCGCAGGATATAAACAAGCTGCGCCAGATGACCGGAGCCGGCATGATGGATTGCCGCAAAGCATTAACAGAAACAAATGGCGATTTTGAAGCAGCCATTGACTGGTTGCGCAAACAAGGCCAGAAAGTAGCTGCCAAACGCAGTGACCGCGAAGCAAAGGAAGGGGTGGTAATAGCCCAGACAACAGCCGACAATAAAACCGGCCTGGTGATCTGCGTTAGTTGTGAAACAGACTTTGTAAGCAAGAATGCAGATTTTGTTGCTTTTACACAGAGCATCGCAGATGCCGCTGTTGCCAACAATGTAAAAAGTGCAGAAGAGCTGAACGAAGTATCTATTAACGGTGTAAAAATAGCCGAGCTGATCAACGATAAACTAGCGTCTATCGGTGAAAAAATTGGCATCAATAAATTTGAAAGAGTAGATGCGCCCTATGTAGCAGCCTACATACATGGCAGCTACCGCATGGGTGTACTGGTTGGCTTAAGCAAGGAAGCAAAGGAAGCCGGCAAAGACGTGGCCATGCAGATTGCAGCCATGAACCCGGTTGCGGTTGACGCAGCTTCTGTACCTGCTGCTACCATTGCACGTGAAAAAGATATTATTGTTGAGCTGATGAAGCAAGACCCAAAGATGGCAGGCAAGACAGATGAAATGCTGGCCAAGATTGCAGAAGGCAAAATGGGTGCTTTTTTTAAAGAACAGACACTGCTGGCCCAGGCTTTTGTTAAAGATGCCGGTAAAACAGTCGGCGATTATTTAAAAGGAGAAGGCGATGTGAAAGTGACAGAATTCAAAAGAGTGGCACTCGGATAATAAGCCGGTATAAAAATATAAAGAGGCTGTTCCAGTTTATGGGGCAGCCTCTTTTTATTGCTTCAGGCACAAGCGGACGCTTGCGACTGGCCCCCCAAAAAAACGCAACAACTTTTAGTTGCCGTTGAATTTAAAACCTGATTCCCGCTGTTAGGTTTACCGCCTGGTATTTGAATTCTTTTACTGACGAGCGCTGCCCGATGCCAATATGGTTAAAACCCTGCAGGTAGCGGGCCGAAACAAAGAGTATTTTTTTGATGGTGACTTCAATGCCCGCGGTGGCGGCAATACTGCGTTCCTCTGTATCGTGCGTGATGTTGCTGCTCACACCGGCGTTCTTAGCAGTTGCGTGTACCAGGAGTTCGACCTGTGGCCCTGCCAGCAGGGAAACCACGGGCGTGCAGCGGTAATTCAACAGAACAGGCAATGAAAAATAATCCAGTTTGTAATTAGTAGAAATGCTTCCATCTGAACCCTGCCGTTCCGTATAAGCATATTCGGGTTGTAAAAACAAATTCCCGGCCAGCGGAACACGTACCAGGAAACCCAGTGTAATACCTGTTTGCCAGGATGCTTTTACGGGAACAGCCGGCGGAGGCTCCCCTTTATTAAAATTCATATCGGAAATATTAATACCAGCCTGGAAGGAAAATCTTTTAAAGCCAGGATCGGTTTGGCCATATAACCGGCTGCTGAAAATAAAAAGAAGCGGCGCTGCTGACAGCATATAAAAAAACTTCATGTTTGATCTTTGAGCCAAATTACATCGTTCTGCCAATACTTGTTATTTTATCAATCGGTATCTTATTTATCGTAGCGCGCTACGGCCTGCAGTATAAAAATAATTGCCCTGATTTATTTCGGTTATGGCACCCTGCCATGCGCTCATTTGGCAATAAGCGCGTTTAGTAGCAACACAAAGAAGCCGCCTCAAAAAGAGACGGCCCTCTGATAAACCTAACACGAGAAAAAAGTGCTGCTGCCAAGCGTTTATACCAGCCGGTAGCTGGCTGTCCGCTTATCAGAAATTCATTCTTATTCCTTTCACTATAAATGCAGTATACTCCCTGTCGGATGCCAGTTTTTTAACTTTCCGGTGGTCATGGCCATTGAGCTGGATTTCCTGGCCGTTGGCGCCCATTACTGAATTAATGCTAACGGATGACATCACACGTCCAATCTTGATATTACCCCGGGCCATGGCACCCTGTCTGATGATGGTGACCCCTTCGTATACAACCGGGCTGGTTACGGTGAAACTGATGGATTGTTCTTTGTCGTCTTCATCGCGGGTAATGGTTTCACGAATGGAAACATATACTGCTACCTTGTCATTGATGGTAACCTCATGCCGCTCTGCTTTTTTTACAGGCGGGTCTGGTTTTTTTTCTTCTGCCGGAACAACTACCGGTGGGGTGGTTTCTTTTTTTGCTGACTCTTTTTTAGGCTCCTTCTTTTCTGTATTCTTTTTACTTGTTTTCTCTTCTTCTAAAGGCGTTGGTTTAACGGGCACATCATTGTTCACAGGCACCTGCACTACGGGATGCGGCTGCTCGGGTAATACCTGGGCTGGCGGATGATTGTTCTCTTCTGTAACCAGCGCCACTCTTTTTAATGAATCGGCGTTCAAAGTGGTAACGGCCACTTTGGGATCGATTGTTTTTTTGGGCGTTCGGATAATCAGGAAAATGATCAGGAAGGCCAGCAGGCCGGCGCCGGCCAGTATATAAGGTGCTTTTTTGTGCAGTAATACATTTTGCTCAAAACGCTGAACCATTGAGGTGGGCGCAGCAGCCGTTTCCATGCGGGTTTCCATAGAAGAAGAAAGTACCGTAGGGTTGTTGCTGTTAAAGGCGGTAACTGCCTCTTCCCTGGTTGCGTACAGCGGCTGGGCTGCCGGTGCCAGCACACTCAGGTCTACATCGCGCCAGTCGGGAAAAGCGGTCAGCAATGCCACCTGGAATTCGCGCGCATCTTTGAAACGGTTTTCCGGCTTTTTTTCCAGGGCTTTCATTACTATATTACTCAAAGCAGGCGGCAACGACGGGGCCAGTGCTTTTAGCGGTGCTGGCTTCTTTTTCATTATTTCCTGCATCAGGTTGTAGTCGGAAGTACTTTCAAAAGGCAGCCTGCCGGAAAGCATTTCATACATGGTGATGCCTGCTGCATAAATATCAGATGCTACAGAAGGATCTTTGCCCTCAATCAGTTCCGGGGCCATAAACTCAACGGTGCCGATAACGCGGTTTACCTGTGTAAGTCTTTGCTCGCCGGCAATTTTTGCGATGCCAAAGTCCATCAGCTTTACCGTGCCTTCGGGGGTCAGTATCAGGTTAGAAGGTTTAATATCCCGGTGAAAGATGCCTTTTTTGTGGGCGTGCTGCAAGCCTTCCAGCGCCTGCAAAAACATGGCTACAATGGTTTTGGGCGGTAAGACCTGGTGAGCCCTGGCCAGTGCATCCAGGTTTCTTCCTTCCACATATTCCATTACCATAAAATACTGGCCGTCCTGCTCAATAAAATTATAGATAACGGCAATATTCGGATGCAACAGGCGGGCGAGCACCTGTGCTTCTTTTTTAAATCTTTCCAATACCTGTGGCTGCCGGATCATGGAAGTATGCAGCATCTTCAGTGCTACTTCACGCCCCAGTACATTGTCAACCGCCTTATACACAATACCCATTCCGCCTTCGCCGAGGTGCGTAACAATTTTATAGTTTTGAATATATTGTCCAATCATGGTAAGTCAATTTCTTTTGTAACAGGTAATACAAAATCCCTGGTTTGTTTTATCGGTTTTACTTCAAGCACACCCATTTTTTCTGCCAGTACTACGGTAATATTATCGTGACCGCCTCTTTTTTTTGCTTCTGCTACCAGTACATCTGCTGCTTCCTCTACCGTGCGGTTATTGACCAGGTCTGCTATTTCTGCATCTTCCAGGTAATCATAGAGTCCGTCTGAACAGATCATCAGGCGATCGTTTTCCTCAAATGAAAAAGTACATTTCCCGGTGTCTATGCGTATGGCCGGTTTGGTGCCCATGGCATTGGTAAGAATATTTCTTTGCGGGTGTTTTTCTGCTTCGGCAACTGTAATGGTGCCGGCTTTAATCAGTTCCTGCACATATGTGTGGTCGGTAGTGATTCTTGCAATCTGTTTGTTTTTTATCACGTACGCCCTGCTATCGCCCACATGTGCATAGTATACCTGTTTATCTGCTACTATCAACGCGGTACAGGTAGTGCCCATTCCTTTTTTAGACGAGTCTGCATTGGCGGTATCCAATATATTTTTATTGGCCAGTGTAAATGCTTTCGCCAGGTTTTTTTCTATGCTGCCGCTTCCATTCCTGAAATATTCTGTGCTGATGATATCGGCGGCCATTTTACTGGCTACTTCGCCTGCCTGGTGCCCGCCCATGCCATCTGCCACCATCAGTATGCAGCCCTTGTTTTGCGTAACCTGTGCATCCGCAATGCGGAAGAATAAACCGGTATCCTCATTATTAGTGCGGATATTACCCAGGTCTGTACGGATGATTACTTTGATATCAGGTGTGTCAGCCATGGGCTTGCCGTTCTTTACTGCTGGTTGTACTTTTTTGCCAAATGGGTTCCAGGGCATGGGTTAGTCTTTTATTTTTTCAAGATTGTATTCATACGAGCTCCTGTGCGTGGTAAAATCTACCAGTACGGCTTTGTCTGTATAGCCATCTGCATGTAATGTAAAAGAAGCGGTTTCTCCTTCTTTTCCTTTTACCTCATAAGGGATCGATTGCCGGCTTCCATCGGGAAAAATGATGGAAACATTCTCTATGCCGGGAACATCTATTTTCATTTTTACTTCTGTGCCGGTTGATTTTGCGGGCGGATCTTCTTGTTTTACCGGATGGCTGTTTAATGATACGGTAATGATGACAAACGCCAGTATAAAAAGGCCGGCGAACACCAGGGTTCTTTTACCGGTAAACGGGTATCCTTTTACAACATCCAGTACGGGTTTTCTCGGTTGTTTGGGCGCTCTCAGTTGTTTTTGTTGCTGCATACCACCCAGTAAAGCCACAATCTCTTTTGCCGGCAGGCGGTGGGCAGGGTTTACCCGGATGTTTTTATCTATCAGTGTATTCAGTTTTTCCGATATGCCGGGTGCCAGTATCTTCGGACTGGTGAAAGCAGCTTTGGAAATCTTTGAACGCAGCGCAAGAGGGTTGGCTGCTTCAAAAGGCATATAGCCGGTTAATAGTTCATACGCCATTACTGCCAGGCTCCAGGTATCAGACTTCAACTCTACCTGGTTCTCAAATTGTTCAGGGGCCATGTATTCAGTGGTACCAATTACAAATCCGAGTTGGGTAAGCTTGGGCGTATATTTATTTTTTGCGATGCCAAAATCAAGCATCTTAACCGTACCGTCTGGCTGTATTTTGAAATTCGAAGGTTTTATATCGCGGTGCAATATTCCTTGCTGGTGCAGGTAGGTCAGTGCTTCCGCTACCTGTAATATTATTTTTTCCGTTGCTTCATTGCCCAGTTTTCCTTTTTTCAGCAATAATACATCCAGCGTGTCTCCTTCTACATATTCCATTACAATACAGGGTATTTCCGATACAATGGAATAATTATAGAGGCGTGCAATATTGGGATGGTTAACGGATGATTGTATATAGGCCTCGTTCTTGAAACGGTCGGCCATTTCTTTCTGGTGCAAGATCTTTACAGCAGCCGTCCGGTTCAATACCGGGTGAAAGGCTTTATAAACATCGCCCATACCGCCCGAGCCAATGCGGCCGTTGAGTATATAACCTGCAACTTCAGTAATCTGTGTATTGACAGGTTTCATTATAATAAGCTTGGTTTAAAGGAACATGATGGCTACAACGAATTATGCAGCATACATGCAAAAAGATAATCAAAAAAGGGCGGCCGGTATTGCGCCGGCCGCCCGGCCTGCAGGTTTAATTACTGGCTACTTTTTTTACGCCCATCATTTCAAGACCGTATTTGATAGGAACGGCAAATGAAATCTGGGTGCCGCGTGAATCTGATTTACCGGCAAAATAGATGCCTACTACATTTCCTTCGTCGTCGAACATGGGACCGCCGCTGTTACCGGCGCCGGTAGCATTGATCGTTAGCTGGTAAGAATCGCCGAACGTGCTGTAGGTAAGATTTTTGTCTGATGAACCGGGAATGATACGCCCGATATTGCCTGGTGTTACCGTAGGCGTGGGCACTGTTACAAAATGGTTGGTGGGGTTAAACACGTCATTCGATTTACGAACAACAAATTCCTGTGGCGCAACACCGGGATAGCCCATTACCGTTACAGCCTGGCCGGGTTTAATGCTGCCGTAACTGTCTTTCATGGTCACTTTTGACAGTGATCCCGGAATATCAACCTTGATCATTGACACGTCGTGGCTTTCTGAAGCAGTAGCCGACTGAACGGGCCTGCGAAGGGTTGAATTGGCGAATACTACGTTCATGTAGGTGTTTCTGCCTTTGATGGTGCCGGGGCGTACCTGTGCACCGCCCATCATAGTGGCTTCGGCAGGTACCCAGCCAAATACCATTTCCGGTGTTACGGTAACGCCTGGCACTTGCACCAGCTTTCCATTTTCAACTTTCATCAACACACCCGGAAAGGCTACTTCATCGAAGCTATAACGGGTGTTCCATCCATTGCCCACATGGCGATTGGTGAGGATGAACCCATCTGATGACACAACAAAACCGGTTCCGCTGGCGCCTGCAAAGCCTACTTCCTTGCCCACCTGCACATTTTTCTTTGTGTCTATATATGGTTCATAACCGCCTTCGGCATTTTGTATGTACATGCCCCTGTATCGTTCAATACCATCATCGCCTTTTACTTTGGTATATTCATGCCAAAGCTCATCGCTCGTAGAGGCATCATAAATCTGCCAGCCAAATTCTATCTGCACTACCCGGTCTTCATTTTCCTTTGCGATTTGCTCAGGTGATTTTTTGTTGAGCATGGAAGAATCCACATGACCCGGATCGATATGAATCTCTGTTTTATTGAACAGTTCTTTACGGAAAACAAATCCCAATACACCTGCAATCAGTACAATGCTTACCAGTGCAACACCCATGCCCGTATAAGATTTTTTTCTTTCCGCTACCAGCATTCTTTCCACGGTTTGTTTGCCCAGTCCTGTTTTTGCAGGTTCCATACCCGTAGCACGTTGTGCGTTTTGTGCGGCAGGCTGCATTTCAGACATGGTGGTGGGTTTAATAGAAGTAGGAATTTCAACTACTTTGGTGGCCATCATCATATCCTGGGGGCGGGGATAGATATCGAAAGTGAAAACCGGACCGTTATTGCCCAATTGTACCACATCGCCGGGGTTTAAAGGCGAAGAGCCTTTTACCCTGGTTTTGTTTACGAAGATCCCGTTCCGGCTATTGTTATCGGTAATGGAAAAACGGGGTGGTTCGCCGCTTTCCTTTACTATCTTTCCGTGTTCACGGCTTACAATTACTTCCTGTTCGGGGTCAAACTGGATATCGCTGCCGGCTACCCTTCCGATGGTGAGCTGATTTTTATTGTAATCGAACTCTTCGACCTGGTTTGCCTTGCTGCCCGCCGTATGACGGATTACAAAGCGTTCAATGTTAGTACTCATTATTGTGTAGGTTTAGTTTTAGCATGTAAGGCAACCGTTGCATTACGACGGCAGGTTCAACCAGGATATAGGTGGTGGGTTCGGTGATGGTATGCTCGCAGTTACTGAGGCGCGGGGGTTATTCTGTGCAGGATTGGATGATATTTCAAAATTGAATGATCTGCAGCGCCGGGTCAATACTCCATTTGGATAGATTTTATGTCCGGAAAAGCCGATCGGTGGCGGTTATCGGCCATTTATACCGGAAAGCAGCCGCAGGAATTATTGTGTTCTTGACCAGCATCAAGAAGAATGACAAAAAAATTATATATTTTAGTGAGCACTAAAAGGAGGTTTTGATGCTGCAAAAGTTTGTCTGCCTGTTATGGCTGGTTTTTAGTACGCTTACAGGATACAACCAGACAAAGAATATAGACAGCCTGAAAAAAAGTATAACAAAGGCCGCTACCACGCAACAACAATTGAAAGCCATCTTTGCCCTTTGCGACGAACGGCAATCCTTTCCGGCAGATACCCTGCTTTATTACCTGGGCCTGGCAGAAAAACTGTCAAAGAAAATCGGCAATCCTTATTTTGTAAAAGTGCAGATACGCTTCTATACGGCTGGCTATTATATGAAGACCGGCAAAACAGACAGCGTCATCAATATCATCAACAGTTTTGCTTACCAGCTGGGTAAAGATTCTACTGAATACGGTCTTCAGATGCGGGCCTTTAACCTGAAAGGAAATGCCCTCATACGCAGCGGCCGCTACAAGGAATCGCTGGACCAGTTTTACAGTGCACTACAGCTTGCCATTTCATCGGGCGACAACTTTGTTGAAGTAATGACAAGAAACAGTATTGGCTGGGCCTATATGGATATGGAACAGTACAATACCGCCGTAAGCTGGTTCCGCCAGGCAATCAATTCAGCCAAAGACACCACGATACTCGAGAACTATAGTTTTGTCTATTCCAATATTGCTTCTTCCTACAATGACCTGGCCCGCTACGATTCTGCAGAATATTTTATTACGAAGGCCTTGTATGGGGTAAGAAAAAACCAGAACCTAACAGCGCTGGCCAATATTCTTAATATACAAGCCGATGTGTACCTGAATACCGACCGGAAAGAGCTGGCCGGTAAATCGCTTGAAGAGGCCATCAGGGTGCGCCGGCAGGTGGGTGACACATTTTACCTGGTATCCGACCTGGCGCAGCTATCGGTCTATTATGCCAATAACAGCCAGGTGGCCAAAGGCATCAATACAGCAAAAGAAGGAATTGATATGGCCAACAGGGCCGGCCTAACAGCCAAGCTGCTCAGCCTGTATGAAGCGCTGGCCGTTAATTACAAGAATGGCGGCAATTTTCAGGCATACAGCAATACCATGGAAAAAATTGTTTCGCTCAAAGACTCCACCTATAAGGAGAATTCGGTAGATGCCATGGCGCAGATAAAAGCAAAAAGCGATCTGAAAACAAAAGAAAGTGAACTGGAGGAACAGCATTTTGTCGTTACTAAAAAGAATATCCAGCTATACGGGGCGCTGATTATCCTGGCGCTCTCTGTAACTGTCTTCTACCTATTGTTTAAACAATCGCGCCAGAAAGAGAAAATAAAAATGGCGCAGGCCCTGGTACGTGAAAAGCGGATGGCCGATGAAGCCGTGGCAACAGCAGAAAGCAACCAGCGCAAAAGGATTGCAGCAGATCTGCACGATAACCTGGGCGTACAGGCCAACGCAATATTATACGGTACAGAATTACTGCGGCAGGAAAACGAAGAGAATGGGGTACTGGTGAATAACCTGCATGATACGGCCAAAGATATGCTGGTTTCCCTGCGCGAGACCCTTTGGGCCATGAAGACGGCCGATGTAAGTACGGCCGATGTGTGGCTTCGCGTTATTAATTTCAGCAAACAAATGCAACGCTATTACGAGGCCATCAGCATTACCACCCTGGGCATGGCGCCGGATAATTTTTATATGAATTCCGCAAAAGCCCTCCATGCGGTATTAATTGTGCAGGAAGCAGTTAATAATGCCGCCCGGCACGCTATGGCCAATGTTATTGTGGTAAAAAGTGAATGGCTGGACGATCTTTGGGAAATAGAGATCAAAGACGATGGCAAAGGGTTCGATATAAACGAAATGCAGAAGAAAAAAGACAGTTATGGCCTCATTAATATGAACGAAAGAGCAACAGCTGCCGGTCTGCAGATGCAAATAGCCACTTCGGCTGTATCAGGAACGGCGATCTTGCTTCGGATACCCTTTTCGCAGTAATCCAAAAGGAGTATATGCCAATTGTTGTATTTTTCTCACCATTGCTTTAAATTAACAAGATGATCAGGGTAGCCATAGCAGACGATAAATTGAATAACCGCAATATACTGGCGGATAAATTACAGCGCAATAATTTTTTTGAGATCACCTTCCAGGCTGCCGATGGGGAAGATTTCTTAGATAAGATGCGAAACCTGCCGGAAGATGAGCACCCGCATATTGTTCTGATGGACCTTGAAATGCCGGTTATAGATGGTGTGGCGGCTATTGCCAGCGGGTCTTCCCTGTATCCCAAAGTAAAATTTGTAGTACTTACTATTTTTGATGACGACGATCGGATATTCAAAGCCATTAGGGCCGGCGCCTGCGGATACCTGCTAAAAGAAGAAAGCGGCGCCGTTATCATAGATATGCTGATGAATTTATGGGAAAGCGGTGCCGGACCTATTTCGCCCAGCATTGCGTACAAGATATTGCAGATAGTACAGCAACCTGCTTCTTCACAGGCTAAAACCAGCGAAAATATTTTTCAGCTCAGCGAGCGGGAAAAAGAAATTCTGCAACTCCTCAGCCAGGGACTCGAGTACAAGGAAATTGCCGCTAAAATCAGTATCAGTCCTAATACCGTAAAGAAGCATACCATTAATATTTACCAGAAACTGCATGTAAACAGCAAGGCCCAGGCGCTGCGCATTGCGTACACGAAAGGGCTGATATGATTGGTGGATGCCTCCCGATGTGCAAGCGGCAAGGATGGCCCCTTCGCTGACAGACACCACCCCTTGGGAGCTCGTCATGTAAAGAAGGAGATGAACAATCCTCATTCTATATTTTCAGCGGATGTTCCGCCGGCAGACCAGTCAGCCATTCAACTGATCAACCAGTCAACTAATTAAATTCCTATATTCGCAGCCAATAAAGCTGTTATGCAATTAAAGTACAAACGCATTTTATTAAAACTTTCGGGAGAGGCATTGATGGGTGGCAAAAGCGACGAGGGGTATGAGCCTTTGAGCTCCACCATACTGGCGCAGTATGCCCATGAAGTGAAAACAATAGTAGATGCAGGTACAGAAGTAGCCATTGTAATAGGCGGGGGCAATATTTACCGCGGCATGAACGAAGCAGAGACCGGCATAGAACGCGCACACGGAGATTATATGGGCATGCTGGCGACCGTTATCAATGGGATGGCATTGCAGGCCGCGCTTGAAAAAGCAGGTGTGTTTACCCGTTTGCAAAGTGCCATCAAAATGGAACAGATTGCTGAACCCTATATACGGCGACGCGCCATGCGGCATGTTGAAAAAGGAAGGGTGGTTATTTTTGGCGCCGGCACCGGCAATCCCTATTTTACCACAGATACCGCCGGATCCTTGCGGGCAATAGAAATAAAAGCGGAAGTTATATTGAAGGGAACCAGGGTAGACGGTATTTATACTTCAGACCCCGAAAAAGATCCCAATGCCACTAAATACGATACCATCAGCTTTGCAGAATGCATCTCAAAAAATCTGAAAGTGATGGACATGACCGCTTTCACGCTTTGTATGGAGAACCAGCTACCCATTATTGTATTCGACATGAACAAACCCGGCAACCTGTTAAAAGTGGTGCAGGGCGAAAATGTAGGTACGCTGGTGAAGTAATTAATGTGTTAATGTGATTAATGTGCTGATGTGTTAAATGTGGACAGGATGCAATGGGATGTTGACTTTTAATTTTTGACTTTTTATTTTCTCATGGACATTTCAGCTATACGTACAGAATACAAACAGCGATCTTTGCTGGAGAAGGATGTGGAAAAAAGCCCTTTTCAGCAGTTCGATAAATGGTGGAACGAAGCGCTGCACGCCAGCCTCGACGAAGTAAATGCCATGTCCCTCGCCACTGCTTCTGCAGATGGATTACCCGCGGCCCGTATTGTTTTACTGAAGGCCTATGATGAACGGGGGTATGTTTTCTTTACCAATTATGAAAGTTTTAAGGGAATGCAGCTGACCGAAAACCCAAGGGCCTGCCTGGTTTTTTTCTGGCCGGCGCTGGAAAGACAAATACGCATAACGGGCCTGGTAGAAAAGACAACAGCAGCTGAGAGCGATCAATATTATAACAGCCGTCCGGAGACCAGCCGCATAGGTGCATGGGCATCGCCGCAAAGCCGGGTTATCGGCAACCGGGAATGGCTGGAAGAAAATGAAAAAAAATACGCCGCATCATTTAGCGGCGCAGCTATTGAGAGACCCCCGCACTGGGGTGGTTACCGGGTAAAGCCGGTTACCGTAGAATTCTGGCAGGGAAGACCCAGCCGCCTGCACGATCGCATTCAATACGCCCTCCAGGATAATAATACCTGGAAGATAGAGCGTTTGGCGCCCTGAACAGTTCATCGTTCGGAAGTTCATCGTTCGCTTGCACAGAAAACAATTCGGAAGTGCATGGTCGTTGGCTTAGCCAATGAACCACCATGCACTTCCGAATCATGAACTATGCGTTTGCGTTATTTCGTTTCTTTCTTAACCGCTGCTTTTTTTACAACTGGTGCATTGGCAGGCCTGCTTTTACCAAAAGACCCCTTAAAAATTTTTCCTTTCTTCGTTTTTTTATCACCTCTTCCCATAGTTGTTTTTTTGATTGTTATATAAAAAAATAGCTGATCACTCCCGATATTTACGTAAAGATAAGCATCCATGCAAAAGCCCCGTTACTTATTACCAGCAGGCGGGGCTTTTAAATGCGGTTGGTACAGCATTATAATTTGGCAGACAATTCTTTACCGGCTTTAAATTTAGCCACTTTACGGGCTTTGATTTTAATAACAGCGCCTGTTTGAGGGTTGCGGCCATTGCGTGCGGCCCTTTTGCTTACAGAAAAAGTACCAAAACCTACAAGGGTAACTTTACCGCCACCTTTTAAAGTTTTAGTTACTGCTTCAATAATAGAATCCAACACAGCATTACCCTGGGTTTTTGTAATGCCTGCATCATCAGAAATTTTTGCAATTAATTCAGCTTTGTTCATAGTGTGATGTTTTAAAATTTAACGCCTGACAAATTTAGACGCTTTTAAATAACGGAAAAATTTTTTTATTCATTTTTAACATGATCATAAAAGGCTGCAACCCGCATGGAATAAGCATTTTAACGGTTTTTTAGTGATCATAAAAAAATCGGAAAAATACGTAGTCCGCTGAAACCCTTATCAGTGGCCTGTTTCAGCAGTATGGCCCGAATCGCTTGCCTGTATTGGGTTTAAAGCGAATTGCTTATTTGTAAATTAGCAGCAGCCGCTGCCTTATTATCCACAATTTTACTGTATAACTTCCAATACAGAACGAAAAGAAATGCTGTT
>CAXTMV010000124.1:0-15198 GCA_964245425.1 uncultured Flavihumibacter sp. | reverse complement strand
CCAGCTGCAGCATAAAATGATCATTGGCCCTGTTATCAAGGTGTACTTTACTCCAGTCTTTCTTTTTAGTGGTCGTATCCGTTTTGGCCGTTTGTGCAGCAGCAGGTGCTGCCATTGATAACACCGTGATAAACAATAACGCAATTTGTTTCATAATACAGTTGTGAAAAGCAAATGTATCTTGCTTGTAAGTAATGACCGGTTCAAAATTGTTAAATCTTGTAAAAAATAAGCCCCGGGGTTACCGGGACTTACTCTTGTGGACCCTGCTGGGCACGATCCAGCGACCCTCTGATTATGAGTCAGATGCTCTAACCAACTCAGCTAAGGGTCCAGCGCCGTTTAAAGCGAGGCAAAAGTATAAAAAATACGCATACTGAGGGCAGGAAAAGGAATTGATTTTTTTGCTGCGCCGCAGGACTTCCGCCCCTGCCCTCCAATTACCCCCTTTTTATTCTTGATCCCACGCAGCAAAACGCCTATTTTTTTTGTTTATACCTAATACTTGGTACATTGTGTATAATTTACATTGTGTCTGATTAAAGAGTGAATGAATGATTGCCGCTGCCAAAATCAAATACTTACAGGAGCAGATTGCCCGCAACGATGACTCAGCTGCCTATAAGGAGCTGTTCTTGTCATTCTACAACCCCCTGCTGCGTTTTGCCGTTACGCTGGTAAAATCAAAAGAATCCGCCGAAGAAATCGTTTCCGATGTATTCGTGAATATCTGGGAAAAAAGAAAGCGCATCAACAGCATCAACAACCTTAAAGTCTATCTTTTTATTGCTGTTAAAAATACCGCCCTCAACTACCTGAGCCGACAGAACAAGAACCTGACCGACAGTGTAGACGAGACCCTGATGAATTATAAAAGCATCTATTTCGACCCCGAACAGCTGATGGTCACCGCAGAAATGGTGGCCCGGATAAAGGCCGCCATTGAAGAATTACCCCCTAAATGCAAACTTATTTTTAAGCTGGTAAAAGAAGAGGAACTCAAATACCGCGATGTAGCGGAGATCCTGAACATTTCTTCTAAAACTGTTGAAAGTCAAATCGCTATCGCCATAAAAAAGATTGGCACTAGCATCCGTTTCGATATCAGTAAGGCCATTGCAGCTCCCCACGGCCTGCCCAAATAAAAAATATTTAACTTTCTTTTAGGGGTTTTTACAGATTATCCTGTCCTTAGCTTACAGCTCGCTTTAACTGATTGCATGTCTAAACAAATTATCTGGGATCTGATTGCCAAAAAATTGTCCGGAGAAGCTTCTGCTGAAGAACTCGGGCAGCTGGAAAACCTGCTCAAGGCAGACCCGGATACGCATTATTCCATGCAGACACTGGCGGATCTCTGGCACCATGCCACCCCCGATACAGAAGATGCCCACCTGGCTTTTTCCCTGCACAAAGCCCGCATGAACGAGATGGGGATCGATACCGCCTCAGAACAAGACCCTCTTTTCAGCCATATCAATACCGACAATACCATTCGCCATAACCGCGCTAAAAAATTGTTTTTTTTGGCCCTGGCCTGCATCCTGGCTTTTTTTACCGGCCTTCACTACTGGCCTTCGCTATTCCCCGTGCAGGCGGCAACTAATACCGTTGGTGCACCGCTGGCAGATAAAAGTGAAGTGTCTACCAAATACGGCTCCCGCACAAAACTCTTATTGCCCGATGGTACCCAGGTCTGGCTCAATTCGGGCAGCAAACTTTCTTACGACAAATCTTACGGCAATGGTATCCGCGAAGTAGCGCTCTCCGGCGAAGCGTATTTCGACGTGGTAAAAAATCCATCCCTGCCCTTTCTTATCCATGCCAGCAGCATCGATATAAAAGTGCTGGGTACCGCCTTTAATGTGAAATCATTTCCCAACGAAAAAAATACCGAGACCAGCCTCATACGCGGCAGTATCGAAGTGACACTCAAAAACAGGTCTTCAGAAAAAATAATTTTAAAGCCGAACGAAAAGCTGATCACCAGCAACGAAGAACTGGTAAAAGAAACCGCGGCAGAAACCGGCAGGGAAACCGAACCGGCCCGGCCCGATGCTGCTAAAGAAGCGGCACCCCTGGTATTGGTGAGCCACCTTACCTATGAACCGCACGACAGCACCGTGGTGGAAACTTCCTGGATGGACAATAAGCTGATCTTCCGGAGCGAAACCTTTGAAGAACTGGCCCTGAAAATGGAACGCTGGTACGGGGTGACCATCCACTTTGCCCAGGAAGAAATTAAGCCAAAAAGGCTGAACGGCATTTTCGAAAACGAAAGCATCCAGCAGGCATTGAAAGCCCTGCAGCTGATAACACCGTTCAACTATACCATTAACAAAAACGAGATCCTGATTTCATCCAAATAATAACAATTGCTAAACCTAAACGCTGCGCATGAGACAAAACAAACCAACTTAAATAGAAACAGGGCCCGTTGCCGCGGTGCCCTGTAAAAAGAAGACAGACTTGCTAAAACAATCCCTTTTTAAAAAGGGATTACATCCATCACCTCTCAATTAAAAGTATGAAAAAAAACTATTGGATGCCTTTGTTCAGGAGGCACAATTTTTTAAAGACGCTTCTGTTTATGAAACTAACGACAGCTTTACTTTTGTTTACATGCTTCCAGGTTTCTGCCAAGGTGTTCTCACAAACAAGGATCACCCTTAAACTGCAGTCTACCGAGCTTAAAAAAGCACTGACGCTGATTGAACGGAAAAGCAGTTACCGGTTCCTGTACAACGACGAAACCGTAAAATCAGGCACCAAGGTAGATGTAGACGCTAACAATACCCCTGTTACCGAGGTATTGGATAAGCTGTTTGCCAACCGCCTTTTGTCGTATAAAATACTCGACAATGACCTGATAGTCATTACCGGCAAAGACATAGAAGTAACCGAAACAAAGGTGACTGGTAGAATCACCTCCTCGCTGGGCGAAGCACTGGTGGGCGTATCGGTAAAAATAAAAGGCAGTACACTGGGCACACAGACAGATGCCGGTGGAAACTTTTCTTTAACCGTACCCGACAATGCCATACTGGTTATTTCTTATGTAGGATATGAAACACAGGAAGTATCCGTTAGCGGCCGCACCAGCGTAAACGTAAGCCTGGTGGCTTCTACCCAGAAAATGGACGAAGTAGTGGTAATTGGTTATGGTACCGCCAGCAAGCGCGACCTGACGGGTTCCATCGTTAAGATCTCCGGAAAGGAAATTGCCGATAAGCCCAATACCAACCCCATCGCTTCCCTGCAGGGAAAAGTGGCCGGCCTGTCGGTTGTAAACAACGGAACCCCCGGTGGCGCACCCGATATCCGTATCCGTGGTACGGCTTCCATCGGCCAGGTACACCCGCTGTACGTGGTAGACGGTATCTTCAACGATAACATCGATTACCTGAACCCCAACGATATCGAATCCATCGAAGTACTGAAAGATCCTTCTTCACTTGCCATCTTTGGTGTAAAAGGCGCTACCGGCGTAATTGCCATCACCACCAAAAAAGCAAAAGCCGGACAGGTAGTGGTGAATTTCAATACTTCTTTCGGTGTTAAAAAACTGGTAGATAAAATCAAACTGGTAGACGCAAACGGCTTCAACACACTTTTTAAAGAAGAAAACGCCAATAACGGCGTAGCCACCCCTGATTACTCTGCCTTAACTTCCAACACAGACTGGATCGATGCAGTTACCCGCACCGGTAAATTCAATAATAATAACCTGAGCATTTCAGGTAGTACAGAAAAGAATAAATTCACCCTGGGCCTGGGTTATATTTATGATGAAGGCATCATCATTCACCAGCGCCTGGAAAAATCGCAGCTTTCTTTCAGCGATGAACTTAAAATAAGCAAGAATTTAAAAGTAGGTGTTAACCTGAACGTATCAAGGCAGAACAACCCTTACGATGCAGGCGCCGTGCTGGACAATGCCCGTAAAGTAATGCCGCAGGTATCGGCCGGTACAAAACCATTTCATGTGGCCAATCCTTATGGTGGAGACAGCATCAACGTAAATGCTTATTCCGCCCTGGATATTGCCCTGCAAAGTTCCGGCGTGGTGAACCCCGTACTGGAAGTAAACAATACCTGGAACAAGAACATCAGCATAGAATTAAGAACGGTCGGAAGCGTGTACGCAGAACTGAGCTTCCTGAAATATTTCAATTTCCGTTCTACTTTTTATGCAGACGTAAGCAATGTAAACAGTCGTTCTTACCAGCCCCTGTATTATGCCTACGATCCCCTGGTAAATACGCCTTACCTGTATTCAACCAAAACACAGGTGAGTGAAAGCGATCAGAGCTATAAAAAATACCAGCAGGATTATATTTTAACCTTCAAGAAAAGCTTTGGCGACCATAACCTGACCGTATTGGGTGGATTTACCACTTATTATTTCGGCAATTTTAACCGCAACGGCCTGGCCAAACCCTATACCAGTGGTAATGCCCTGCCCATTCCGAATGATAAAAGATTCTGGTACATTACCTCCGGCTTTGAAGATCCGCTCAGCACTTTCGCTACTTCATCGCAGCAGGAATATACAACGGTGTCCAGCCTGGCCCGTGTACTGTACAACTACAAAGGCAAATACCTGCTGAATGCTTCTTTCAGGGATGATGCTTCTTCCCAGATTGCTTCCAACAACCGCCACCAGAAATTCTGGGCAGTAGGTGGCGCCTGGGAAATGAGCAAAGAGAACTTTATGCAGAACCAGCATTTCTTCGACTATGTAAAAGTTAAAGGATCAATTGGTGTATTGGGTAACCAGACTACGCCCAACTTATCAAACGGAAACCCTAACTACTATCCTTTTTATCCCAACCTGTCAACCGGTACGGCCGCTGTTTTTGGAACCAATGTGTACAATGCAGCTGTAGAAGCCTATCGCGTTAACCCCAACCTGAAATGGGAAACGGTACATGCCAATGAGTTAGGCGTAGAACTGAATGCATTTAAAAACCGCCTTCATTTCGACTTTAACTATTTCAACCGCACTACCAAAGACATCATGACCTATATCAGTCTTGCAGCACTGGGTCTGCAGGATCAGCTGGAAAACGGTGGCAGCATCAAAAACTATGGCGAAGAATTTTCTGCCAGCTGGAACCAGACCGTCAATAAAGATCTATCTGTTAACATCGGTGGCAATATCACTTTCCTGAAAAACAGGGTGCTGAGCCTGTCGCCTGATTTACCCGGTGGCGTTATCATCAGGGGTTCCCAGAACAACGGTAGCGCAGAAAGCCGCACCTTACCTGGTTCGCCCATTGGGTCCTTCTATGGTTATGTAGTAGAAGGCATCTACCAGTCTTATGCTGATATATTGAAATCGCCTTCTGCTGCTGCACTGGGTGCTTATCGCCCGGGCGACTTTAAATTCAAAGACGTAAACGGCGACGGAAAAATTACTGCTGACGACAGAACCGTAATCGGCAACCCCACGCCCAAATTCACGTATGGTACAAGTATAAATGTGGTTTACAAAAACTGGAATCTCGGATTAGACGTAGGTGGTGTGTATGGCAACCAGGTATTCAGAACCTGGGGTTCACTTGAATCGCCTTTTCAGCGTGTAAACTATCCTGCTGAAAAACTGAACAGGTGGCACGGACCCGGTACTTCTAACTGGACACCCATCATCAGCCAGGCAGACAGGTTCAATTACAATGGTTCAAGCTACAATATTGAAGATGGAAGTTATTTCAGGCTCCGGAACATTCAATTGGGGTACAATGTGACCCAGCGCCTGTTGTCTAAAGCCAAAATTAAGAGCCTGCGGCTTTATGTAAACGTACAGAACGCCAAAACATGGAAGAACAACCTTGGCTATACAGCTGAATACGGTGGAGATGCCACCTCTTTCGGGTACGACAATGCAGGTGGTGCAATACCCGTTGTAATGACCGGTGGTCTTAACATAACTTTTTAAACGCCTAAATTTCTTGGTATGAAAAAAAATAAAATAATCTACTGGAGCCTGCTGCTGGCGATCCCCGCCCTGGTGTCTATCGTGGGCTGTAAAAAATTCCTGGACAGGCAGCCGCTGACGGCTACTTTGAACGACTTAAACACCAGCGTACTGGAATCGCAGAGCCTGGGCTTGTACAATACTCTGCAATACGCGGGTTTTTCTACCCTGCCTTGGATAGACTTTCACAGCATCCGCGATGATGATGCCATGAAAGGCAGCAGCACCACCGACGGCGCTGAAATAGATGCCGAATACGATAAATTTCAATACAGCAAAGACGATTGGGCGCCCAATACCTATTGGAACGATCATTATACCATGATCAACAATGCCAACAAGCTGCTCTACTTTGCAGATTCACTGAAACTAACCGATGAGGCTTCTTTGCGCAATGTGGGCGAAGCACGTTTCTTCAGGGCCTATTCGTTTTTTGAACTGGTAAAGACCTATGGCGATGTGCCGTTGATCAATTACTACTATACAAACGCCGCCGATGGTATCAGGGCAAAATCTCCGGCAGCCGATGTGTATGCACAGATTGATGCCGATTTGAAAATTGCCGCACAAAATCTTCCTTTAGACTGGTCGGTAGGTGGCTCCAATGTCTACCCCGGCAGGTTAACCAGGGGCGCAGCCAATACTTTATGGGCACAAACTTACCTGTTCAGACAAAACTGGGCCCAGGTAGTAGGATTGACCAGCCAGGTAATTGCTTCCGGAAAATATACCCTGGCCAGCAATTTCTCTGATGTTTGGAAAGATGGCCTGAATGGTGCCGGCAAAAACGGACCTGAATCCATTTGGGAAATGCAGGCACTGGTAGGACAGAACGGTACCAATAACCATGGCGTTGCCTGGGGTACCAGCCAGAACGTGCGCCAGGGCGGTGCACCCAATACCTGGAACCTTGGCTGGGGATGGAACGTGCCAACCCAGACTTTGGTAGACGCCTGGGACAACAGCGATCCCCGTAAAGCACAAACGATTTTATTCTCCGGCCAGTACGATGGCGGTTCCGCACAGGGCGGCTATGGCGCCACTTTACCCGCTTATAACCCGGGCAGTGGATTGGATCGGCAATACTGGAATAAAAAAGTATATTCTGATCCGCAGATGCGCGCTTTTACCGGCCAGATACTGGGCTCGGGCGGTGCTGACTGGATCAACCACCGCATATTACGCTATGCAGATGTTATCTTAATGAATGCAGAAGCTTCCAATGAAACAGGCGATGGTACTACTGCCGCCAAAGATGTGGAACTGATCAGGAACAGGGCGAGCGGCAACCTGGGCGCTACCAGAACTATTTTACCGGTTATTCCGTATACCAACCAGGCGGCCATGCGTACGACCATCAAAAATGAAAGAAGGTTTGAATTTGCGATGGAAGGCTACCGTTTCTATGACCTTGTAAGATGGGGCGATGCGAATAATACATTGAGCGGGCTCGGTTATACCAACCGCTGCCGGTTCTACCCGATTCCGCAAAAAGCCATCGATTTGTCGGGCGGCCTGTTGAAACAAAACCCGGAATGGTAATCCTCCACTGCCCAATGCATAACAATCTAAACGTTTAATCATGAACATCACTAAAATAATAAGAAATGCTGCCATGGTACTGGTTACCGGGCTGGCCGTGAGTAGTTGTAACAAACCCGATAAACCCGCGCTGGGCGACTATCCGAAAGATACCAATCCCCCGGGCGGACCCCTGAAGTTTTACGCTGCGCTGGATGGCTCTGCCGTAGACAGCATCCGTGCCAATTTTGGGGTGGATAACAATTCATCCTATGTGGCAGGCGGCCTTTCAGGCAAGGCCCTGCAACTAGACGGAAGCAAGAACGGTTATGTATCGTTCCCATCGGCCAATGATTTTGGCAGTTCTACCAGTTTTACCATTTCTTTCTGGCTGAATATTACCCTGGCACAAAAGGATAATAACCATGCCGTAGGCGTGCTGGCTTTTGCCAACTCAAAAAACTTCTGGGGAAATGCTACGTTTTATGCAGACAACAATGCCAAGAGCCCGTCTGATTCAATGGATTTAAAAATTCATTTTAATGCACCGGGCAACGGAGACGACTGGAATTTTGCCAACTATAATTTTGCCAACGCATGGCCGCATATGTATGATGGTAAATGGCACCAGGTAGCATTTACCTACGACCAGGCCAGCCAGACAGGCACGGTTTACCGCGATGGTGTTCAGTTCGACAAGAAAACCGGTCAGTCTATCGCCTTTGAAAATTCCTCTTCCGTCATTCTTGGTGGCTACCAGGAAGCAGCAGGCATTGTGCAGAACTACTCACAAAATACCTGGATGGCGGGTTTCCCCGGCATGTTAGACCAGGTAAGATTGTATGGAGTAGCGCTGAGTGCAACAGATATTGCCAACCTGTATGCCAACAAGCAGTAAATAAATCATAGGCAGTAATTATTAAGAAAGAAAAGGGCTGCATAACAGGCAGCCCTTTTTATATTTGGTATATGATGTTTGCTTCCAGGATCACCGCAGGATGCCTTGTTTTATTTTCAGCAGCGCTGGTATCCTCCTGTAACCAGTCCGGTAAAACATTCAGCTCCGTATCAGCTTCTTCTTCCGGCATTCATTTTACCAATACGCTGGAAAAACATACCGCTTTCGGCATCCTGTATTACCTGTATTATTACAATGGCGGCGGCGTAGCCACCGGCGATATAAATAACGATGGACTGCCCGATATCTATTTTACCGCCAGCAATAAAAGCGGCAACAAACTTTACCTGAACAAAGGCAATTTTGAATTCGAAGACATTACCGAAAAGGCCGGCGTAGCCGGCAATGCCGATTGGTGCACCGGCACCACCATGGCCGACGTAAATGGCGATGGCTGGCTGGATATTTATGTATGCGCCGTACAGGGTGAACATGGCTTGCAGGGCCGTAACGAACTATTCATTAACAATGGCAACGGAACCTTTACGGAAAGCGCAGAAAAATACGGGCTGGCTTTATCAGCCTATTGCACACAGGCTGTATTCTTCGATTATGATCACGATGGTGACCTGGACTGCTTTGTGTTGAACCAGTCGCACCATCCCAATGAAAACATTGTAGACACCTCGCGCAGAAGAACATTTGATGCAAATGCGGCCAGCCACCTGTACCGGAATGATCTGAGCACCACGGGTAAATTCACAGACGTGTCTGCAGCAGCCGGTATTTACCAGAGCAGCCTGGGCTATGGACTGGGCATCGGCGTAGCCGATCTTAACAACGATGGCTGGGAAGACATGTATATCGGCAACGATTTTCACGAGAATGATTATTATTATATCAACAACGGCAACGGAGGTTTTACGGAAAGCGGCGCAGCGCATTTCGGCCACTATTCAAGATTCAGTATGGGCAACGATATTGCCGACTATAACAACGACGGACAACCGGATATTGTAACCGTAGACATGCTTCCGCCCGACGAAAAAACGGTAAAGACATACGGCAGCGATGAAAACTATGATATCTATAAATTCAAGATACTGCACAATGGCTTCCAGAACCAGGTTTCAAGAAATTGCTTGCAGCTGAACAACGGCGAGGGCGCCAGTTTCAGCGAGCTGGGCCTGATGGCGGGGGTTTCGGCCACCGACTGGAGCTGGTGCCCCTTACTGGCAGATTTTGACAACGATGGCAACAAGGATCTATTCATCTCCAGCGGTATTGTAAAAAGACCGGTAGACCTGGACTATATCCGTTTTGTTTCCGACCTGGCAGCCAAAATAAACCGTAATGGTTCAGACGAGTACGATGCCATGACCCTGGATAAAATGCCCGACGGCGCTTCCCATCCATTCCTTTTTAAAGGTGATGGCAAACTTGGTTTTACAGATGTAAGCGATGCCTGGGGAACCGCTGGCATGAAAGGCTATTTTAACGGGGCCGCCTATGCGGATTTAAACAACGACGGTAATCTTGACCTGGTCATAAACTGCATCAATGCGCCTGCCGTGGTATTAAAAAACAATACCACCGGCAAACAATCGCTCACGGTTTCTTTTAAAGGCGATGGAATGAATACAAAGGGCATTGGCGTAAAAGCATGGCTGTTCTCAAAAGGGCAAATGCAATACCAGCAATTGATGCTGACACGCGGTTTCCAATCTTCTTCTGAAGCGCGCCTTCATTTTGGTCTCGATACCCTGGGCATGGCCGATAGTTTATTGATTGTATGGCCCAACCAGCAATACCAGTTGCTCAAAAACATACCGGCCGGAAAGCCATTAACAGTAACACAACAAGGGGCGTTGAATAATTTTAAATACGATCAGTTCTTTCCTGCGCCCGCGCCTGCTTTTGAAGACATCAGCAAACAGGTAAACAACAGCTGGACACATTCCGAGAACAGCTTTAATGATTTCAATATACAATACCTGATTCCGCACATGGAATCTGCACGCGGTCCCAGACTGGCCGTAGCGGATGTTAACAAAGACGGACTGGATGATTTTTTTGCCTGCAATGCAAAAGGCAAACCATCCAGCCTTCTGCTGCAGACAAAAGCAGGCGGCTTTATTGCCGTAGACACGGCCCTGTTTAACCAGGCAGCCGGCAGTGAAGCCGTGGACGCCGTTTTTTTTGATGCCAACAACGATGGTTATCCCGATTTATACGTAGTGAGCGGCGGCAACGAATATGAAGATGGCAACCCCCACCTCGCAGATCATTTATACATCAATGATAAAACCGGTCATTTTGCGCTGGCCCCGGCGGGCGCCCTGCCCGGCCTGCTCACCAACAAAACAGTTGTTTGTGTGGCGGATATTGATAAAGACGGCGACAATGATATTTTTGTAGGCGGCTTTGCCGGCAACAGAACATACGGTTATGCACAACCGTCTTACCTGCTGCTGAACGACGGTAAGGGAAATTTCAGCGCGGCGCCTGCGTCGGTCATTAACCTATCCGCGGCAGGCATGCTTACCTCGGCTGTTTTTACCGACCTGAACAAAGATGGCTGGCCAGACCTGGTAGTGGCCGGCGAATGGATGCCGGTAAAAACATTCATTAACCAGAAAGGTATTTTCAAAGAAACGGCATTGCCGGCTTCTACCGGTCTCTGGCAATCGCTTTATACAACAGATATTAACGGTGATGGATACCCGGATATACTGGCCGGCAACTGGGGTCATAATTCAAAGCTGTATGCCGGCAAAGACGGACCGTTGAAATTATACGTAAAGGATTTCGACAAAAATGGTGCTGACGAACAGGTAATGGCATACACGGTGAATGGTAAAGAATATACTTTTTTAGCCAAGGATGAGCTGGAAAGGGCCCTCCCCGTGTTGAAAAAAGCATACCTGACCTATCATGAAGTAGCGGGCCAGACCGTACAGTATATGTTTTACGATCTGTTCAAAGATTATAAGGAACTACAGGCCGAAGTGTTGGGCTCTTCCGTTTTTATGAGCGATGGCAGGGGCGGCTTTAACCGCTCCGATTTGCCCGCCTCCCTGCAGCTGGCACCCCTGCATTCGTTTAGCCAGCTGCCCGGCGCCACAAAAAGATTCCTGGCGGCCGGTAATTTTTATGGGGTAGTGCCGTATGAAGGTCGTTACGATGCTTTATACCCCACACCCTTTGTTTACAATACTGCAACCGCAACTTTTAATACCCAACCCGTATTGCCGGCTATAAAAGGAGAGATCCGGGATGCCAAATGGCTCCGGTACAGCGGCGGCCAGCAATTGTTGTTACTGGCAAGAAACAACGCGGATATCGTTTTCCTGAAACCCATCAATCAATAAGATGCGCAACCTGACTGTATTTGTATTAGTGATGATGACCGTTTTTTTTTTCCTGTAAAAAAAAGGACGATACCCCTGCGCCCCCGGTAACACCCCCCGGACCTTTTACGGTACTGTCTGTTTCTTTTAATAATGCGGCATTCGATAATACTTTGTACGGGGCCGCTACCGACCGCCCGGTTATAAAAATAAAGTTCTCCGCGCCCATATTAAAAACCACGGCAGCTGCCGTTACACTTACGGATGGTACGGGTGTAAAAGTGATCGGCGACCAGCTTTTTCAGAACGGCGATTCTACGCTGCTGGTACAGCCCGATAAACCACTTCCCGCGCTGACCAAATATTTCTTTATCGCTGGCACCGACCTCCATTCGGCGGCCGGCACGCCATTAAGCGCTTCTATAACCCGCATATTTTATACCCGTATAGATTCTACCCGCAAATTCCCCCTGTTGTCAGATAATGATTTGCTTGATACCATACAAAGAAAAACCTTTAAATATTTCTGGGATTTTGGTCACCCGGTAAGTGGCCTGGCCAGGGAAAGAAATACTTCCGGCGAAACGGTTACATCCGGCGGTTCCGGTTTTGGTATTATGGCTATTATCACCGGTATCAGCAGAAATTATATAACGCGTGCACAGGGCCTGGCCCGGTTGCAGACCATCACGGCATTCCTGAAAAATACCGCACAGAAATTTCATGGTGCTTTTCCGCATTGGTTGAACGGAAGTACCGGCGTGGTAATTCCGTTTAGTCCAACCGATGACGGCGCCGACCTGGTAGAAACCTCTTACCTGGTACAGGGCCTGCTCTGCGCTCGGCAATATTTTAGCGGAACGGGCACAGATGAAACCACACTGCGGGCAGATATTAATACCATCTGGAACGGCGTGGAGTGGGACTGGTTCCGGCAAAACAACCAGAATGTTCTATACTGGCATTGGAGTCCCGTTAACCAATGGGTCATTAACCAGCAGATCAAGGGATGGAACGAATGCCTGGTTACCTATGTACTGTCAGCTTCTTCCGGCACACACGCCATACCAAAGATAGTATACGACAACGGTTGGGCGGGCAATGGATCTATCGCCAATGGCGCGGCTTATTACGGTTATACATTGCCTTTAGGCCCAGCCATGGGTGGGCCGCTGTTCTTTTCACATTATTCATTCCTGGGCATCAATCCTACCGGTTTATCTGATGCCTATGCGGGGTATGCCACGCAGACAAAAAACCATACCCTGATCAATTATAGCTACTGTGTTACCAACCCGAAAAATTATTATGGCTACAGTGATTCCTGCTGGGGCTTAACCGCCAGCGATGTACCCGGCGGGTATTCAGCCAGCTCGCCCACCAATGATGCGGGGGTCATTGCGCCAACGGCTGCTATTTCTTCCCTGCCGTATACACCTGCCGAATCTATGAAAGCGCTGAAGTTCTTTTATTATGCGCTGGGCGACAAACTCTGGAAAGACTATGGTTTTGTAGATGCCTTTACTTTGCAGGATATTTGGTTTGCAGACTCTTTTTTAGCCATCGACCAGGGTCCGCAAATCATCATGATAGAAAATTACCGGAGCGGGTTGTTGTGGAACCTGTTTACCAGTTGCCCGGAAATAAAAACCGGGATGAAGGGATTGGGTTTTACCGCGCCATACCTATAAATACCGCGTTGGAACTTTTTGACTTTTGCATTTTTAATTTTGAATCAGCACCATGAAAAAGTTATTTATACCTGTTATTATTGCCCTGGGCATTTTTGGTACCGTACAGGCACAATCGAAAAATACAGCTGCTGTAAAGAAATCGATTAATCGTGCAACAAATCTTTCTGACAGTGCCTTGCTAGACCTGGTGCAGCAGCAGACCTTCCGTTATTTCTGGGATTTTGCGCACCCTGTCAGTGGTATGGCCCGTGAAAGAAGCAATGAAGCTTTTAATTACGGGAATGAAGTAGTAACCACCGGGGGCACCGGTTTCGGTATAATGGCGGTGATTGTGGCCGCCGATCGAAAATGGATAACCAGGGATAGCGCTGCCAGGTTCCTGTTAAAAATGGTGAACTTCCTGGCAAAGGCAGATGCTTACCATGGCGTTTTTCCTCATTGGCTGAACGGCGCCAGCGGCGCCACCATTCCCTTTAGCCGTAAAGACGATGGCGCCGACCTGGTAGAAACTTCTTACCTGCTGCAGGGATTGCTCTGTGCACGCCAATATTTTAATGCAGACAACCATACAGAACGTGAACTGCGCAACCGCATTAACTGGATGTGGAATGATGTGGAATGGAACTGGTTTACAAAAGACGGGCAGGATGTACTGTACTGGCATTGGAGCCCCAACAACGGATGGGCCATGAATTTTCCTGTGCGTGGTTTCAACGAATGCCTGATTATGTATGTGCTGGCGGCTTCTGCAGAACGCTACCCGGTCAGCGCATCGGTTTATCACCGCGGCTGGGCCCAGAGTAATTTTTTTAAAAACGGGAAAACATTTTACGGTTATACATTGCCGCTTGGCTTTGATTACGGCGGTCCGCTTTTCTTTTCCCAGTATTCTTTCCTGGGGCTTGATCCCCGAGGCTTAAAAGACCAGTATGCAGACTACTGGGAACAAAATAAAAACCATACCCTGATCAACCATGCCTATTGCCTCGACAATCCTAAAAAATTTAAAGGCTATGGAGAAAATTGCTGGGGCCTTACCGCCAGTGATACCTACGATGGATACAATGCTTTTTCGCCCACCAATGATTTTGGCACCATTACCCCAACAGCTGCTTTATCTGCCTTTCCTTATACACCTGATTTTTCTATGAAGGCACTCAAACATTTTTACAACGATCTGGGCGATAAAATATGGAGTGAATACGGTTTTACCGATGCCTTTAACGAAACGCGCAACTGGTATGCTACCTCGCACCTGGCCATCGACCAGGGACCCATTGTTGTAATGATAGAAAATTACCGCAGCGGCCTATTGTGGAAACTTTTCATGAGCTGCCCCGAAATTAAGCGGGGCTTAAAAAAGCTCGGATTTGAAAGCCCGGCTTTTTGATGTAAATTATAGGTCGATTAAAATATCATATTGCAGCCTGTGAATGCGTGTACGATTGCCTCTATATTGCCTTTTGTTTTTGTGCTGCCTGTTACCGGCAACGAACGGATTTGCACAATTGGGGCCACTTATCTTTAACCAGGATTTCGGACATGGCAGTGCAGATCCCAATTCCATTGGTGCGCCCCTGCCCGCCGGCAAAACAAGTTTTGCATTCAGCGATTCCTTATGCCCGCCCCTGGGTACTTACACAATTGTAAGACGCATGAATATAAAAAGCTGTTTTAACAATACCTGGATCCCGTTCAGCCAGGACAATACCACACCCAATAATTTCGGCTCCGCTTATGGTAACTGTATGATGG
>CAXTMV010000123.1:0-15338 GCA_964245425.1 uncultured Flavihumibacter sp. | reverse complement strand
CTCCCTGAAACTACCCAATAGTTGTCAATTAAATAAGTCTCGTAAGGTCGCTGCTTTATGATATTGTCCTTACCATAAATAGCGAAGAGAATTGGCTCAACTACATTTATAGCAGTTTCTTTGTTTTTTATGATTAGTGCATTTACACTTATGACGTTATGAATAGTTGTGTCTGATAAAGCGACTTTCAGTTCATTTCTTGCATTAGATTCGCCCAATTTTAGTCTATCGCTATTTGTCTGACCACAGGACGAAAGTGTCAAAATAAAAAAAGTGAAAGCAACTATGGGATTTTTCTTTGTCATATAAAATAGTAGGGTGATCAAAAATAATTGCCACCAACGTCCAGGGCTTGCAGCAGGTGGGAATAGCATTCCGTGGGCCCAGCCAGTGAACTAAGTTAATAAAAATGATTTTACTTTTTACTCAAAACATTTTAATAAAAGGTCGCACCAACCTGAGGTACAATAAAGATTGCTGCTGATTGATCTTCCGTCGGCCCCACTTGCTGCAAACCCCTGTTGGGCGCAGTTATTGTGCACAAACCGGAAAAATTTCCAAAAGCAAACGGAATAAAGGATGGCTAAAATTTTCGGCTAAAGTGGTTGAATGGATATGCGTGTAACCGGGTTTGTAGTTTTTTGTACCTTACAAAAAAACGATCATGCGAAAAATCATCGTAACCGAATTCATCACCCTCGATGGCGTAGTGGAATCTCCTGGCGGCAATGAAACCCCGCACCCGCACGGGGGCTGGCAGTTCAAATTCAACGCGCCGGAAACCGGGCAATACAAAATGGACGAACTCTCACGCGTAGACGCTTTGTTGCTGGGAAAAAATACCTATGAATTGTTTGCCGGTTACTGGCCCGGCCAGGCGGGTGCGGGTTTTGCCGACCCCATCAACCGCCTGCCAAAATATGTGGTATCACGGAGCCCGCAAAAACTGGATTGGAACAATAGCCACCTGCTGCGCGATGTAGCCACAGATATCGCTGCACTGAAGCAGAGCGAAGGCGGTGATATACTGGTCTATGGAAGTGCCACCCTCGTTCAATCACTGCTCCGGCACCATCTCGTAGACGAATTGCGGCTGATGCTGTTCCCGGTGTCAATCGGTGGCGGATTGCGGTTATTCGGCGACAACCGGGATCTGCAACAATTCACACTCAAACATTCACAGGTGTTCAGCAACGGAATACTAATGCTTGAATACCAGGCGGTCAGTTGACAGAACGGGCAGCAGCAAATGCGAACGACTGATCGGATAAGCAGCAGCCCCCGCTATTTTTTGGCAGGCACTATTTTGCAATCCGTTACGTCCTTTTCACAAAACTGCCCTGCATATACAAAATCATTGGCAAAGTACAGGTAGTACAATTCTCCACCCTGCGGTTGCACCCGGTAGTTAGACATGATCTCCTGGCCGGGCGATACCACATAAGCGTCGTCTATATATTCCTGCACATTGGTTTTCTTATTCAGGAAGCGGCGATAGCAGCGGATATACACATTGTGCGTGCTGCTGTTAATAAATCCTTTTACCGTCAGCGAATTGTCGCCCAGTTCATTTTTAGTGGTCTCTCCTACTTTATTACCTGTATACGCATTAAATACATCGTATTTTACATCATGGTATTCCCAGCCTGAGATGGTAAAGGTCTTCCGGGTCAGGCAATCGCATTTTTTAAATTTCGCAAACATCGTATCCTGGTGGTATTTCAGTGTTTCCAGCGGCAGGCCCTGGTCGCCGGACAGCTCTCCCCCGTCGTAATACCTCAGTTGAGAAATGCGGGCACCCAGTTGTCGCCCAATGCCATGTATATAATTATGCCGGAACTCCCCTATAAACTGGCCGCCGTCTGTCTGTACCATTGTGCCCTTTCCCTGCCGCATGCCATTTACAAAATAACCTTCATAGTAAGCCGCGCCGCTCATATTGGGGGCAAATACCATCTTCCCGAATCCATTGAAATCACCGTTTGAAAACTGTCCTTCGTACCGGTTGCCTTTTTGCTGTCCACTGGTATATACATAAGTACCCTGTCCCTCCCGCAAACCATTTTTGAAATGGCCCTTGTAAGCAAAATTATATCCCGTCTGTTCGCCTTCCCCGTTCTGGCAATCGCCGGAAATACAACCGGTGCCGGCTCTTGCCATGGCAACAGCATATTTGCTGTTATCGACGGCCTTTGCCACGCGAAACGTGCCGCGCGAACAAAGCCCGTTGTCATCCTTTACCCATTGCTTATCTATATAAACAGTTGAACCCAGCCAGGTTCCCTGCAATACCAGGCTGTCTTGCCAGAACTCAAAATCAGTAACGGAATAGGTTTTACCGCACCATTGTTCATTGCCTGTTTCGGAAATCGTGGCATTGTCGCCAAATTCAATGTCACGAAAAGATCCGTCGCGGTTATACCAGGGCTTCGCTATCTTCAACTTGCTGGTAATGCTGTTGCCGCCGATCATAAATGTTACGGTACCCTCCGGCCATTCGCTACTGGCGTCGATGGTCATATCCATTGAAAAGACCCTGGTTTTGGCATCGTTGTACAAAACACCGGTATAATGTCCGCCGGCGTCCATCTCCAGTTGGTTATGGCCGAACCGCCGCGGCGATGCCGGTTTTTTTTGCGGCGTTTGGGCATGCATAAGCGCTGAAAAGGACAGCAAAAAAATGATAGCTACGCTAATACGCAAGAGGGAGGGTTGCAGGAGCATGAGTAGTAAGTTTAAATAAATGTAGAACATAAAAACCTATTTGCCGCCAACCTCACTCAATCTTTGTTTGAACGATAACGTGGCGTATGTACCTGCATCTGTTGTAATTTTGTTCCGAACTTTGCTATTCAGAATAGTACGTAAACAACAAGCAGTAACGAATAAAAAAAATACATGAACGAATCCTCCCCGCTCGATAACCCCGCCTGGCATGCCCTCACTGAAACGCAGCATGCATTTGCCATCGATGAAGGCAATATCCAATTCTACCAGCCGGATATTTGCGCCTTTGGTGGTTTTACCAGCCCTGAAAATATAACCGCTGCTATGTCCGGTTATGCCGCCATTACCGATGACTTCTTTATTATCGGCAACCAACCGCCCCTGCCGCCCACCCTGCAGCTGAAAAATGAATTGGTCTGCCTGCAGATGGTTTGTGCGGACAGGCTTGCTATCCCACCTGCGGAAAAGATCATCCTCCTCGACAGTACCCACCGAGAAGCCATTTTTGCGCTGGTGAACCTGGTGCAGCCCGGCTATTTCAAAATGAAAACTTCCCTGCTGGGTCAATATTACGGCCTGTTTCAAAACGGGCAGCTGGTAGCAGTTACAGGAGAACGCATGCAAATGAATGATTATACCGAAGTGAGCGCCGTGGTTACCCATCCCCAGCATACCGGGCAGGGCTATGCGCGCCAGTTGGTAGCTCATGCAGTAAATAATATTTTCGCGGCCGGTAAAACGCCCATGCTGCATGTTACCGCCACCAATACCGGCGCCATCAGGCTCTACGAAAAACTTGGGTTTAAAACGCGGAGACAGATCAGCTTCTGGCAGATCAGCCGATCGGTTGATTAGTTGACCGATGAAAATTGCCTGGCGGCGATTATCTTTATACCCTATGAAACTATCGCGTACCGGACGCCGCATTGTTTATGGCTGCTGTTTTATCTTTTTTACCTGGCTGGCCCTGGCTACCCGCAGCCACCGGCAATTCTTTCACCCGCTGTTGGTAGAATATGGCGGCGATACCATCTGGGCGGGTATGTTCCTTTTTTTTCTGCGCATGATTTTCCTTGACACCGCGTTATGGAAACTGGCCCTCATCAACTATGCGCTGGGGGTTGCCGATGAATGCAGCCAGCTCTACCGTGCTCCCTGGGCGAACGACATCCGCTCCAGCACCGTTGGCCATCTCCTCTTTGGCGCTGGCTTTTTATGGAGCGATATTCTTTGCTATGCCATCGGCACCCTGCTGGCATATCTTATTATTTCACTGCTGGAAAGTAAAAGGTCGTAAAGAACAGACCTTATCTTCGCCGGGTTATCTCTGTGTGATAAATGTTGCCTCCGCTCAGCCCGGCACAGAATTGGCCTCATATGCTGTAATGGCAGCAACCTGTTCGACCCGCCTTCCACTTTTGTAAACAAAATGATTTTTAGGCCTGGATAATATAACGGGTGGGGAAAAAAATACGCACTGTGCGTACCGGCAGTCGGTGAACAATAGCCGCTTTCATTCTATTTATGAAACTAAATTTCTTCAAGCCAGGTAATGCATTTATCAGTCCCGGAATAGATAATTTTTTCCGCGACATCTACCATATTTTCAAATTTGCCGGGCTTTTTTTTAAGGAGGCGGTTACCCCTCCTTTTAAAGGCCGGGAAATGGTACGGCAGTTTATGGAGGTCGGCGTAAAATCTCTACCATTGATTTCGGTTACCGGTTTTGTGACAGGCATCGTTTTTACCAAGCAATCGCGTCCCTCACTGGCAGAATTTGGCGCTACGTCCTGGTTGCCTTCGCTGATTGCCATTGCCATATTACGCGCTCTGGCGCCCCTCATTACTGCTTTGATCACCTCCGGTAAGGTGGGCTCCAATATTGGCGCCGAACTGGGTTCCATGAAAGTAACCGAACAGATAGATGCCATGGAAGTGTCTGCTTCCAACCCGTTTAAATTTTTGGTGGTTACCCGGGTATTGGCCACCACTTTTATGCTACCCGTGCTGATGTTGTACACCGGTTTTATCGCGCTGATGGGTGGCTTTATCAATATCCATGCAAATGAAATGACCAGCTTTGCCAGTTTCTTTGAAAAAGCTTTTGAACGCATTACCTTCCTGGATCTTTTTTCGTCGCTCATCAAATCATTGTTTTTCGGGTTTACCATTGGCATCGTTAGTTGTTACAAGGGGTACAATACTTCGCAGGGTACGCGTGGCGTGGGCATTGCGGCCAATGGATCTGTGGTGATCTCTATGTTCCTGATTTTTGTAGAAGAAATTGTAGCGGTGCAAATCACCAGCTGGCTCCGCTAAACAAAAGAGCGTTATTATAAAATGGAAAAAGACATTTCACATATCAACCGGAATCACCTCATCATCGATATCAAAGGCCTGCATAAGTCTTTTGGCAACAACCAGGTGCTTAAAGGCGTAGACCTGCAGGTATACGAAGGTGAAAATGTTGCCGTACTGGGTCGTTCGGGTACCGGTAAATCGGTGCTGATTAAAATCATTGCCGGTTTATTAAAACCCGATGCAGGAACGGCCCTGGTGCTGGGCCTCGATGTGGCCGCACTGGATCGGAAAGAACTGGAAACCCTGCGATTAAAAATCGGGTTTTCTTTTCAGAACAGCGCCTTGTACGATAGCATGACCGTGCGGGAGAACCTGGCCTTTCCCCTCGAACAAACCGGCAGGAAGCTGACCCGGCAGGAATTGCAGGCCGATATTGAAGAGGCATTGGAAGCAGTCGGCCTCCTGCAGGCCATCAACCAGCTGCCGTCTGAACTATCCGGCGGCCAGCGCAAAAGAATCGGCATCGCCAGGACCCTGATCATGAAGCCGGCCATTATGCTGTATGACGAACCCACCGCCGGCCTCGACCCGATTACCAGCGGCGAGATCAATGCGCTGATCAATGAAGTACAACAGCAATTTCATACCACGTCCATTATTATTACACATGATCTTACCTGTGCCAAAACAACCGGCGACCGCGTAGCGATTTTACTGGACGGTATATTCCTGCACACAGGCAGTTTTGAAAAGGTATTTTCTTACCACGATGACAGGATAAAAAATTTTTACGATTATAATTTTATAACCACATGAGTACAGCCAGCAATAAACGATCTGTAATAGTAGGCATCTTTATCTGCATTGCCATCATCATATTCCTGGTGGGCATCTTTACACTGGGCGGACAGCAAAAAACATTTACGGCCTCCTTAACGGTAACCGCCCTTTTTAATGATGTAAGCGGATTACAAAAAGGAAACAATGTCTGGTTTTCGGGCGTAAAGATCGGAACCGTTAAAAAGATAAATTTCTTTGGCAGGTCGCAGGTGCAGGTTACCATGAACATAGATAAAAAAGCCGAAGAATTTATTCGCAAAGATGCCAAAGCGAAAATCGGGTCAGACGGCCTTATCGGCAATAAGATCATTGTACTCTATGGCGGCACCCTCACCGCTGCACCCATTGAAAACAATGATAGCCTGGCAGCTGAAACAGCCCTGAGTTCAGACGATATCATGGCCACTTTGCAAAAGAACAACGAAAACCTGATTGCCATTACCAGCGATTTTAAAACCGTTAGTAAAAGACTGGCCGACGGTGAAGGAACCATGGGTGCCTTGCTGACCGATAAAACCCTTTTCAATAACCTGCAGGCCACGGTGGCCAACCTGCAGACAGCCGCACACAACAGTGAAAAATTAACCAGCGGTATTGTGGCTTATACCGCCAAATTGCAATCGCCGGGCACATTGGCCGGCGGATTGGTGAATGATACCGTCATTATGAAAAACCTGCAATCGGCGGTATCGCAACTGCACGAGGCGGCCGGATCTGCCAATGCATTTACCAGCCAGTTGAAGACCGCTGGCGATCAGCTGAACAACCATAATAATACGCTGGGGCTATTATTGTACGACCAGGCATCAGCCTCCCGTTTAAAAAACACGCTGGATAACCTGAATACCGGCAGCGTAAAACTAAACGACGACCTGGAAGCCGCGCAACATAATTTTTTATTGCGGAGATTTTTCAGGAAAAAAGCAAAAGAAGCGGCCAAAGCAAAATCAAAAGACGTCGATTCAGCCAGCGCCATGCAACCCTGAATTTTGATTTCTTTACTATCTTCAACGCCAAACAATAACAATGGATGTAAAAATAGAAGAAGGCTGGAAAGAAGTATTGAAGCAGGAATTCAGTCGCCCTTATTTTTTGCAGATCGTTAATTTTCTGCGGACAGAGAAAATGGCCGGCCATGTCATTTACCCGCCGGGTTCCCTTATTTTCAATGCATTTAATACCACGCCTTTTAACAAAGTGCGGGTGGTGCTGCTGGGGCAGGATCCATACCATGGCAAGGGGCAGGCACATGGGCTTGCTTTTTCGGTGCCAGACGGCGTGCCGCCACCGCCTTCGCTGGTAAACATTTTCAAAGAATTGCACAGCGACATAGGTGTGCCCATTTCACGAAATGGCAACCTCACGCATTGGGCAACGCAGGGCGTATTATTATTGAATGCCTCCTTAACGGTTCGGGCCAATGAAGCCAATAGTCACGCCAAAATAGGTTGGGCGGAATTTACCGATGCGGTCATCAAAAAGATTTCCGACCAGAAAGAGAACGTAGTGTTTTTATTATGGGGAAAGTTTGCACAGGAAAAGCAGGTATTGATAGACGAAACAAAGCATGGCATCCTCAAGGCCGCGCATCCATCTCCTTTTTCTGCCAACAACGGCTTTTTCGGCTGCCGCCATTTCTCCAAAACAAATGAATACCTGGTGCGCAACGGGCTTGATCCGATTGACTGGTTAATTAGTTAATACAACAAGTAGAGAGGAGTGCGCGACACACAATAGATATCGCGTAGCGCCAACAGCGAAAGCCATAGAACCGCTATTGACGCTGCCAACTTTTGACGATAATAATCAATCCTGCTGCCAGGACCGCCCCATACTTCCGGCAACGCTGGGCGACTTTTTTTTTGCCTGCGGCACGCTCCTTTTCCCTTTGTTCTCTTAGCTTAGCGCATGAAAAATATTCTGGGGCGTATCTGGGCCACCTGGGGGCTTATCTGGTTTGTAGTAACCATGCTCCTTTTTATGATTCCCTTTCTCTTTTTCTATCGGCAGTCTGACCCCTACCGCGCCCGTCATTTTATTTATGTAGCCCGTATCTGGATGGCGATCTATATGCCGGGTATCGGCTGCCCCGTTAGCATTAGGGGCAAAAAGAATTTCGCCCCCGGCGAAAATTATATTGTATTGTGCAACCACAATGCGTTTATAGATGTACCGGTTTCTTCGCCGGGTATACCGGGTGGCAATAAAACAATTGCCAAGGCGGAACTGGCAAAGACACCGGTATTCGGTATGCTGTATACGATGGGCAGTGTGCTGGTAAACAGGAACAGCGAAAGCAGCCGGCGCGAGAGTTTTTCTGCCATGAAGAATGTACTGAATATGGGCCTGCACATGTGCATTTACCCCGAAGGAACCAGGAACCGGAGCGATCAGCCGCTGAAACCCTTTCACGATGGCGCCTTCCGGCTGGCCCTGGCAACCGGTAAACCATTGATGCCGGCACTGATATTCAACAGCCGGAAAGTGATGCCGGAAAAACCGACATTCTTCCTCTGGCCCTGCCCCATGAAACTGCATTTTCTGCCCCCGGTAAAAATTATTCCCGGCGATACGGTAGAAAGCCTGAAAGAAAACCTGTTTACCATCATGAGTACCTACTATGCGGAAAATAGCTGATGGGTTGATCAGTTGATGGGTTGACTGGCAGGACGGCATTATAAATCCACTAATACTGGTTGTTATAAAAATACCTCGACCGATTGATCTTGAAATCGCGCAGCAAGTTAGATTTGGGGCTGATGGTAATATTGAAGCCCTTGGTAATGCCGGAGTATACATTAATAGACATCTGCCAGCAATGCAGGTTCCTTGAAATAAAGGCCGTAATATTCTGCAGGCCCGACCCTTTAAAATCATAATAGGTATTCAATCCTACTTTCCACTGGGGCGTTAAATTAAAATCGCCGCCCAGGTTAACGTTTGAATTGATGATGGTCTGGTAGCTGCGGTAATCGCTGGTTAACGTGCGCGTAAAATTAAGCGAGTAAGATATATTAACTGACCAGTCGATATTGAAATCGGCAAATTCTGCCGGGTTGTTTCGTATATAATTCAATTGGGCCTGCTGTTCTTCCAGTGTTAGCGGCGCGGCGTTGTTTTGCGCATTGGAGAACGCTGAGTTGTTCAATGAATCCGTTTTTTTATCTTTCGGTTTACTTTTGAAAGAAGTGGAAATGGCGATATTGCCATTGGTTATTTTTCCAAGGCTAAAACCTTTTCCGCTCCAGGCGTATTTATTTACCGGGCGTCCCAGCGAGTCGCGCTGGTAAGGATCCAGGTTGGCGCCGCCGGTGATATTTATTTTATCAAACAAGGTGCTGCGCAGGTACAAAGAAATATTCGATAACTGGAAGGAATCCGCCATCAGGTTATAACTGCCGTTGAAGCCAAATCCGTCTAGCAGTTTTACCGTTTTAATACCTTCTTTGGTGGTATCGGTTCTTGAGCGCACTTTCATTTCCAGGTTATTGTCGAGTCCGAAACTGATGCCGCCGAATTTTTGCCTTGTCAGGCCGCCATAGATGCTCCCATCATAATAAGAAACATAGTTGGGCGAAATGGTTCCGAGGCTGTCTATCACCGGCCGGTAATAATCTTTAGCAGCCAGGCCGGGGTTATAACTAACGCTGAAGGTTGGCCGAATGGTATGCCGGATGCCATACACGTGGCTGGTCTTCTTAAAAAAGTGGGTACCGTACAGCGCGGTGTTAATACCCAGGCTGAAAGACATATCGCTCGACTGGTAAAATCCTTTCTGCACATTGTTCAGCAGGGTATCTGTTTTTTGATCGTAATAACGGGTGATCCTTCTTGAATACCAGTTGTTGCGGAACGATACACCGGGCGATATCTGGAAAGGCCCAATGGCTGGCAGCGCAATACTGATGGGGATGCTGTGCTGAGCGCCCCATTGGGTAGTATCCAGCAACCGTTTAAAACTGAACAGCGAATCGTAAATGGAGGCCTGGTTGGCAAAATTGGTATTGAGCCCGATGCCCAGTTTCTGCCACCATTTACCGGTACCAATCACTTCTTTTTTCTGGAACGGGTAAAGCGTATTGACTGTAAAGCCCAGGGTCGGTAAATTGAAATTGATCAGCCCGGTGTTATTGTTCTGGCTATGGTTGGCTGTCAGGGAAAGGTTGTATTTATTTTCCCAGCTCTTTGAAAACGCAATGGAAGAACTCAGCTGGTTCTGGAAAGTTTGGGTAGGGTTGGTGGTGAGGTATTGGTTGTACTTGGTGGAACCCGCATTTACACTGGCAGAAAAGGACTGGCCCGGGTGGGCCTTGCTGTCCACCGTATGGCTCCAGGAAAGGTTAAAGCTTTTATTAGAAGTAAATTCCTGCTTGCCGTAATCGGCCAGTATGCGGCTGTTCTGGTAACTGAACGTAAGAGAACCCTGGTAGCGGTACCTGACCCTGTAGGTAGGCGTTACATTGATCCGATAGCCCCCGTAAGAGTAAATATCCGTTCGCAGCATGACGTCGAAATTATCGTTCAGCACTTTGTAGTAACCCAGTCCTTCCAGTCCCAGGCCAAATTGTTCGTTGGCGGTAAAAGTGGGTGGCAGCAGGCCCGAATGGCGGCCAACAGACAGTGGAAAAAAACCGAAGGGCAGGTAAATGGGTATGGGCACGCCTTCAAACTCCGGGTGGATGGGGCCGGTAACAATCAGTTTCTGATTCACCACTTTCATTTTCTTTGCACGGAAATTAAAATGCGGCGTATCCAGGTCGCAGGTGGTAAAAATGCCGCGATAAGCGAAATAGGTATTACCGCCGATTTTCTTCATCTGGTCTGCATGCACAAACATATCCGTCTGGTGCGTATAGGTATCATGGGTATACCCTTTAAGGGTTTTAAAATTGTAGGAAAGGCTATCGCCCTGCATATTATTCTCGCCCTGCTCAAATTTGGGCAGCCCTACCCTTTTGCCGGCCGTATCCGTGAAATAATAACCATTGATTCGCTGGTTCTGCTGGTCGAGGCCCACAATGCCGGCGGTCAGTTTGATGTCTTTATAATCTACCTTGGCATCGTTGTACAGCCAGATCTTTTTTTGCGGCACATCCATCACCATTGAATCGGAGGCGCTGTAGGTGATGGGTGCATCGAGTGAATCTTTGGAAACTTTTACCTCCAGGCTGTCTACTTTTTGTATCAGGTGGCCGGTGGTATCCCTAAGGCCGCTGGTATCGATGCGTGCAAGCGCGCTGCTGTCTTTGATGCTGATCTTTTTAGGAACCGTATCGGCAGGGCTTGTTAAACTGCTGTAAAAAAAGGATTTGGTGGTATAATTTGATGCACTGAACAACGTTATACTGCAAAGCATCACCCCAAGGGCAATCGCCACAACATATTTTGAGTTACCTTTGGATTTGTTGTTCATAGTTACAATGAGGCAAAAATAACGCTTCACTACATAAGATAATGTGAAGATTATCAACCCCTGAAAAGTTTTTGTAAAGCATGGCAAAAAGATTTTTAGCTCCTTGCAGCATCATCGTATTGTTTATTGTCTCGTCTGCTTTTCGCGCCGGCGGTCCTGTTGTTACAAGGGGCAGGCTGGCTGCGATCAAAACGGTTATCATCGATCCCGGTCACGGCGGTCTGTATCCCGGTACCAAGAACGGACTGATATCAATTGAAAAAGACATCACCCTTGAGATCTCGCTGAAGTTGGGCGAAGCGCTCAAACAGGCTTTCCCGGATGTAAAAGTGGTGTATACCCGCACCACAGATGCGTGTTCCGGCGGCGCCACCAACCTGCGCGATGACCTGCACAACCGGGCCAAAATAGCCAATGAGGCAAAGGGAGATCTGTTTATCAGCATTCACTGCAATGCTACAGTTCAGCCTGCCGGCAGTTATTACCAGAAAAGGATCATCGGCCATAGAAAAAAGACGGTCATGGTGGGCAGGGGTAAAAGAAAAAAGAAGAAAACGGTGATGGAACCTATTTATGAATCCTACCTCGTAAAAAATACAAGGGCCGGCACAGAAACCTATGTGTGGAAGGCGGAGAAAAACATTGATAAGTACAAAGCCATTAACAATAACGACGAAACCATTGGTGAGAATGCGGAAGGAAGCGACAGTACCGCAGAGGTATCTGCCTTTAATTCTAATACACCTGAATGGAATATCCGCACACAGCTATATGAAAAGAAATTCTTCCAGGACAGCTATACACTGGCCAACCTGGTGGAAGAAGAATTCAAGAACAGCGGGCGCACCAGTTACGGCGTTAAGCAGCGCGACGTAGGCATCCAGGTATTACAGGCAACCGGCATGCCCAGCATACTAATAGAGACCGGTTTTCTTTCCAACAAAGAAGAAGAGGAATACCTGAACAGCAACAAGGGACAGGAAGAAATTGTAAACGACATCATAGAAGCATTCCGCAAATATAAAACGGCGCACGAGAGCAAGGGCGGGAAGGCCGCTGGCGGCAGGTGATGCGGATATCTGATGTTGGGATGTTGAATGTTCTTTGCGCTGTCAGCCCTTGCGACTATCATTAACCGACGTGAGGGCGACCCCCTACCATTTCCTGGAAACGCGCTTTGATCTCTTTTTCTATTTGTTTTCTTAGCTCCTTTTCTCTTTGTTCTCTTAGACTCTTTTTATGTAGGTTTGCAAGGAACAATACCGACCGAACCCATTTATTCATTAACATCCTGTACATGAAAGTTTCGAACGAAACCAAAGTTGGAGCACTGGCCGCCGTATCCATTACCCTGCTGATACTGGGTTTTAATTTCCTGAAAGGCAAAAACCTGCTTAGCAAGGCCAATACAGAAATTTATGCCGTGTTCCCCAAGGTAGACGGGCTCAATGTTGCCAACCCCGTTGTCATCAATGGCCTGCAGGTGGGTAAAGTGTATGAAATGCACGAGAAAAACCGCCAAATGGATGGCATTGTTGTTACCATCAACCTCACTAAAGACATCGATATACCCCGTAACTCATTTGCCAGCATTAGCTCCGATTTACTGGGCTCCGCCTCCCTTTCCATTACCAAGGGCGATAGTAAGGACCTGGTGAAAAACGGCGATACCCTGCTGACGCAAAATTCCTCCGGGCTTATTGAAGGCCTCAAGGCCTCGCTTAATCCTGCCCTCGGCTCGGTAAATGGTGCTGTCAAATCGCTCGACTCACTGCTGGAAGTGGTAGGCGCTTATTTTGATCCGGCTACTAAAAATAATTTTCATGCCATTGTGGTAAACCTGACCGCTAGTTCCGTTGAATTGCAGAAACTGCTGAATGCACAAACCGGCACCCTGGCCAAAGCACTGAGCAATGTGAATGTGTTTACCGCCAACCTGGCCAAAGACAATGGTAAAATTGATACCACGCTGGCCAACCTGGCCAAAGCCAGTAATAAATTTGCCAATATTAAAATAGATGAAACGCTGAGCAGCTTACAGGGTACCATGAACGAACTAAAAACAGTGGTAGCAAAAGCCAACAGCAAAGAGGGTTCCATTGGCTTACTGTTAAATGATCCAAAATTGTACAGGAACCTCGAAAGCACTACCTACAAATTGAATATTTTGCTGGATGATTTCAGGACACACCCGAAACGATATGTAAACGTAAGCGTGTTTGGCGGCAAAAAAGATAAAACCGGCGCGCTCACATCACCGTTGGTAGATGATTCTGCCAGTGCGCCCTTACCGAAAAAATAATTGATGCTAAAATTTCTCTCCGGTGTTGTTTTATTATTGCTGGGCTATCCTGTTTTTATCCTTGCACAAGATACCCTGCAGCCTGCCACCGCAGATACGGTTAACTTCGTTCACCAGTTGCACAGCGACCGGCTTCGGCTAATGAAAACAGACTCGGTGACTACCCTGCAGGTGCTGGCCGGCAAAGTGATATTACAGGAAGACAATACCAAATTTTACTGCGACAGTGCCGTGATCAATAAAAAAAGCAATATCCTGGAAGCTTTTGGCAATGTACATATCAATGATGCCGACAGTGTACAGATCTATTCCGATTACCTCATCTACCATACAGACAGCAAGCTGGCCGTATTGAAAAAGAAAGTAAAACTGACCGACGGCAAAGGCGTTCTGACCACCGACGAGCTGCAATATGATACAAAAGGAAAGATCGGCACTTATACCACCGGCGGTAAAATCGTGAACGGGTCTACCATCATCACCAGTAAAGAAGCTACTTACTACGGCGATTTAAAAGACGTTTACTTTAAAAAAGAGGTGAAGCTGCGCGATCCCAAAACCAAAGTAGACACCGATTCGCTGTTGTACAATACCGACTCGCAACTGGCCACTTTTATTACGCAAACAGTTATTAAAGATAGTTCCGGTGCCATTATCACCACCAGCGATGGCAATTACAGCATGAAGACCAAGCATTCCAGCTTTGGCAAAAGAGCCGTTATAAAAGACGGCAAGGGCGTAACCGTTACCGGCGATACCATCGACAACAACGATTCTACCGGGCAGGTAACGGTGCACGGCAATGCCGTATATACAGATACGGTGCAAAAAGTGTCGCTGATCTCCAATCATTTTTTTGCGGATAAAAAGAAAAAGACCTTCCTGGCCACCCAGCACCCGCTGATGATCATACAGCAGGACAAAGACTCCATTTATGTATCGGCCGATACCATTTTCTCGGCCCGGGTAGCCGATATCAGGGACAGTGCCTACCGCGATCTGATCCGGGACACGGTTAAATCAACCACCCTTGTATCGGCCAAAGATACCAGCGATGTACGGTTTTTTCAATGCTACCACCACGTGCGTATTTTTTCCGATTCATTGCAATCGGTTTGCGACAGCCTGTTTTATTCTGCCACCGATTCCGTTTTCAGGCTGTTCACCCATCCCATTGTATGGGCCAGCGGCAGCCAGATCACCGGCGATACCATTTATCTTTTTACGAAGAATAAACAGGCAGAAAGAATGTACGCCTTCGAAAACGGTTTCGCCATTAATAAATCGGGCGACAATATGTATAACCAGATCAGCGGCAGAACCATCAACGGCTATTTTAAGGATGGCGCCATTGATTATATGCGCTCAAAAGGATCGCCCGCCCAAAGTATTTATTATGCCAAAGATGAAAGCGACGCCATTGTGGGCGTTAACAATGCAAGCAGCGATATCATTGACATGCGTTTTGAAAACAAAGAACTTAAAAAAGTAATATTTGTACATGAGGTAACCGGTACCATGTACCCCTTTAAGCAAACCCCCGAAGAGAAAAAATTGCTGCGCAATTTCAAATGGCTCGACAAGAGCCGTCCCAAATCAAAGTTCGAACTGTTCGAAGACCCGCATTAGTTGACCCACCTGTTTCCGTATTTGTAAAAATTTCGTCTGATATACGAGTCAACCGATCAACCCATCAACTGATCAGCTGATCACCAAACCCGCAAAGACGGTGAAAACACGGGTGGGGAGTAATTT
>CAXTMV010000122.1:0-15381 GCA_964245425.1 uncultured Flavihumibacter sp. | reverse complement strand
AGTAGATCTAGCAGGTAAAAAAAAATATTAAAAAAAACGGTTCAGCATTTATTCTACAATGTTCATTTCATATTTGTATAACAGTTCTTTTTCTCCGTACAACCGCTCCGATACAATGCCCCGGCCTTCGCATATTCGTATCAGCTTGTCAGATTGTACGATTGGGTTCGACTGATCCGTATATTTTATACTGCTGATAAACTCCAGCCAGGGTTCCTGCCCCATGGCATATACATACACTTCTTTGGGATGAAAGATATCAACCAGCGACATTCCTTTTTCACAATCGGAGCCTGCCAGGCGGCGGCTGTTATCCTGGTCGCGCGAAAGCCTTGCCGTCATCAGCGGTCCGTATAACCAGGTTAGGGGTGCCCCATCGCATTCCATACCCAGGAACAATACATCCGCATCGCCGGTAACCCGGCTGATGTTTTTATACAAGGCCGGTTCCAGCACCCTTGAATCTGCCAGGAAACAAAGTTTGAATTCACCTACCTGCACCATATAGCAGGATTTTGTCCGGATGTCCAGGTCAGAATGCTCGCCTGTAAAAGGGATGCCGGTTATTGACACCATATCGTCCTGTATAGACTCCATCTCGTCTATCGCCATCACATTGTTAAACCCGATATTGGTAAACATCAGTTTAAGATCCGGGTCTTCGAGTTTTCCGCTGCAGGTACGGGGCACTACAATATTTTTGATGCGGTGACGAAGCGGCAACAATGTTTCCAGTAAAATATGATCCTGGTGATTGTGGGTGATCAATACATAATCAATCGTGTCTGGCAGGTCGGCATCCGAATAATGTTCTACGTCTGAGTGATACCCGTAATAGCTGATGAGGGGATCTATCAGGATGCTGATGCCGCGCGCCTCTACCAGTATGCAGGCATGTCCGAAATATCGCATACGCACCAAATCACCGTTGTATTTTTCATACACCGCAGGTGTTTCTTCAGTAAACAAGCGGCTGAATGCCGGCAATTGTTCCTCGGTAATATCCAACAGCTGTTTAATATAATCCAAGCTGCGTGGCTTTCGCTTCATCCTGGCCAGTTCATCTATTCCAGGGTGATCAAAAGGAATATCCAGGTGCAGCACGCCTTCTTCTTCCAGCCTCGGCGTGCTAAGCACAAAGGGCCGCTGATCATTGTCCGTAATCCATAGGGCTACGCTTTGCGAGGCTTTGTTATAAAAGCCGCTTTTATATAATAAAGATTCAAAAAAACGAAAGCCGGGATGGTTGTTCCTGTCATAGATCAGCTCTACATATCCTTTCAGCAGGGGCGGCACTTTTTCGTACAGGGGTTCAAGACCCGAACCGCTGGCTTCCGCCTGCAGCATTTTATCCAGTTCTTTTACCGCTTTTGCAAACTGCAGCGGTAAAAGGTTTTGCAGGGTGGCCTGCTGCAGCGCTTTTACATCGGCTACGCGGTTAACCGGGATATCCATGAACGGGCCACCGCGCATTTTTGGATTTTTTACCGCCTGTACATGAATATGCGGGGCCAGCAGGTAAGACTGCATGATCTCCAGGTGCCGGCCCGCAATGTTCATTGCGGCCGTTGCGGGCGAAATCAGGTGGCTCCAGGCATACCATTTATCAACCAGTGGCTCTATCACAACATTGGGCTTCAGGTATACAGCTTTAGAGATCATATTGAATGGCTTTAGAAGATTTATATTTTGATACAGGAACGGTGGCTTTGGCCGGTTCGGGAACCAGCGGCAGCAGCCCGGGCGCATATTTCTTTTGCAATTGACGAAGCAGGGCAGTTTTTACCTCTTCTACCGTTATATGTTCCATGCATTCATGTCCGTAAGGACAGGTATTGTTCCACACATAATAAAAGCAGGGAGAACAGCGGGTACCCTTGTACACATTTATATTATTTGAGTGCCCCCATTGAACAGGTGTTGAATCGCCGAATAATACCACCCCCGGCAGATCGAATGCATTGGTAGCATGGGCAAACACGGAATCAATACCCGTAAACGAGCGGGCATGTTTCAACAGGGCCAGCGCTTCGCGCACGGTATGTTTACCACGCCAGTCAGTAGTTCCTTGTACCCGTGGTTCATCTGCATGACCTATCTGTATGAAATTGACGCCCGGCAATTCCTTTACCAGTTGTTCCCAGTTATGCAGGGGCCAGTGATGATTTTTAGAGGCCCTGGAATGGATATGCAATAATACCGGCTGACTGAAAGGTGCCAGGGCCTTAATTGCCGCTGCCTCTTCCCGCGGCGAGAAAAATAATTGTACCCTGGTATCGGTAAGGCGCAGGTTCAGATCTGCAAAAATATCCGGCACAATTTCCTTTACGCTTTTGTTATAGATAAAAGACAGCGGAATATATTGAAAGTCGAGGTTGTAAAACCTGAATGCCTTCCGGTTGAAAAAATATAAGAACGCATGAAAAGGATAGCGCCAGAAATGGGTGGGATGCAGCCTGCGCACTGAATCGATGTGCGGGTTATACCGAAGCAGGTCAAAATGGCCTTTGCTGCTGCAATAAACAATCAGCCTGCGTTCCGGGCAGGCCTTTTTTATTGCCCGGATGGTGGGCGTACAAACAAGGAGGTCCCCGATACCACCCCAGGTAACCAACACAATTTCATTGTTCATAGATCATCCATTTTAGTTCGTTTAATTTTGCCGCGAACACTTTCTTTTCAATATCGAGGAATCGGCAAATACCGATTCGTCTTTTAAAGAAACCCCTTCCCGTTTCACGGGCCATGGCTTCTTCTATCAGCATCAGCTGGTATTCAGTATCGCGGATCCTTTCCTTTATCTCATGGTTATTTTTTATTGAAAGCATAGCAGCGGGTTTTTACTTTTGTCAGGCCACTTTCCTGCTGGCAAAGGAATTGATATGGGCCAGGTGCACCATAAACCAATTGTAAAAGGCGCGAATACCTGTTTCCATGTCTATCAGCGGGCGGTAATGCAGCAGCCGGGCGGCTTTTTCAATGTCTGCGCAGGTATGGTTAACATCGCCGGCCTGTTCATTACAATAATGAACATTGATCTTGCGGCTACAAACCATTTCAAGGTGGTCTATCACTGCCTGCAGGCTAACCGGTGTGCTGCTGCCCAGGTTAATAACTTCAAATGGCGAAGCATAATAGTGCATCGCTGCCTTCAACCCGGAAACAATATCAGATACAAATGTGTAATCGCGGCTGGAGGATCCATCGCCAAATACATTAATGGCACGCCCCTGCAGGGTAAGGTCAACAAAATCGTGAATGGCCTGGTCGGGGCGCTGGCCCGGCCCGTACACCGTAAAAAAGCGAAGCGCCAGGAACCGGATGCCATACAAGTGGCTGTATAACTCACCCAGGGTTTCTGCGGAAAATTTAGAGATGGCATAAGGGCTCACAGGGTCTATCATGCCGCTTTCTTTCCAGGGCATCGGTTGTTTTTGCCCGTATACACTGCTGGAAGAAGAAAATACAAATTGAGGTACTTCGTTTTTACGCGCAAACTCCAACAGGTTGCGGGTACCTTCCACATTCACTTTGTCGTAGGTAAACGGATGCTGGTAACTATGTCTGACGCCCGTTTTTGCCGCCAAGTGCACAATGGTATCTACGGGGCCAACCCGCGCCAGGTCGCGCTGGTTACAAATATCGCCTTCTACCAGCCTGAAGTGTTTGTCTTTCAGGAAAGTTTTAATATTAGCTTCTTTTTGCCAGCGTGGATAATAGGGATCAAAATTATCCAGGCAGGTGATTTGATATTGACCTTGCGGGAGAAGGTCCCTGATCAGGTTGCTACCGATAAATCCCGCGCCCCCGGTAATGAGTATCTTCTTCATGCGAAATTAATTTGGAATGTTAATTGGATGCTATTTCATCAAAAGAAGCTATTTCGTCAATGGATTCTATTTCATCCACTGGCATCACTGATGCGGAATCAATTTCCAACGAAACAGTGCTTTTCAGCGATTCTACCCTGATAAGCAGCTTTGATTTTCCATTTTTTTTAACCAGCCAGCCCTTCACACCGGCAAAAGGACCTTCGCATATTCTCACTTCCATGCCGGGCCTGCTAAACTTTTCTTCTATCACTTCCATATTACTGCCAGATAATTTCTTCAGTGCTTCAACAATTGGCTGCGAAACAATGGCTGGCTTTCCATCGAAGGAAACATATTTTATTACTTCCTTAATATTTGTGACCTCAAACCGCCGCTGTGCAGATACGCGCACAAAAATATAATTGGGAAACAGCGGCAGTTCGAGCTTCTTCATCCGGTCGCTCCATTTCCTTAGCACGTAATGAACAGGGAAGAAAGATGCCACACCGGCTTTCTCCAATGCATCGGCTACTTTTTTTTCAGTTCTTGGCATGGTGTAGGCTACATGCCAGCTTTCGGTTGGTGCTTGTTGGTAGGGCATGAGAAGAATATTAAATGTTAAATGGATCGTTTCAGGTTATATTCGGCCCGGGCATAGCTATCGCTACAATGCGTCCCATCCTTTTCTTCGGCACATAGCTGTCGCTATGGTAAGCCCCATTCCTTTCTTTTGTAAAATATATCCGGCAATTGAAATTGAAAGCAGTGAAGAATTGTGTCTTTCAATTGTTCGCTTAACTAAATTAAGATGCGGAGTAAGCGAAAAAAAAAACGATTTACCAAGCGGGATATTGTAAGTACGAATGCAGATCATTTATAAAAACTCATAGCAAAACCGATTTGCTCCAGCTGAGTTCGTGGTCGGAAACATAAGAGAGCAGTGAAAAGGCAATACCAGTAAGGCCATCCAGCATTTCGTGTTCTTTGCCGGCGTATAAGCCGTTGTCAAGATCTTTATCGAGCAACAGGATCGTTTGTTCTATCCAGTATTCGTATGCTTCTTTGTAAGGCGCGAGCGACCCTTCCTGGTAAAGCTTGCGGTAAAATTGTGACAGGCCCGCTGCGCCATGGCAAAAATTTGAATCGTCTACCAGGGTTGCATTGCTTGTTTTGCGCATCAATGTCTGTGACCCTATTACGTCGGCCAGGTTCGTCAGTTCCTGGTTACCGAACAAATGGCCTGCCCGGTAAAATAACAGTACTTCATTCAGGTCGCCATAACACCAGCCCAGCCTGTTAGGTGCCATTATTTCGGTTGCTTTTTCTTTTACAATAAAGGGGAATACGGAATACTCGTCGTTGGAGAAATCCACATCCATTTTATATTTCCTGATAAAGCGGATGCCTTCCATAATTACGGTCTCCAGCATTTCTTTATGCGCCGAGCGGGAATAGGTGTTCAGCAGTATCAATAAGATGCCGGTAAGGCCGTGCGAGAGACCGAAATTGATATTTTCTTTTTCTTCCAGCTTGATTACGTAATTACGAAACCAGTAGCCTGCATCTTTTTTTATGGCGCGTTCACATGTCTTCAGCACCAGTTCATCCAGGTATTGATTGATGATGGGCGAATCTTCTCTTTCTGTAAAATAATGCACAACGCCCAGCGCGCCATGAAGGAAATCAATAAAATCATCTTCGATCTGGAAAACGGCGGTATTGAACAGGTAGCGGTCAAATTCGGCAAATTCAGCGGTAATATCGAAATTGATAAACCTGCCTTTGGCCAGCGCGTTAACCACATAGCCCAAACCGGCCCCCCCGGTGCTGAAAGAAGTACCTACCAGTCTTGGGTAACCGGAGTTAAAATTGGCGAATACTTCTTGCAGCAGTTCTTCTCCACGGGTTTTTACCGCTTCGTCGCCATTGAAATTATACAGGTGAAAGTAATAGTAGACCAGGCCCAGCTGTCCACCCAGGAAGGAATCGTTCCTGCTGGCGCCGGATTCGAGAAACCGGTTTAACCTGTCTAATTTTTGTAAAGCTATCTGTCTCATTACGAGGGTGTACTTCCTAATTTCTAAAAGTACCCCTGGCAGGATAAATAGTATAGTTTGTTACACCAACAGGCCGATTGTAGGTACCAACAGGCGCTATTGCAGGAGCTTGTTTCGCATAATATCGGAGAAATCAGACTTGTAGGTATCTCCCAGCAGGATATCCGCTTTCACATTCCTGAGGATAATGCGGTTGCCTTCTATGGTGGTTACTTTCTTGAGGCAGACAATATAGGATTTATGCACCCGCATAAATTTCTTTTTGGGCAGGCGATCCTGCAGGTCTTTCATATTCAGCAGGGCCATTGTTTTCTGGCCGTTGTGGTAAATGGCCACATAATTCTTCATGCCTTCAATATAATCGATCTCGTCGAGATTTATTTTAAGCATACGGCCTTTAAACTCCGTTTTTACAAAAATATAATCATCCGGAATGTCTTCTTCCGTTTGCACCGGTGCTGCCAGTGTAATAATATTAACCGCTCTTTGCACACCCCTTAAAAAACGGGGCAGTGAGATAGGTTTCAGCAAATAATCAACTACATCAAAATCGAACCCTTCCGCTGCAAATTCGCTGTAAGCCGTGGTTAGTATCACCCTGGCCTTGCCTTTCATCATCCTGATAAAATCGAGCCCGGATATCTCCGGCATCTGGATATCGAGAAAAATGATGTCAATCTTCTGGGTATTGCTCCATTCCATGGCTTCCAGCGGATTGGTGGTGGTGTTTACCAGGTTCAGGAACGGTGTCTGTTTTACGTAATGGGTAAGAATATCAATCGCGTGCTGCTCATCATCAACAATCAAACAGTTAATCATTATTGTAAGATTTAGTATTGGTTGGGGATTAATTTATAGCGTCATAGTTCCTGCTTCAGCGGTTCCCAGGCAAAATTAACCTGCTCTTCTACGGGCACTTTTACCAGCAGCTCAACCGTGTAAAAATCTTTCTCTTCTTTTACAGTAAGATAGTGTTTTCCGTGATAAGTATATTCAAGTCTTTTCTTAACATTGTCCATCCCGATTCCGTAGCCTAATTCTTTGGGACCTGTCTTCTTCCGGTTGCTCACAGAAAACAGGAGCCTGCTTTCCCTTTCCTGTTCGGTCAGCTCCAGCCTGATAAGAACAGGATAGTCCGGGTTTGACAATTCTCCATGTTTCAGCGCATTTTCCACTAGTGTAATCAGCACCAGGGGAATAATACGAAAATGGTCAATATTGCCGGTAATTGAAAATGATATATTCAGTTTATTGCTGAAACGCAGCTGGTTTATCTTGATTACTTTCTTTAGGTTCTCCACTTCGCGCAACAATAATACACTTCCATTCTTCGCATAGCCGTCTTCCAGCGAATAACGCATTACTTCAGACAGCGTTAATATTCCTTCAGACAATTCCTGTGAAGACCCGAGTGATTTGGCATACAGGAAATTCAGCATATTGTGCAGGAAATGCGGGTTTATCTGGCTGCGCAGAAAAGAATATTCTGCCACCAGCCTGTCCTGCTCTATCCGCAGATCTTTCTCGCGCGCAATCCGCAATTGCTTTTCCCGCTGGATGGTCTGCATAGCAAAAAAATACCCCAGCGAAAAAAAAGAATACAAAAAATAAATCCAGAAACATTCTATAAAAAAATGTCCGAGGTGAAAAACTGAGCGGTGCGTGCCGGGATACACCGCAGGCGCTATGATATAGCCGATAACATACACCAGCAGGGCATAAGAAAGAAAAAAAACAATTACGGCCGGCAGCAACAAAAAATATTTTTTCCTACCCAGTATGCGGAAGAATATAAGAGAACTGCCGTAAAAAACATAAATACTGGGCAAATGGGTGAGCAAAATATCCAGCAACCCGATTTTAGATGAAGGGTTTAGGGCCAGCCGGTTCAGGGTTCCGAAAAAAATAAAGATCAGCCAGGCCAGCACATGAATGGAAAGTGGCTGGTATTTTTTGGAGATGCCTGGAACTTGCATATATCTGTAGCTGTTCTTTCAAATATAATAATTTTATTTTTGTAATCTACTATTCTTTCATAAGTGAAAACACTTAAAAACTATTTTCTTACGATGCAAAAAAATGGAGCACTGATCGGGGATCAGGCTCCATAAAGTTTTTTGTTGCGGTGGAAACAGGTAAATCAGAAGAAAATGGTAATACCGGTGCCGGAAGTGCCCGTATTGGTAACATCGCACTCGGGCAGCGTAGACTGCTGGCCGTTCACATTCCACAGGTTTGCGCCTTTCCGTTTGTCCCAGCCATTACCCAGTAAAGCGATGGTGGTTCTGTCAAGTGTCAGCCTTTTTGGTTGTTCGGATGTCTTTTTCATGTTGTTAGTTTTTTTTCTTTTAAATGTGGCGGCTATTTTGTGCGACCATCTTTGTACAGTAAAAATAGCTTGTCAAAGACCGGTAGTAAAATTTGTTACACAAATGCACCGATTCAACGTACGAATAGCTTGTTTCCGGCATCTTGTGCCTGGGGCATCGTTGTTTCCTCTTCGCGCATTAATGCAGATTTATAATAACGCGCCAGGAAATCATAGATCACCAGCTCATGCACCCTTGCTTCGGTGGTAATAATCCTGTTCAGCAGCATATGGCAATAGCTGGCCAGTTGTTCACGAAGGGTCTGTGTTTTTTCATCAGCCTGGCAGGCTGCCATAATGTTGGCGGCAATAGGTGCCAGCGACTGCGATTTTTCTTTCAGGACCATGATTAACGGATGCCATTCAGGCGGCAGCTCAGGTCCGGATTTCATTACTGTATCGATCATTTTTTTATTGTCCCTGTATTTGTCGTTCAATTGGGTGCGAACCGGTTTGTCTACCTTGAATTCGGCAGCAAAGGCATCCCTGAGCCCTATCAGCAGCGATAGTTTTTCCTGCGTGCCCATGGCAAAGCAATTGAGTAATTCGTCTATCGCCCGCAGTCCCCAGATCCACCTGATGTTTTCCCTTTCATCGCCGGCCGTATGGTGCAGCATTTTTATAAATGCCATGCTATCATAATGAAACAGGCTTTCCGCCAGCGTAATGGTATTACAGCCGTACCGCTCCATTTCCCTTTTATACGTATCGGCCTGTATCTTCCATATGTACCCGCCCGATTGAAATTGCCGGAGCTGCTGCTGAAAAGCAGTAATCAGCTGGCCAATATAGGCAACGTCTTTCAGGTGAAACCGGACGCGCAAATGAAATTCAGGATCGTTGTAACGGATAAAGAACCACTTATCGATTACGTTCCTTTCGGTGAGCGCTTCCGTCATAGGGGCGATGGCTTCTGCCAGTATCTTGTCGGCAGATTTTACCCCGCAGTATAATTTGAAATACACCCATTCTGTACCCAAGGGAAATTCGCGTTGTTCGGCTTCTTCCGGCCGTTCAAATGCCCAGGATGTTTTTGATTCACTGTAAGAAGCGCCGTTGCGCTGCAGTACCGCTATAAACTGGTTGGAAAAAACAGCCTGGTGCTCGTCTGAAACAATATTACCGGGCCAGGTAAATTCTTTAATAACAAAATTATCCTTGTTCTTTACAGCGTCCAGCCACAACTGCACAGATGAAATACTGTCAAGGTCTATCAACAGTTCATTATCCCCTTCCGATAAAACGATATAACGCGGCATTTTCCATTTAGACCGGAGATCGGCCACCGCTTTCATCAATGCTTCGCCGCAGGCATTACGCAGCAAGGCTACATCGTCTTTCTGAAACATCCATTTTGCCAATTGTAAGATCGTGTTCTTGTACATCACCCGTGGTAAAAACTGGTTCTGGTGCTGCAAGCTTCCCCAGCTAAAGCCCAATCCTTTTTTCTTGTCCTGCAATTGGAGATCGCACAGAAAGCGGTATACGGGCAGGGAATTAAATGCATAGTTATGGGCTGTGCTCAGCCTTGGGATCACTTGTTTATTCAATCGTTTTGATCTCAGTTGCAGCTTTCCGTGCCGTACAGACACATACAGATCGCGAACATTGATCTGGTATTCCTCGTCGAGCGAAGAAGCCGCCAGGTAAGGTATTTCATAACGCCTGAAAGCCGGGTGCAGTAATATATTTCCGGTGCGCGACTCCGGTAAATGAACAATCTCGGCATATATAACACCTGGATCCTGCTCCTGTTCGCGGGCAGCGATATCAGATGCCAGTTGCCGGATGCCTTCATCTGCATGCGCAAAACGGCCCAGCAGGTTTACCGCACTGGATCCGCCTGTGCTTTCTATATAAATGGTATTGGCATCGATGGCCCTGAACATCACGGCCATGGATGGTGGCAGATCATTCAGCTCACCGGAGAACTTCTCCAGTTCTTTTTCGGTCAGCTCAAGCGAAAAAAGGTTTTTTTCCTGTACTTCCTTCAACTTACCATTCAATAATATTTCGAGCCTGCTCCATTCCATCCGGCTGTCTTTATTGGCGCCTGCCAACTGCAGGTCTTCTACCAGCGGCGACATGCAATTGGTAGATACCTCTTCGTAACCAATGCCTATTTCCGTATCCAGTACTTCCATCAGCGGCATTTCCTTGTCTTCATAACGCTGGTAAAAGCGGTGGGCAAAAGATTGAAGTGCCGGATCTGTTTTTGACGAGTTAAGTTTGTTCAATACGGTCAGCGCTTCCAGTATCTGTTGCTGAAAAGAAGAGCTGATGCCGCCCTGGCGGAGGGTCTTCACCAGATCGGTCTGAAATAATTTCCCTTCGGCGAAGCCTATGCCCAAACCGCTTAAAAGCGTGATTACCTCTTTATACCTGTGTATGCTGTTAACGCAATCCGCATCCATGCTTTGTAAGATATCCCGTACCTGCAGCAGGCAATCCACTACACGGCTGGTTTCGGGTACTGCTACCCGGCAGACTCTTTGCAATACATCTATCACCTGGTCCATAAATTCCGGCCCGGTAATGGAAGGCTCCAGTTCGCTGACCAGCAGCTGCGCGTCTATCAATTCTTCTATAAAAAGCCTGGCATCTTCTGCCGATATGCTGTCTACTGCCAGCGCATTTACCAGTTGTGTAATGGTTGCACCCCCAGCGGCAAAACGCAGTGTATCTACCAGGTAATCAAAAGCTGTTACCGAACTGATGCGGTATTTCCGGTTGCCTTCTGCATACAGGTATTCTACATAACGTATCTCATTGCTTATTTTGTAGATACTGTTATTGGGCAGGTACAACAAGCCTTCCCGTACGGCGGGCATTTCAGACAGTTTTTTAGCCAGCGCGCATAAATAATGCATATCGAGCCGCGTATGCCGGCGGATCTGTCGGCTGTCTACCACCAACGGCTCGTTATTATCGGCCCATACGGCCACGGCGCAGCCCGAAAACAAACCAAAGGGCGTGGCGCGGCTGCTCATGCGCAGGTAATATTTGGAGATGGCACGCATCAGCTTTTCGATCTCCTTTTTATTTAAAACATGCCCCTTTTGCCATTTGATGCATTCCTCATACAAGACTGGCGACGCCAGGTAAAGCGCTTCCAGGAAAACATTGTCGGTAAGCAGGGAATTAAAATCGATTTCGGTGCTGCAGGACGGTAAGGGACGCATAGGTGTTCTGACAACCAGGCGGGAATCAAACTCGTAGGGGAAAACCATAAATATGAAGTTTGAATAAAAGTATTTTTAATCAGCTGCCACTTAAAATCAGTTGGACAAACTGCACTATTCTATGTATGAAAACCCTGCAGACTGCGGGCACAGGTTCATGCACACTTTTATCAATGGCAAGTAGGGGTTGGTAGTGTATGTGGGAGATGGTCAGGGGCATATCCCGTAAAGAATATGCTACAGAAATTTAGTACATTATCCTGTACTTTCCATGGATGGGTTGTTAACAACAAAAAAATTATTCATAATTTAAAGAAATGGAGAATTCGGTGCGTTTTTCTGCAACCGTTTGGAGGGAAAATTCGAAGTGATGGCTTAGGAATATCTCACGGACAAGTGTAAGTCCGATTCCCTGGCCGTCTTTTTTTGTGCTGAAGAAAGGAGAAAACAGGTTGGGTGCCTGTTCGGGACTGATGCCTTTGCCCGAATCGGCAATGACCAGCCTTCGCTCGGATGGAATGGAGGTAACCGTTATATGCCCCGGTTGCTCAATGGCTTCGATACCATTTTTAATAATATTGATGAGTGCATGCTCCATTTGCTGCACGTCTGCCATTACCATAAAAGGCTCGTTGGGAAGCTGTTTAATAAAGGCCACCCCTTTTTCGCCCGCCCGTATAGACATAAAACTGAGCACGGATTCTACCAGCTGGTGCAAATCTACCCTTTGCCGGTTGGGCGGCGGCAATTTTACCAGTTCGGCAAAATTGCGCATGAACAAGTTGAGGTTCTGGTTCCGGTCGATGGCAATTTGCAGCGCATTTTTGAGGTTTTCCTGTTGCTGGTTTTCCCATAAGCGGCCCGACATCAGCACGGTTTGCATGATGGAGTTTACCGGCCCGATGGTATTGTTCACTTCGTGCGCCATCATACGGATCACTTTTTCATATACGCTTTTCTCAGCCGCCATCATCTCTGTCGTCAGTTCTTCTATCATTATAAAATGCCTGGATACGCCGCGATGCACGAAATGCGATTTTTGCACCTTGTAAGTGTTTACCCCCCTTAATTTTACGATGGTTGTTTGGCCGGAATGCAGTTTTGAAATCTGATCCAGCATCAGGCGGGATGTTTCGTTCAGCTGGGTGGCAGTAAAAGCGCCGCCATAAATACCCAGTATGCGGGAGGCAGTCTGGTTAATTTCCTGGATATTATTATCGAAATCCAGTATAACGATACCCGTGGGAGAAGTCTGGATCAGTTTATCCAGAAAAAAGTGCTGCTGTTCCTGCTTGGTACGTTCCATTCTCAACTCGTTCATCATATGGTTGAAAACCGTGATCAGTTTGTCCATATCGCGGTTGCCGGTGGGCAGGAACGTAACATTAAAGTCTTTGTCTTTGATGGTTTCCGCGCTTTGCATCAGCATTTTCAGCGGGCGGATCAGTTGCCGGTACAATTGCCAGGCGATGGCCGCGGCAACCACCGCAAATACTTCTGAAATAATAAAAAGAAGCTTATTGCCAGAAAACACAATGTAGAGCAGTGTTTCAGTTACCAGCAGCAGTGAACTTACGAAAATGATATACTTAGTCTTGACTTGCATCGTATGGGATCTTGTATTTATCCATCCGTCGGTACAGAGCGTTCCTGGTTATGCCCAGTGAGGCCGCCGCGCGGGAGATATTACTTTTATGGTATTCCATGGCTCTTTTTATCATTTCGGTTTCCACTTCTTCCAGGGTGAGCGTACCCACGCCGGGCAGCTGCATTTGGTCTTTTTTAACGGGCGATATTTCCAGCTGCGATCTGAAATCTTCAATATTCAATTCATCTGCTTTGCTTACTAGTATGGTCCGTTCCACCAGGTTTTTGAGTTGCCGGATATTACCCGGCAAGGAAAGCTGCAGCAGCCATTTCATGGCCGTGGCAGAAACAGACAGGGCCGGGCGGTTATAGATCTCTTTCAGGTTGTTTACAAAAAAATTGACCAGCAAGGGAATATCTTTTGGTCTTTCCCGCAGGGCCGGCAGGTGAATGGCGATCAGGTTGATGCGGTACAGCAGGTCTTCCCGGAACGTATTACGCGTAATCATCTCATTCAGGTTCTTATTGGTTGCGCAAACTACCCGCACGTCTACCGATTTGGTGCGGCTGCTGCCCAGCACTTCATAGGTTCTGTCTTGCAGCACCCGCAACAATTTTACCTGGCTGCCCGGGTCAAGATCACCGATCTCATCAAGAAAAATAGTGCCTTTGTTGGCCATCTCAAAACGGCCGGTCCGGTCGAACCGGGCATCTGTGAACGCTCCCCTGATATGCCCAAACATTTCGCTTTCAAATAAGGAAGTAGAGATACCGCCCAGGTTTACCTTTATAAAAGGTTTTTTATCTCTTGTACTGTTTTTATGTATCGCTTCGGCTATCAGTTCCTTACCAGTTCCACTTTCGCCTGTTATCAACACCGAGGCATCCGTGCCGGCAACCCGGCCAATCACTTCCAGTATTTCAATTATTTTGGGATCCTCTCCTATAATCTGCTGAAAATCGAAACGGTTGTCCAGTTGCTTGCGGGTATGCTGTTCTATTTTTCTTTCCCGTAATTCCAGCAAGGTAGTTACCGACTGCACCAGGTGATCATTGTTCCAGGGTTTATTGATAAAATCATTGGCCCCCAGTTTCATCCCTTGCACGGCCAGGTCTATGCTGCCCCAACCCGTAATAAGGATAACCGGCACCGCTGTACTGTTTTCCCTGATCCGGCCCAGCAACTGCATTCCTTCTTTGCCGGAAGTGTCCATTGAGAAGTTCAGGTCCAGGATGATCAGCGAAATTTCCTGGCTTGCAAAAGCCTCCAGCGCCTGCAGCTGGTTGCCCACCACCACTATTTTATACCCCAGCGTTTCCAGCAACAGTGAGAGGGAAGTCTGTACGGCGTTTGCACCATAGTTTAGCTATCACCAACAAACTTAAATATTATTCTTCATACAAAGCGATCGCGGGGTAAATAGCTGCGGCTTGTTTACCCGGATAAAGGGAACATACTATTACCAGCAGGTATACAAAAACCACATCCAGTACAATGGCTATGATATAGGGCATGGCAGGCACCCCGAAAACACCCAACAGGGGGAACTGAACGGCAAAAAATAAACCCAGTACAATGGAAATGGTAGCCAGTATACTTGACTCTGCAATCAGCTGTCTTGACACGGAATAGCCACTTGCGCCTATTGCGCGCCGTAAGCCTATTTCGCTTCTGCGCTGGTTGATATTGTACCATAACACCCCGAATAAGCCAAGCGCTACATTAAAAATAAGAAAAGCAGCTATTATCAACAATACTATCATGGGCACCAGGGTAATATTGTTTTTAGCCGTTTTCATATCGGTGAGGTGCGTGATCTCAAAATTTGAGTTCCGCATAGAATTGGCCAGGGTTTTATACAGCCGGCTTTCAATGGTGGCATTGGCATTGGGATCTACGCGGATGATAAAATCGTTCAGCGCATGCAGCTCAGAGGTATCCACCCTTTTGTAAATGGCAGCTTCCTGGCTCTGGAAATCGCTCTTGTCTTTCAGATCGTCTATAACACCCACTATTTTCTCATTGTCTACCACTTTACCGATGGCCTCTCCGTTGCCAAACAGTTTTTCCTTGAGGGCAGCATTGATGATTACCGGCCTGTTCTTTGAACCGTCATCAGATTTACTGAACCATCTTCCTTCCTGTGTTTTGATGTTCAGGACGCTGGCATAATCATCTTCCACATAATAAACATTGGAATTCACTTTTATATTGCCATACTCAATATCGTACTTGTTATTGATGAATGAATAAGGCACATTGTTGTTGGAAAAGCTGATGGCCTTTATTTCCGGCACTGATTTAAGGCTCTGACGAATGGATTCCCGGAACAAGGCGCTCTGCGTATCATCGGCTGTGCCTGCCAGTGAGCTAT
>CAXTMV010000121.1:0-15389 GCA_964245425.1 uncultured Flavihumibacter sp. | reverse complement strand
AACAAACAACTCCCTTGCCAGCAACAGGTCGGTGAGGCGCATCTTGTGAACCGGTAAGGCTGTATAAAACTGATCGCTGGAAGGGTGCATCCTGGTAAATAAATGATAAAATACCGGTAATATGTATTAAAAAATATGCCACGCTTTATACAAGGGCTGGGGCAATTGCTTCCCCAGCGATACCTGTTACAATGAGCGGCAATTTTGTTCAGGAGGCTGGTACCAGGCGCCGGACGGTATGCAGCAGGTAGGCCAAATCAAATGGTTTTTGTATGCAGGCGTCCGCCAGGTTCTCACGGGCAATGGTTTCAAGGTCATCTGCCCCGGAGACAAATACTATTTTATAATGGCGCGTAGCGGGATCTTGCTTTAAAGCCCGGCAGTAGTCCTTTCCAAATTCATCGCCCAGCCGGTTGTCCATCAGGATCAGGTTGGGGTTAATAAGCGGCAGGCTTGAAAAAAAGCTGGCCGCATCGGCAGTAATGGCTTCATATCCTTCCCTTTTTAGTAAAACACTTATCAGGGTAGAAATGTCCAGATCATCGTCTATTATCAGAATCTTTCCCGGCATATTTTTCAAAGCTACTATTAATGGCACAAAAACAATCCGGTGCAGCAAATTGAGCAATAAAAGCTACATTTTTTTTATTCGGCCCGGCAAATGCGGTCGCCGGCCGCTTGGCAACTATTTTATTATCAAAAAATAAGTCTGCATTGTTTTTGTTACTGGTATCCTGCCTGCAGCCCATTATTGAAATTGGCAGCTGATGGTCTAACTATTCACCTTTAATACAGTTTTGATATGTCAGATAATGATATCACCACGCCCAACAGGGGCCAAACCATGGTTCGTATACTGCTGGGTTGCGTATTGATGCTCACGGGCATTGGCCACCTCAGCTTTGTCAGAAAAGAATTCAGGGCACAGGTGCCGCCCTGGCTGCCCATGAATACCGACCTGGTGGTGGTGCTGTCTGGCATAGTAGAAATAATGCTGGGTGCGGCATTGGTTTTCCTGGTACGGCAGCGGGTAGCGGTTGGATGGATAGCAGCCCTGTTTTTTATTTTAATTTTCCCGGGAAATATTGCGCAACTGGTTGAACACAGAGATGCTTTTGGCCTGGATACCGACCTGGCGCGCTGGCTGAGACTGCCCCTGCAGGGCGTTCTGATCTTTGCAGCATTATGGAGTACCGGCGCCTGGCAACAATGGAGAAAAAGGCGCGCTGCTAACGATCTCGGATATCCGATAAATATGATCGAGTAGCCCATCTTTTACCCCTGTTGCTGTATTATGGATTGCAGCCACCTAATGTTTTCCTTTTTCCCTTCGTTCAGCAGCTGCTGGCAATACTCTGTGTAAAAAACATGGTGCTGAAGCAATGCCAGGCTAGACTGTTGCCAGTGCGGGTATTGCCGGCCATTGCGCAATTCTATTTCCTGTTTTACCAGTAAATCGGTTGCTTGAAAATAGGAGGTGCCGAAATGATAGGTATCTGCATCGCATATTATTTTGTCAAGCTTGGTTGCGGGGCGGGCAGCATAACGGGTGGCCATAATACAGGCTGCGGCCGCTGTTATGATATTGGCAGGGGCGCTGATACCGTGCAGGTAATCGGTCATCACCTGGGTACTCCTTATTTCATGATCCTGCATCTCGCCATTCAGCTGACCGATATCATGAAACCAGGCGGCAATCCGCAGCACACATAATTCCATTTCAGGCAACGAATAAAACAGTCCTATTTCCGCAGCGCGCTCCACCACTGCTTTTGTATGTGCCAGGTTATGATAGGGGTATTGCACCGTGTCTGGTGATTGAAAGACATGTAAAACAAAGCCTTCCACCGTTTCGCCGAGCTGGCCGTAATGCATTACCTGCAAATTGCGGTATGATCTTGTAGCAATTCTGAAGCCGGTATAAAAAGCCGACAACCGGTGCCTGCGCTGTTTCCGGCTATTTTTCAGCCATTACCTGTCATTAAGCTGTTATACCAACAAAGTACCACCGTCAATCACCAGTGCCTGGCCGGTGCCAAAAGATTGTTTCATCAGGTAGACGAACCCCTGTGCGATATCTGCTGCTTCCCCTATTCTTTTTATGGGTAATACGGCTGCCACATTTTTATATAGGTTTTCTCGCTCGGCCACCGGCATACTATCCCATAGCGGTGTTTTAATAACGCCGGGCACAACGCAATTGACCCGTATCGGTGCTAATTCTACCGCCATCGCCCTAACAAAACCTTCCACCGCGCCGCAGATGGCCGAAGCCAGCGACCAGCCTGCACCGGGGCGGGCACTGGCGGTACCACTGGTCAGTGAAATGGATCCCCCGGTGTTGATCAGCGGCGCACCGTATTTTACAGCGGCCAGTGCACCCCAGAAACGAAGGGTAAAAAAATCACGGGCCTGTATAAGATCTGTAGCGTTAATATTTGTAAGCGTGAGATTTTCGCCCGCAGAAAATACCAGGTGGTCAAATTTGCCGGTCGTACTAAAAAAATCGCGTATGTTTTCTTCTTTGGCCAAGTCAACCGCAATGCCTTCGGCACCAGCTGGTAGCATGGCTAGTGCTTTGTCTATCTTTTGCCGGCTGGCAGATACGAGAATAACTTTTGCGCCCTCTTCAGCCACTGCGGTTGCAGTGGCCAAGCCAATGCCCGAGCTACCGCCTAGTAGAAGGATTCTTTTGCCCTTTAATGATCTTGTGTCGTTTACCATCACTTCTTATTTTATGGGCGCAAATGTCCGGAGAAGTTTTATGGATGGGATTACCATTTGGTAAATAATGCCAAAGAAAGAGGCTTTATTAAGTAATCCCGGGTTAGAAACGGCCGCTATTAAGATGCTATTTCAAATTTTTCCTGATCCTGCTGAGAGACTGCGGTGTTATATTCAGGTAAGAAGCTATGTCTTTCAATGAAACCCGGTTGGCAATACCGGGTTGTTCTTCCAGGAAAATCTTGTACCGGCTAAGGGAATCCTGGCCGGCGTACCTGTTTTTCAGGCGGATCTTTTCCAGCAGGCGTTGCTGGTTTGCCTGGTTTATCAGTTCATTCATAAAAGGCAGTTGCTGGTAGAGTTGTTGCAGCCTTGCTTTACTGATGACCATGGCTTCTGTAGCACAGCAGGCCTGTATAGTATCCTCTGTACTAGTGCCGGCTGTAAAACTCTGCAGAATGCTGCAGAACTGTTTCTCATTAATAAAATACAGTGTCAGGTCCATCCCTTTTTCAGAAACCGTTGCGATCCGTGCAATACCGGATGATATAAAAAACAGTTCATCGCATATTTTTCTACCGCTAAAAAGATAGGCACCCAGCTTGTATTGCCTGCGTTCAAAGAAGGCGGCAATTATTTCCTGCTCCGGATCGGTCAGGCGCCTGAAAGATTGAAGAAAGGTAATCAGCGTTTTCATGCATTGCATATAAATATTGCTTCTATATTGAACACAAATATACCTGCTGTTGGCCAGCCTCCTGCAGGCAGATTGGACGCTACTTATAAATGATTATATTTGAATTTTGCAAATTGTTATACATGAAACCCATTTCGCTGGAAGAATTCTACAAGGAGACTGCAGCCCTGCTGCCTACCGGCATCAGCAAGGAGGTAGGACATTTTAATGTATTTGATGTGGCGGATCTCTTTGCAAAATTTACGGGTAATGATCATATGCCTTATAACAGGAGGGCCTATTATAAGATCAGTCTGATCAGCGGTCGCAACAAGGCCGAATATGCCGACAAGGTAATTGATATTGAGAAAAATGCGCTCTTGTTTGCAACACCTAAAATACCCTATAACTGGCTGCCGCAGGACATGAATCAGGCCGGTCATTTTTGCGTGTTTACAGATGAATTCCTGCTGCCTTCCAAAAGCGGCGTGGTGCTGGACGATTTGCCTATTTTTAAATCGGGTGGCTATCCCGTTTTCCAGGTGTCTGCAGCAGAGGCGGCAGAAATTGAACTCATATTTAAAAAAATGCATAAGGAAATAAGCTCCGACTACGCATACAAATATGATTTGCTGCGGAATTTTGTACTGGAGCTGATTCATTACGGCCAGAAGCTACAACCTGCCACCGCCCTGCATGCGGTACACAATGCCGCGGCCCGGGTATCTTCTTTATTTGTTGAGTTACTGGAGCGGCAGTTTCCGATAGAATCTCCGCAGCAGACCTTAAAACTGCGTACGGCCAAAGACTATGCAAGCCGGCTGGCGGTGCATGTGAACCACCTGAACAAAGTACTAAAAGAAAATACGGGCAAAACCACCACCGATTTTATCAGCAGCCGGATCATACAGGAAGCCAAGATACTGCTCAGGGAAACAGACTGGAATATTTCCGAAATTGCTTATTCCCTTGGCTTTGAGGAGCTGGCACATTTCTCCAATTTTTTTAAAAAGCAGACCTCGCATACCCCAGTTGCTTTCCGGCTGGTTTGAATTTCGCAAACAATAGATTGATGCTCGCAAACAGCCACCTGCCTTTCCTTCGCATCTTTGTTCCATCAAATAATAAAGATAAAAGATGGAACAGCACAACAATACCGTACTGGTTACCGGCGGCACCAGCGGGTTCGGATTACAATTCGCCACCCGCCTGATCGCTGCGGGCAATACCGTTATCATTACCGGCAGAGACCTTTCAAAACTTGAAGCAGCAAAAAAAAGCTTACCCACCGTACATATTTTTCAAAGTGATGTAAGCGACCCGGCGGCCGTTGTACAATTGCATAGCCGGGTTACAGCACAATTTCCCGATCTCAACATCCTGATCAACAACGCAGGCGAAATGAGAAAAATAAACCTGCAGGACAATAATACCAGCCTGGAAGAGATTACCCGGGAAATAGAGATAAATTTAATGGGCCCTATCCGCATGGTACATCAATTTCTGCCGCACCTGAAAACAAAGAAACAAGCCGCCATATTAAATGTTACATCGGGGCTTGCCTTGGTGCCTTTTCCGCTTTCGCCCGTGTACGGCGCCAGCAAAGCAGGGCTGCACTCTTACTCTCAATCCCTTCGTGTGCAGTTAAAAAATACGGGCATCAGGGTTTTTGAATTACTGGCACCCGCTGCAAAGACAGCCCTGAATGATAAGTTTTCCAGCGAACAGGGTTTTAATACCAGCCTGTTGATGGACCCCGGCAAACTGGTAGACATTGCCCTTACAGCCATGAAGAATAATAAATTCGAGATCTATCCGGGTGTCGCCCGCATGCTGCGGATAATGAGCCGGCTGGCGCCGGGATGGCTTTTGCGACAAACAGCCAAAGTGGGTGCAGACAGGTGGCAATGATAAAGCGGGTCTCTTTAACCTGGCAAAGACCGGACTATGCATCTTTTAACGCGACCTACAGCTCCAGCAGGCAGCCTTCACCGGGGAAAGACATAATACTGGTATCGGAACGCCTGGGAGATGGCGTTGTAATTTTATGTATTCATCATTTATATACATAAACACATTACCTGCCGGTTTATTTCAGTTTTTATAACTAGTCAGTAAGTGCTGTAAAAAAAACCGGCGTTTACACATCTTCTTATTTTCCGGCGGCTTACACTTTCAGCCAGGAGGGAGATTCTTTTGTAGGCTGGTTTACTTTTATAATATTTCCGTCGGGATCGCGCAAAGAGATAGACATCATGCCCAGGTGCGATTGCACAGGCCCTTCAAACAATACCCCTGTAAGTTGCAGGCGGTCTATCAGCTTCTGCAGATCGGTGGTTAAAAAACTGGTCGTGATCACATTGGCCGGGTAGTGGGTAGAAATATTAAAATCTACCCCCGCCACGCCCGAATTGAACACTTTTAACTGGTCCTGGTCGATAACCGGGTCCAGGCCCAATACAGCCTGGTAAAAACCTTTGCTTTTGTCCGTATCCCGGGCGCCGAATTCGATTTCCTGGAGTCTTATTTTCATTAACAGAGGTTTTGCTGATTAAGAGACGTTCGGGTAGGCATTTATGTTACATATTTACCGCACAAAAAGCAAATAATCCCGCTCATCAGGCTCAGGCACCCCTTTGCAAGTATTTTCACCACCTAGTCAATTAGTTTCACTGACACATATAGTTCTATGTGCCCCTTTGAACCTATGTGCTTATTTGGAGAAAAGCAAGGTCTGGCCAGAAACGGGCATTCCAATCGCCCGCGTACAAAAGTTTCGTTAATTTAATCTTAATAGATCCGGGTCCATATCGCTTGTGCTGTTGGCCTTGTGCGGCAACAGGTAACGGAGCGAAAGCCGGAAGCGGGCGCCGGGCTTCATATGGGTTTGGTACAGGATGGTCTTGAAATCATCCACTTCGGTAAATTTCAGCTTGCCACCGGCCAGCAGCCCGGCTTCTGCACCCAGGCTGAACTGTTTGGCAAACCTGTACTGGTAGTTCATGCCCAATTCAAACTGCCGCAACTGCATGTATACCGTGGGCGATGCGGTGTGAAAATTATTCTGGTTTTCGAGCTGGAACCGGTTACCCGATGGCCGCAGCAGGAAACTAATGCTCATTTGCTTGTTCAGCTTATCCGTAAGCTGTACCGATACCGGGAGAATAGCCGAGAGAGACCAGGTCTGCGCGAATTTTTTACGGATACCCAATACCGGTAGCGGCAAGGGCCTGCCATACGCATATGTGAATACAAGGCCATACTGGTACATCACCGAAGTGCTGTGCAGGTGGTTCACCAAAAACAAACCCGAAAAACGGTAACGGGTATCGTGACTTTGTATGGCCAGCCCGTCGCTGGCAATACCGGTGCTTACATCTGCCAGGATAATATTTTTCCTGCCATTGTAAAACAATCCGCCCAGCCCCGCCGTTACCTGGTAAATGTTGCGGTCACTATTGATAAAACCGATGCTGGAACGCAGCGATTCAAAACCGGCATGGCCGGAAACCTGGTAAAAATGCGGCTTCTGCCCATCCAAAACATTTTTTACAATTGAATGCCGGTTGCTGAAAAAAGGAATATTGAGGTTGATGCCCCAGGCCTGGTAACCAAAACCGCCTGAAGTGTCTTTGAAAGATTGGGTGGGCAACGCCGTATATGACAGGCCGATGCTGCCACTGCCGGCAGACTCCATCCGCTGGGCAATACCCGTGCGCGACAATACAACAAACAAAATAATGGTAAACGCCGATTTAGCTGTCAATGGAGTTGTTTTTTTAAAGATAAGGCCTGGCGCCTATACTTCCGGGAAATGATAGGCATTAACAATGCGGCCCTGTGACCTGTATCCCCCGCTAAAGTTTAAAGCGGCCGCAGAATAAACCGAAGGCCATCGATAAAGTCGCCGTTACGGCCGGCATTGATCGTAAAGGGTAAGGACCAGGGCAGGCATTTCATGTGAAGGTTCTGCAACTGTGCGGCATTGATCTGGGCCGTATACGAACCTGGTGGCAACCCACTGAAACTGAATGACCCATCCGGCTCCGTCAGTATCTCACCGGCCAATGTGTAGTCACTGCGGTAAAAACTTACTTTTATACGCGCCAATGGCTTTTGATTGTCACCCTCCTCCAGGAAAACCGTTCCCGCCACTTCATTAACAATGCCTACGGGTATTTCAACCAGTTTAAACTGGTTGGGGTCTACTGTAATGCTGATTACTTTATTCCGGATATGCCAGGCCACATTTTCAAATGCTTCGTTAATTTTCAAAGTATATGTGGCATAAGCTTCCAGCTCTGTTACCTGCAGGCTCGAATCAGCTTTATTAGACCGTACGCGACCGCCATTCATGCTGATGCTGATGCCTGTAACCCTGGGTTCACCTGCATCACGCTGGCCATTGCCATTCAGGTCAAGGTAAGTAAGCACAATTACAGCGCCCTTGCCCACACTATTGCGGTTATTGAAATTAAGCTGGTTGGTGCGGTCGTTGTACAACATGCTCCCACTGGCTGATTGCACCATATTACCCGACTGGTGATTGCCCCTTGTAAACGATAGGCTGGTGATGGCAAAAGAAAAATCAAAGCGCAGGCCGATGCCGGCGCTCTGAAAACCGCTTTTATAATTATTTTCATAATATACATTCAGGTAGCCGCGATTGCTGATATACTTGCCCAGCTCACCCCGGAGATCAATTATTTTTTGCTGGTTGTACTCGTATTGCACTTGTGGTGTAAATATAAACCTGGCAGGCAACCGAAATGCCGCGGACAGGTTGCTGTATACATAAGGGCTGGTCTGATCGGTCAGCAGGCCATAAGTAGTTAAATTGGTATTTACCCCGAAAAGGACGCCCGACAGCAGTCCTTCAACAGTTGTATACTTTGTATTGGCATATTTAAGGTTGGGCAGCACTACCTGGTAAACAGACAGCCTGGAGAACAAAGTGAATTTGCGGCTTCTGAAAGGGAAAGACACAATGGCTTTTCTTTCTTCCAGGAAACTATTGTTGATGGCCGTTTGCCCCTGTTTATAACGGGTATAGTCAAGCTCTACCTGTAAGTCTGAACGGGCATGATAACTGCCAATGAATTTTGACCGTACCCCGTAAGCATATTCGCCGGAAAACAGCAGGTTGGCGCTCATTCGCAGGGATGCATTTACAAAGGGAATGATTTTGCCGGAGCTGACAGACGACAGGTATTCCGTTCCCGCCCCCACCGTTAATCGCTTACTGATACCAAAATTGGCGTTTACCCGGGCAAACCGGCTGCGCAGGCTGTCTTCAACAATACCTGCGCTGGCAGTATATTCAAATTCATGCAGGGGCAGAAAGTTAAAAGGTATCTGTATGTTTTGTTCACTGCTGCGCTCTTCTCCCCAGGGACTGTAAAAACGGATCTTTACCAATGAATTGCCATATACCAGCGGTACCTGGAAATGAGCCAGGCCGGTGGCGTCGGCTTTTGAATAATCTACCAGGGTATTGTTCACATACAATTCGGCAATCCAACCGGCTTCGGTATAATAAGTGAGTGTATAGGTGCCAAAAGAGCGGCGGTAAAGCGAGGGCGTATTGGTGAACTGCATGCCTACCACGGGCGAGTAAATAGAAGAAACAGAAGGCGTATAAATCTTGCCCGCCAATACCTGTCTCAATGCTTTATTATCATTGTCAACAAAACGCCATTGGTAATACTGCTCCCTTTCATTAAAGGGCGTATGGTTCCGGTAGTTGAGCATCACGTTTGTTTCGCCGCCGGCCACTACGCCGCCCAATGCCAGGTTCAACCGCGTGTCGGTTGTTTTTTGCTGAACATCCTGCGTATTGATGACCGCCCAGTCGGCCATGCCAAATTTGAAAAGCGGGTAGCTGCGCAAAATAGCCGTATCTGCCTTTTGTTCGCCTTTTAGGCGGCTAAGATTGTTTCGCATGGCTTCCTGCCGCAACTCGCGTATGATGGGCAGTTCCAGATCTGTGCTCAGTACCACCGACAAACTGCGAAAATTGAATTTGCATTGCAGGCCAAAGACCTGTCCGAAATAATCTGAACGCAGGTACAAACCGGTAGGCGTACGGATAAAAGCGTCCGTTGCCAGGTCAATTTTTTTTCCCTGGTATTCGATCCGGTTATTCTTTCCATCGATCACAAAGACAGCCTGCTGGCTGATAAAAAAACCAACTACGGAATCAAGGCTGGCAGAGGGCTGGTTCCTGATCTTTAAAAAATCGAATACATCGGCGATGTTCAGCCAGGCGGTTTCGTTACGGATGGCAGCGGGTATCTGTACATTGCCAACGCCCTGCACATTCATGAATACCAGTATTTCATCATACGGAAGGATGGGATCATCTTTTGCCCATCCGCGCAGCGGAACAGCAAAAAGAAACAACGCATATACCAACAGGAAAAAAGTGCCTTTATTGGCAGCGGATTTTTTTCCAGGGTAGTATGTCGAGCGGTCGGTCATGCTGCTATTGGCCGGGGCCGGTTATTGCTGTATAAAGGTTACTGAAAAAGTGCCGCTGTAATTACCGGATGGATTGGCCAGTTTATTACCTACGGTAAGTGTTCCACCCACCCTTACCTGTGTGCGGGAAGGGGGTGCCACGGAAGTAACAAAAGAACTACCCGTGCTGGCGGTGCCGATATGCAGAAGAATGGAACCGCCGTTGCTGCCGGTCAGTGTAACATCGGGGCCGTTCATAATAGAAACAAGGGTACCCACATTGGCATCCACTTCAAAAATAGCGGGCGAAAAAGGATAACCCAGGTTGGCCTGCACCAGGCTGCCGGTAACAGAACGCGAGCCATCGGGATATACGATGACGGTACCCCCCGAAACACCCTGGAAGAAAGCGCCGAAAATCAAGCCTTGCGCGGGGTTCACATAAATACTGATGGGTCTTGGCGGTGGCGGCTGTGCTTTGGCAGAATAAGAACAGCCCGCCAGCAAGATACTAGCGTATAACAGTAATCGAATTTTTACGCGGCCGGTTGATATGCTGTGTTTATTCATTACCGGGTTCCTATAAATATTTTTTTAGAATAAATTTTCCCGGCACCTGCCACCTGTACAATGTATACTGCACTGCTGAAGGTTCCGGCTATTGACTGGTAACCCTGGCCACTGATATCCTGCCGGCAGACGGTCTGGCCCGCCATATTGATCACCGACACGCCAGCTTTTTCACCTGCTGCCAGGCCTGCATTTACCAGCAGCCTGCCGCCGGCATAATAGGCATTCATACCTGTCCCCATAATGGGGGTACCGCCTGCAGCCTTTAATTCTTTTGTGCTAAAGGTCAGGAAGAACCTGCTTTCATAGTCACCCGCTGTAAGAAATAAGCGGTAGGGAGGATCCTTTTGCAGGTCCTGGTTATTCCCGGTTTTCAGATCAGACAGGTAAACGTATTGCCCCGGGGGCAACCCTGCTATGTCTTTTGCAGTAAAAGAGATCCATCCGTCTTTTTTCGTAACCAATCCCAGCGGAACGGCGCTGAGTGAATCCTTTATTATCGGCCTTGCATTGATGGAAAGTTTTTGTTTATCTGCCGATAAGGCAAAAAGATTCGGCATTACCGAATCTGTATTCATCAGTTTTAAAGCATCTGCTGCTTTATTAAAAACAGCGGTAGCATCGTCTGTAAAATAAAAAGTGACCGGGTCGGCCGGCGCATCGGCAAAACCGGCGCTTAACCGCAACAACGGGTAATCCTGGATGCCCCCCGCCCTGTAAAAAGCCGCAGCCGCATTCAGTATCCGGGCGCTGTTGTTTACGCTCAGTAAACCTGCTACGGGGTAAGTACCGTTTGTTACGTGCACAAAAAAACCCTGCATGGCAGCGATGGTGCTGCCGGCAATTCCGTCGCTGGACACTCCATTGATATAACTGCTATATACACCCGTATACTGATTGGTGGTGCCGGCATTGAAAAAATAGACGGCGTTGTCAATATTCGTTTTTGTCCAACCCCCTGCTGCATCCCAGTTTATAGGAGAAGGATAAGGATTGCCTACTAAATTAAACCCAAGTGTATAGGCCATATTATGGTTATACAAGGTATAAGAAACCGTATGATTGTTCACCACGCCTTTCAGGTCAACCGTTTTGGCGCCTGCAGACGAACCCAGGTTGGCTGCGTAGCCATGCAGGGGACTTAATATACCGCTGCCGGTTGTATAATTTACCCATCCATTGGTGGCAAGACTCTCATCGTGCTTATAAAAGCTGGGGAAACTGGCGGCCAGGTTCATATCATTTGAGAAATCCCCTACCGTATCGTTCTGAAAAGGCGAGCTGAAATATTTATACCCGAAACCGGAGGCAACGTAGCGCTGCGCGATCAGGTTGCCCAGTACCTCACCGGTACCGCTTCCGTCTACCGCGCCTGTCTGCGTGGCGGTAGAAAGCAGTGTAAGGTTACCATTCGCATTAAGCGTGCCATTGCTTAACAGCACCCCTTTCAACGAATGGCCGGCAGACGTAATAGTGGTGGTACTTCCTGTCAGTGTTGTAATATTATTGAAAGTAGTGACAGAACTGCCACCCAGGCTTTGCGCAGCGCCGGCAAACACCAGTGCGCCGCTGTTATGGGTGAAGCTGCCGTTGTTAACCCAGTTGCCGCTAACCACCATGTTTCCGTTGCCGGCGATAACATAACTACCGGCGGGAATAATAATACCCTGCGCCTGCATGAAGAGAGCAGAAAAAAAACAGCTGTATAACAGTAGTATGTATGATTTATATTTCAATCTAAAGCACTTGTCTTTTTCTTTTGATTCGGTTTGCCACCCATTCGCAGGTCATTGCCATCGGTTGAACCTGCGCAGCCGGGGCGCTTTGTTACTAATATTTTGTTACAGACACCCGGAACGTGCCTGCTGCGGGATCTTGCGCCAGCAAGCCATTGGTATTGGTGAACCGAACTGTTACCGTATTGGCAGCCGACACATAGGCCGTATAAAAACTATTGGAAAGAATCAACGCCGAAGGAACACCCAGCTGCACCACATCGCCGTCTGCTGCCCCTGTAACGGTAATGGTCAGGTTACTAAAACCGCCGGCGGCGCCGGTTGACGGAAAATTAAGGCTGCTGGTGGCCGTTAGTGTCTTGGCTAGCGTATAGCGAACACCGCCCGCAGTAGCATAATAATTGGTACCATCGTATTCCACCGCACCGTTCTCGGCGGTGGTAAGGCTGGTGCCGGCTGTCAGTTTCAGCGGGGCGGTTCCCGCAGTAGCCGTACCCGCAGCCAGCTGCAATACGGCGGTAGGGCTGGTTACGCCTGCCCCAATGCTACCCTGTACCAGTAAGCCATTGGTGGGTGCAGCATTGGCCCGGTAACCATTGCCGATGGCCATATTTCCGTTTGCCCAGACAAAAGATGTGGGTGATACGGGATTAGCGTCTGAACCCAAGATAAGTCCTGATGCAGGGTCGCCGGCAATGCCAAGCGATAATGCCTTTCTGCTGGTATTGGTACCATTTACCGCATCAATAATAGCGGCGCCACTGCTGGCAGAATAACGGATGAACACACCTGAAGCATTGTTCAGGTAATCGGCATCGCCCAGCCACAATTGTTTATTGTTACTTACATTATAACCCAGTGCCATGGAAAAACCGGAGCCGGTATTGGTACCGCCGATAGAATTGCCGGTAAACCGGAATCCTCTTGACGAATACGTACCGCTGCCATTTTGAAACAAAGTAAGATCAGTGCTGGGTGCATTGGTACCGATGCCCACATAGCCGTTTCCGTCTATCCGCATTCTTTCATTGACAGACTGTGTGGTGCCGCCGGTCATAAATACAACGGATTTACCAGCATCAGCTGTTCCAATTAATAAATTATTACCGGTGGTATACAGGTAAGCATCATCGGGGCCACCCATAATGGCCTGGGTATTGCCGCTGCTGTTGATGCCAAAATCAATAAAATTATCGCTTTCATTGCCGTTATCGGCCGTTGCCACAATGTCTGAAGAGGCATTTACGCCATTCGACAGATTTTGAATGTTCAGCTGCAGGTAATTATTCAGCGTTCCCCTGGCAACAATGGCATTATAAGAACTGGTGGTGCCGGCATCTACCAGTAATTTTTCCTGGAAACTACCTGTTGTAAACGCGGGGGCGGTGCCGATGCCCACATTGCCCAGGCTATCGAGCACCATACGCTGCACAGCATTGGTACGGATTCTGAAACTGGTATTATCTGTTGTGCCAATGAAATTGTTGGTAGTATTGGTGCCGGCATTTCCGGTGAGCGACCAGGAGACAGCACTGGTGGCGGCTGCAAATGAAAGTTTCCTTACAATACCGGCAGTAATGCTGAGTAAACTGTCTGTGCTGGCACCGGTTTGCACGCCGTTCAACGTTAAGGGGTTGGTACCTGAAATATGCAGCACAGAGCTAGGGATGCTGGTGCCGATGCCTACATTGCCGGTGGTATAAAAAATATTGCTGCCACTGTTCGTCCACTGGCTGCCGGTGCCGGAAGCGAGTATGGTCCAGGTGGAAGCAGTATAAAAATAAAATCCTTTGGTACCATCGGTCTGGTATACCAGCAACCCTTCCGCGGGGCTGGTAATGGCGGTTCTTTGCGCAGCAGTCATGCGTGGCGTCAGAAAACCTTTTGAAATTGATTTAAGATCCAGTACGGAAGAAGCCTGGCCGCTGGTATACGTATTATCGTCGGTAACCACTACGGTTTGTGCCGTCATTTTTGCTGCCAGGCAAATAAATATAAAAAAGGTAAGTAGGTTTTTCATAAACAACTTTTTTTCAACATCAATGCAACACAAGATCTGTTTCGGCAATTTTTGCCGGCTTTGATTCTTCAGGGGTGTTATAGCTGATATGCAGTTTGCCGGAATGGTAATCGATACCGTTCTTTTTATCCAGGTTCAGCTTGATGCGGCGTACGCCATTGGGTGTATACAGTGCCACTCCTTTCACAGAGCCTGCCGGAATTGCTTTTCCCTGTGCAGAAATATAGTCTACTGCCAGGTCTCCGTAAACAGACATATTTCCTTTACGCAGAAAGGTCATGTTCAGCACCGGTACTGTATCTGCCATTTCAAAACTGGGCGCGGTGAGGCTTACCTGTGTATCGGTCTCTCCTACCCGGATGATAACCGGTATGGAAATACCAAAAACCGGTACCAGGTGGATGGCAATGGAAGAATCGGCCGAGGGTATTGTTTCACCCAGGGGTGCTGCATTGGGGATGGCCCTGAAATAAAGATGCGACCGGTATTCACCGGCGGTTAATTCATTTGACCTGTTCAGCTGGATCTTTACGACCTGCGATTCGCCGGGCCCGAGTGAAACACTGTGCGGAAAAAAACGTATGTATTTATCGGCAAAATTTTCACCGGCGCCTGGTTCGGTAATTTCTTCAAAGCTGCCGTCTTCATGCATTCTTACATGCATCAGCGAAATGGTATAGCGCGCTGTATCCCTGCCGGTATTGGCCAGGTTCAGTTCTTCGTATCTCTTTGCACCTTCAAAAACAACCCGTCTGGGCATCAGCAACAGGTTGCCTTGCGCAGCAGCCCCTGTTGAAAAAAACAATTGCAGTGCCAGCAGCAGGCAAACGGCGAAAATAACAAAAGTGATGGGAGAATAAGCTGCTGGTTTTCTTAATGGAATGGCCTGGATCATTAGAATTGGTTTTTAAAGAAAACGCTGCGTTTTCTTGCGCAACGTTTTCTTTAAGTAAAAATTAATTATAGTTCACGGTTACGTTAAACGGCGTGGCCGAAACATATACACCGGAAGCCTGTGCAGCCGCTACGTTCAGGGTAGCACCTACATTCAGCGTCTGGGCACCCGCCGTCAGCGTACCTGTTGCAGCAGGCGTGCTGGTGAATGTATTAACGATCATGGTGTTGGTACCGCTGGTAATAGTCAGGTCGGTAGTCGGCAGCGTAATGGCATACGTGTACGTTCCCTGCCCGTTAACGGTAAAAG